>JBDHSZ010000120.1:0-11705 GCA_039812945.1 Shinella sp.
GCATGTCGTCCTCCTCCGGCACCGGCTCCAGCTCGACCATCGCCATGTTGCAGCGGCGGGCGAAATCGCCGGCCTCGTCCAGCACATAGGCAACGCCCCCGGACATGCCGGCCGCGAAGTTGCGCCCCGTCTGGCCGATGACGACGACGACGCCGCCGGTCATGTATTCGCAGCCATGGTCGCCCACGCCCTCGACGACGGCGACCGCGCCGGAATTGCGCACCGCGAAGCGCTCTCCGGCGACGCCGTTGAAGTAGCACTCCCCGGCGATCGCGCCGTAGAGCACCGTATTGCCGACGATGATCGATTCATGCGGCGCCGCGCGGGTCTCCGCCGGGGGCCGCACGACGATGCGCCCGCCCGAAAGGCCCTTGCCGACATAGTCGTTGCCCGCGCCGATAAGGTCGAAGGTGATGCCGCGCGCCAGGAACGCGCCGAAGGACTGGCCCGCCGTGCCGTTGAGCTTCACGCGGATCGTGTCGTCCTTCAGCCCCTTGAAGCCGTAGCGCTTGGCGACTTCGCCGGAGAGCATCGCGCCCGCCGAGCGGTCGACATTCTTGATGTCGACCTCGAAGGCGACCGGCGTCTTCTTCTCCAGCGCGGGCTTGGCCTGCTCGATCAGCTTGCGGTCGAGGATATCGTGGATCGGGTGATCCTGCCGCTCGGTCCAGTAGGTCGCCTCCTTCGGCGCATCGACCTTGTGGAAGATGCGCGAGAAGTCGAGGCCGTTGGCCTTCCAGTGCGAGAGCATCGTCTCCTTCTCCAAGAGCTCGGACGCGCCGATGATCTCGTTCAGCGAGCGCACGCCGAGCGAGGCGAGGATTTCGCGCACCTCCTCGGCGACGAAGAAGAAGTAGTTGATGACATGCTCGGGCGTGCCCTTGAAGCGCTTGCGCAGCACCGGGTCCTGCGTGGCGACCCCCACCGGACAGGTGTTGAGGTGGCACTTGCGCATCATGATGCAGCCGGCGGCGATCAGCGGCGCGGTGGCGAAGCCGAACTCGTCCGCGCCGAGCAGCGCGCCGATGACGACGTCGCGGCCGGTCTTCAGGCCGCCGTCGACCTGTAGCGCGACGCGCGAGCGCAGCTTGTTGAGCACCAGCGTCTGGTGCGTCTCGGCAAGGCCGATCTCCCAGGGCGAGCCGGCATGCTTCAGCGAGGTGAGCGGCGAGGCCCCCGTGCCGCCGTCGAAGCCGGCGACGGTGATATGGTCCGCCCGCGCCTTGGCGACGCCGGCCGCGACCGTGCCGACGCCGACCTCCGAGACGAGCTTGACCGAGATATCCGCCTGCGGGTTGACGTTCTTCAGGTCGTAGATGAGCTGCGCCAGGTCCTCGATGGAGTAGATGTCGTGGTGCGGCGGCGGCGAGATGAGGCCGACGCCGGGCGTCGAATGCCGGGTCTTGGCGACCGTCGCATCCACCTTATGACCGGGAAGCTGGCCGCCCTCGCCGGGCTTGGCGCCCTGCGCCACCTTGATCTGCAGCATGTCGGCATTGACGAGATATTCCGTCGTCACGCCGAAGCGGCCGGAGGCGACCTGCTTGATCGCCGAGCGCTCGGGATTGGCCGAGCCATCCGGCAGCGGCAGGTAGCGGTCGGCCTCCTCGCCGCCCTCGCCGGTGTTCGACTTGCCGCCGATCCGGTTCATGGCGACGGCGAGCGTGGTGTGCGCCTCGCGCGAGATCGAGCCGAAGGACATCGCGCCCGTCGAGAACCGCTTGACGATATCCACCGCCGGCTCGACCTCGTCGATGGAGACCGGCCTGCGGCCGGCCGCTTCAGCACCCTTGATCGAGAACAGGCCGCGGATCGTGTTCATGCGCAGCGACGAGGCGTTCACCAGTCCGGCGAATTCCTTGTAGCGGTCGGCCGCGTTGCCGCGCACCGCATGTTGCAGCGAGGCGATGACGTCGGGCGTCCAGGCATGTTCCTCGCCGCGCATGCGATAGGCATATTCGCCGCCGATATCGAGCGTGTTGGCGAGCAGCGGATCGCGGCCGAAGGCGGCCTTGTGGCGGTTGAAGGTCTCCTTGGCGATCTCCTCGAGGCCGATGCCCTCGATGGTCGTCGCCGTGCCGAAGAAATACTTGTCGACCAGTTCAGACGACAGGCCGATGGCGTCGAAGATCTGCGCGCCGCAATAGGACTGATAGGTCGAGATGCCCATCTTGGACATGACCTTGAGGATGCCCTTGCCGATCGCCTTGATGTAGCGATAGACGATCTCCTCCGCATCGACCTCCTTGGGAAACTCGCCGCGCTTGTGCATGTCGGTGAGCGTGTCGAAGGCGAGATAGGGGTTGATCGCTTCCGCGCCGTAGCCGGCGAGAAGGCAGAAGTGATGCACCTCGCGCGGCTCGCCGGTCTCCACGACGAGGCCGACGGAGGTGCGAAGGCCCTTGCGGATCAGGTGATGGTGCACGGCGGCGGTCGCCAGCAGCGCCGGGATCGCCACACGGTCCGGCCCGATCTGCCGGTCGGAGAGCACGATGATGTTGTAGCCGGAGGTCACGGCCTGCTCGGCGCGCTCGCAGAGCCGGTCGAGCATTTCCGGCATGCCGTCCGCGCCGCGCGAGACGTCATAGGTGAAGTCCAGCGTCTTGGTGTCGAAGCGATCCTCGACATGGCCGATGGAGCGGATCTTTTCGAGATCGCCATTGGTAAGGATCGGCTGACGCACCTCCATGCGCTTGGCCTTGGCCGCGCCGCCGTGATCGAGGATATTCGGGCGCGGGCCGATGAAGGAGACGAGGCTCATGACCAGTTCCTCGCGGATCGGGTCGATGGGCGGGTTCGTCACCTGCGCGAAGTTCTGCTTGAAATAGGTGTAGAGCAGCTTGGTCTTGTCGGACATGGCCGAGATCGGCGTGTCCGTGCCCATCGAGCCGATCGCCTCCTGCCCCGTCGTCGCCATCGGCGACATCAAGAGGCGCGTGTCCTCCTGCGTATAGCCGAAGGCCTGCTGGCGGTCGCGCAGCGACACGTCGCGGCGCAGCGCCCGCGGCTCGACCGGGCCGAGGTCTTCCAGGATGATCTGGGTATTGTCCAGCCAGTCGCGATAGGGGTGCTTTCCGGCAAGCGACGACTTCACCTCCTCGTCGGAGATGATCCGGCCCTCCTCCATGTCGATGAGCAGCATCTTGCCCGGCTGCAGGCGCCACTTGCGCACGATGCTCTTCTCCTCGACCGGCAGCGTGCCGGCCTCGGAAGCCAGGATGACGCGGTCGTCGTCGGTGACGAGGTAGCGGGCGGGGCGCAGGCCGTTGCGGTCGAGCGTCGCGCCGATCTGCCTGCCGTCGGTGAAGGCGACGGCGGCCGGGCCGTCCCACGGCTCCATCAGCGCGGCATGGTATTCGTAGAAGGCCTTGCGCTCGGGGCTCATGAGCTGGTTGCCGGCCCAGGCCTCGGGGATCAGCATCATCACGGCATGCGCCATGGAATAGCCGCCGCGCACCAGAAATTCGAGCGCGTTGTCGAAGCAGGCCGTGTCCGACTGGCCCTCGTAGGAGATCGGCCAGAGCTTAGTGATGTCGTCGCCGAACAGCGGCGAGGAGACGGAGGCCTGCCGGGCCGCCATCCAGTTGACGTTGCCGCGCAGCGTGTTGATCTCGCCGTTATGGGCGACCATGCGGTAGGGATGCGCCAGCTTCCACGACGGGAAGGTGTTGGTGGAGAAGCGCTGGTGCACGAGGGCGACGGCCGATTCGAAACGCGGATCGGCGAGGTCCGTGTAATAGGCGCCCACCTGATAGGCGAGGAACATGCCCTTGTAGACGATGGTCTTGGACGACAGCGAGACGGGATAGAAATCGCTCTCCTCGCCCTCGTATTCGTCATAGATGCGGTTGGAGATCACCTTGCGCAGCGTGAAGAGCCGGCGCTCGAACTCGTCGTTCGTGGCGGCCTCGCGGCCCGCGCCGACGAAGACCTGCACATGGCGCGGCTCGGTGGCGGCGATCTCGGGCGCCTTGGAAAGCGAGGAATTGTCGACCGGCACGTCGCGGAAGCCGATGAGCACCTGCCCCTCCTCGGCGACGACATCTCCGATGACCTTCTTGAAATAGTCGACCAGCTTCTCGTCCTGCGGCATGAAGATGTGGCCGACGGCATATTCGCCCGCCTTGGGCAGGGTGATGCCCTGCTTGGCCATCTCCTCGCGGAAGAAGCGGTCCGGTATCTGGACGAGGATGCCCGCGCCGTCGCCCATCAGCGGGTCCGCGCCGACGGCGCCGCGATGCGTCAGGTTCTCGAGCATGAAGAGCCCGTCCTTGACGATCTGGTGCGACTTCCTGCCCTTCAGATGCGCCACGAAGCCGACGCCGCAGGCGTCATGTTCGTTGCGCGGATCGTAAAGTCCTTGTTTTTTCGGCAGGCCCGGTGTGGAAGCGCGCGTTTTGGCGCCCGTCGCAGTCGCCTGCGACCGGGACTGCCGATAATCATGTGCTTGAGTCTTCACCACCATGTCTTCCTCCTGTTGGCCCGTATCGTGCGGGCATTCCGGCCGCCCCGCGGGACGTCGCCTGTTGAATTCACGGGATCATCGGAACCATCGGGGCGGCGGGTTCGGAAATCGCTTCCGACATCGCCTTGAGCGCCTTCCGCAAGGAAGCGGCGCCGCTTCGGTCTCCTGACCGAAATAGGACAGCAACACTGTCCTATTTCAGATGCTCTATGCCAGAAACACCCCCGCCCCGCAAGGCCATCATGCCAAATAATCACCACCTCATGAAGAAAAATTGCCCGTGTCTCCAGCGGGTTGAAATTAAATTACGCACTCGCGACGCTTTGCTTCCGTTCCTTTCATTTGCGGGAAAATCCCGCCTTTTGGCCGAATCCGGCGTTTGATCGCGATTTTTTCTCCATTATGGTCGCGTCCCGGCCTCATTCGCATTGGAAACCGCATGTTTTTCGCCTCCGACAACTGGGCTGGAGCCCATCCCGACATCGCACGGAGCCTCGTCGAGGCGGCAGGAGGCTTCGCCCCGGCCTATGGCGCGAGCGACCTCGACAAGTATGTGGAAAAGACGTTCTCAGAGATTTTCGAGCGCGACGTCGCCGTCTTCTTCGTCGGCACCGGCACGGCGGCCAATTCCCTGGCGCTCGCCGGCGTCAACCGTCCGGGCGGGCAGGTCTTCTGTCACCGCGAGGCGCATGTGAACGTGGACGAGTGCAACGCCCCGGAATTCTTCGCCGCCGGCGCCAAGCTCGTGCCGGTCGACGGCCCCGCCGGCAAGCTCTCGCCGGATGCCCTTGCGGAGGCCATCGGCCGCTTCCCGCCGGATTTCGTGCATGGCGGCCAGCCGACGGCCGTCACCCTCACCCAGGCGACGGAGGCCGGCACCGCCTATACGCCGGACGAGATCGCCGCCATCTCGGACGTGGCGAAACAGGCCGGCCTACCGCTGCACATGGACGGCGCGCGCTTCGCCAACGCCCTCGTCCATCTCGGCGCAAGCCCGGCGGAGATGACGTGGAAGCGCGGCGTCGACCTCCTCTCCTTCGGCGGCACCAAGAACGGCTGCTGGTGCGCCGAGGCCCTCGTCCTGTTCGATCCGTCCCGCGCGCGGCAGATGCATTACCTGCGCAAGCGCTCCGCCCAGCTCTTCTCGAAATCCCGCTTCGTCGCCGCCCAGTTCGACGCCTATTTCCGCGACGACCTCTGGCTGCGCCTCGCCCGCCATTCCAACGCCATGGCGAACCGGCTGGCGGCCGGCTTCGCCGCCTCCGGCAAGGCCCGCCTCGCCTGGCCGACCGGCTCGAACGAGCTCTTCGCCATCCTGCGCGCCGACACGGCGAAGGCGCTGCGCGAAAAGGGCGCGACCTTCTACGACTGGCACCCCGGCCCGGACCTGAAGGCGACCATGGCCGCGGACGAGACCCTCGTCCGCCTCGTCACCAGCTTCGCCACCACGCAAACGGACGTCGACGGCTTTCTTTCGGCGCTTTGAATCAGCCCCTCATCCGGCCTGCCGGCCACCTTCTCCCCGCAAGCGGGGCGAAGGGACATTGCCGCACTGTTTTCCCTTGATCATGAGCGCGGCAGCGGAATGAGGGGCCGGCCGCGCCAACAAAAAAGGCGGCGCCTTGCGGCACCGCCCTCCTTCATTCCGGACGAAAAGCTCAGTTGGTCTGCGCTTCGATCTGCTTCGGCTCGCGCTGGACGGCTGCGATCTCGATACGGCGCGGCTTGGCGGCTTCCGGGATCTCGCGCAGCAGGTCGATGTGGAGAAGGCCGTTCTTCAGCGAAGCGGCGCGCACTTCCACATGATCGGCGAGCTGGAAGCGGCGCTCGAAGGCGCGCTTGGCGATGCCGCGGTAGAGATACTGGCTTTCATCGGACGCTTCGTCCTTCTTCTCACCCTTGACCGTTAGCGCATGTTCGCGCGCCTCGATCGACAGTTCGCTTTCGTCGAAGCCGGCCACCGCCATGGTGATGCGGTAGGTGTTCTCGCCGGTGCGCTCGATATTGTAGGGCGGATAGCTCTGGGCGGCCTGGTCGGGCTGACCGAGGCTGTCGAGCATGGTGAAGAGACGGTCGAAGCCGACGGTGGAACGGTAGAGGGGGGAGAAATCGACGTGACGCATGGTGTCCTCCTTCAGAGCAACGGTTGCGATCTTTCAAAGGACGCCTCCCGATTTCCGAGGGAGCCGCCCGGTTCATCCGGCCCCGTCCCATTCTGGCGACGGAAGCCTCGACGGACCCTTTCGGCGCCCGTGACGATGAGATGGGAACGTCTTTTCGGCCGTTCAAGACCGGCGCGGCGAGAAAAATCCCGATATGAACGGCAAATGAACGGGCGCTTCGGACAGCGTTCAGCTTGCCCCTGCTAGAACGGCATCATCGGAAGCGACAAACTTTCGACGACCGGGGTGTAACGTCCCTTCCTCCCTGGTCAAATTGCGCCGGAATGCATGAGGCCACCCCCGTTGCCGCATGCATCCGGCTTTTTTCTTTGACGGCGCGGGAGCCAGCGCCTATCCATCGAATACCTAATCGAGACCCGCCCGCCCGATGGATTCCCTCCTCCACGCCACCGCCGACAATCCCGTACCGGAAAACCATTTCGCCGGCTTCCTGGAAGGCCGCGGCGGCGTGAAGATCCGCTACGCCGTGTTCCGCTCCAGGGAGCGCGAGGCGAAGGGCACGGTCGTGCTGCTGCAGGGCCGCAGCGAATGCATCGAGAAATATTTCGAGACGATCGCGGACCTGACGGCCCGGGGCCTCTGGGTCGCGACCTTCGACTGGCGCGGCCAGGCCGGCTCCGACCGGCTGATCGCCGACAGCCGCGCCGGCCATGTCGCCCGCTTCGCCGACTACGAAGCCGATCTGTCGCTCTTCCTCGAAAGGATCGTGCTGCCGGACGCACGCCTGCCCTTCTTCATCGTCGCCCATTCGACCGGCGCGCTCGTCGCCCTCTCGCAGGCGCCGCTGCTGGAGAACCGCATCGAGCGCATGGTGCTCGCCGCGCCCTTCGTCGCGCTCGGCGGCCAGTCGATGAGCCAGCGCCGCATCGCCGTCATCGCCCGCCTCGCCGCCCTTACGGGCCTCGGCAACCGCACCTTCCGCAAGGGCGAGCCGCCGTCGGACTTCGCGGGCAATGTCGTCAGTTCCGATCCGCGGCGCTTCGCCCGCAACGCCGCCATCTATGCGGCGCATCCCGAGCTTTCGATCGGCTGGCCGAGCGCGCGCTGGCTGGACGAGACGCTGCGCGCCATGGCTCGCGTCACGCATCAGGACCACCTGACGCGCATCCGCATCCCGACCCTGCTGCTCTGCCCCACGGCGGACGTGCTGGTGCCGCGCAAGGCGATCGGCGACCTCGCCCGCATCTTCCGCGCCGCCCGCCTCATCGAGATCGACGGCGCGCGCCACGAGCTTTTCCAGGAGGCCGACCGCTATCGCGCCCAGGCGATGGCGGCCATCGAGGCCTTCATTCCGGGCAGCGACGCCGAGGAAACCAGCCTCGGCGCCTGAACCGTTCACGCCTTGAGAAGCGCCATCGCCTCGTCATAGACCTTGCGGCTGCCGGCCGCGATGATCTCGCCGCCCATTTCCGCCGGGCCGCCGTCCCAGTTGGTAATGATGCCGCCCGCCTGCTCGATGACCGGGATGAGGCCGCCGACGTCATAGGGCTTCAATTCGCATTCGACGACGAGGTCGACATGGCCGGCGGCGAGCAGCGCATAGGCGTAGCAGTCGACGCCGTAGCGGAAGAGCCGCACCCTGTCCTGCACCGCCTCGAAGCGCGCCTTGCGGCTGTTGGTGAAGAGGTGCGGCGACGTCGTGAACAGGATCGCGTCCGACAGGCTGTCGCACGGCCGCGTCGACAGCACCTTGCCGCCGTCCGGGCCGGCATAGCGGGAGACCTCGCCGTCGGCGAAATAGCGCTCGCCGGTGAAGGGCTGGTCGATGAGGCCCATGACGGCCTCGCCGCCGCGATAAAGACCGATCAGCGTGCCCCAGACCGGCACGCCGGAAATGAAGGCCCGCGTGCCGTCGATCGGGTCGATGACCCAGACATATTCCCGGTCGAGCCCGACCGAGCCGTGCTCCTCGCCGAGGATGCCGTGGTCGGGGAAATGCCGCTCGATCAGCGCGCGGATCGCCGCTTCCGCCGCCCGGTCCCCCTCCGTCACGGGGTCGAAGCCGGCGGCCTCCTTGTTGACGACGTCGGCGCCGACCCGGAAGCGCGGCAGGGTTTCCTTCCTGGCCGCATCGGCGAGGAGGTCGAAGAAGGCACGATCTGGCAGCATGGATATCTCTCGGAGGCTTTCTACACTGTCCCTCCTTACTGCATCGGCGGCGAAAACGGAACCGGATTGCGGCAGACATGACGTCATCCGCCGCATGAGAAAAGACCTGCCGGAACCGATTTACCTTTCGCACCTGCGCTTGACATTTGTGCGGCGCAATATTACCTTTTCCTTGCAGTCAGCGATGGCTGCAAATGCCCTTCCAGGGTGTTTCCTCCCTAGACTTGACCGCGCCGCAAGCGCGGTTTTTTTTGACCGGGAGCCGGCCTATTCGGCGGCGAGCGCCCGGTCGGCGGCATATTCCTCGACATGGTCGCAGAAGTCCTGCAGAAAGGCGGAGATCGCCGTCTGCAGCACCGGGAAGTCGGGCTTCTTCACCAGCGTCGTCTCATCGACATAGAGGCCGCGGTTCACCTCGATCTGCAGGGCATGCAGGCCCTTGGCCGGCCGGCCGTAATGCTCGGTGATGAAGCCGCCGGCATAGGGCTTGTTGCGCACGACGGAAAAGCCCATGTCCTCGATGAGCCGCATGGCGACGCGCGTCAGCTCGCCGGAGGCGCTGGTGCCGTAGCGGTCGCCGATGATGAAATCCGGCCGCATGCCGGTTCCCGACACCCTTATATTGCCCGGCATGGAATGGCAGTCGATCAGCACCGCGAAGCCGAAGGCGACATGGGTGCGCACCACGAGCTGGCGCAGCCGCGCGTGATAGGGCTTGTAGACGCGCTCCACCCGCTCCAGCGCCTCCTCGACGGAGAAGCGGTGGCGGTAGATCTCCATGTTCTCCGCCACGACGCGCGGCACGGTGCCGAGCCCGCCGGCGACGCGGATCGAGCTGATATTGGCGAAGGACGGCAGCGGGCCGTCGAACATGCGCGGATCGAGCTCGTAGGGCTCGCGGTTCACGTCGAGCCAGGCGCGCGGGAAATGCGCGACGAGCATCGGCGCGCCGAGCGCCGGGGCGACGGAGAACAGCTCGTCGACATAATGATCCTCGGAGCGGCGGATGGCGAGCGCGTCGAGACGCGAGCTGTCGAGGAAGCCCTGTGGATAACGCCGCCCGCTATGGGGCGAATTGAAGACGAGGGGCACGCTCTGCGAAACCGGCTCCAGCACGTCGAAGTCGCTGTTTTCGCTCAAAGCCTCCGCCATCGCCGCCCTTTACCATGCGTGAAAGTCATTGCGCCTTTCATGTTGCCAGCCGGTCCCGCGCGTGTCCATACTGAGAAGGAAGGGATGAGGGCTTGCCCTTGCCCATTCACCGGATATTTACCGGAATACGCTTTTGTAACAGAACCGCCCGTCCACGGGCAGACAACATTCAGCAACGGTTCCCGAATTCCATGACACCCAAGATTCTCCTCGCAGAAGACGACAACGACATGCGCCGCTTTCTGGTGAAGGCGCTCGAAAAGGCGGGCTACCAGGTGCTGTCCTACGACAACGGCGCCAGCGCCTACGACCGGCTTCGCGAGGAGCCCTTCTCGCTGCTCCTCACCGACATCGTCATGCCGGAGATGGACGGCATCGAGCTGGCGCGCCGCGCCACCGAGCTCGACCCGGACCTCAAGGTGATGTTCATCACCGGTTTCGCCGCCGTGGCGCTGAACCCGGACTCCAAGGCCCCGAAGGACGCCAAGGTCCTCTCCAAGCCCTTCCACCTGCGCGATCTCGTCGAAGAGGTCAACAAGATGCTGGCCGCCTAAGGCCCGGAAAAGACCGCGAAATCGGCGCGCAAAAAAAGCTTGAGAAGCCTATTGACGCCGCCGGATGTTTTGTGGTCTATGCCCCTTCATCGGATGGGCGTGTAGCTCAGCGGGAGAGCACTACGTTGACATCGTAGGGGTCACAGGTTCAATCCCTGTCACGCCCACCATTCGAATTCCAGAGGCCTTTCGGGAAACCGGAAGGCCTTTTGCATTTGCGGTTTCCCCTCCTCGCCGCCGCCTGGCCGCATCCGCCTTCGCGCAAGGCGGGCGCTTCGGCCCTTCCCGGATTTTCCGTTTTCTTTCAGGCCATTGACCGCCGTTCCGCGCGGCTTTCCCGGCAAGGCGGGCGGCGCGGGGGAAATACATATATTCCGGTCAGGAAACAGTTGACGGCGACCGGTGTTTTGCGCTCATATGAAGAAGAAAACGAGCCGCCCTTCCTATTGGAAGCAATGATAAATCCATGAAATAGCTAGGAAATCCTGAAAAAGGGCGGCACGCGGCGAATACTCCCCATCGCACGATTACCCCCAAGAATACGTAAAGTGTTTATTACCACACTATACTTGCGGCGCTCCAACGCAGCCGCGATGGATGGCGCGCCCCGTTGGAGGACGGGAACAGACGTCGACATGATGGGAGGAGTATCCATGAGCGACATATCCAGCACACACCCAGTAGACGAGAAGCTGCCCATAGGCAGACTCGGAGCGCTCGGCATCCAGCACGTGCTCGTCATGTATGGCGGCGCGGTGGCGGTGCCGCTGATCGTCGGCCGCGCCCTGCAGCTCAGCCCGCAGGACGTCGCGTTCCTGATCTCGGCCGACCTCTTCGTCTGCGGCCTCGTCACCATCATCCAGTCGCTCGGCGTCACCCGCCATGTCGGCATCCGCCTGCCCGTCATGATGGGCGTCACCTTCGCCTCGGTCGGCCCGATGGTCTCCATGGCGACCATGGCCCCCGGACCCGAGGGAGCGCGCATGATCTTCGGCGCCATCATAGGCGCCGGCTTCATAGCCTTCCTGCTCGCCCCGGTCATGGGACGGCTGCTGCGCTTCTTCCCGCCCGTCGTGACCGGCACGATCATCCTCATCATCGGCGTGTCGCTGATGCGCGTCGGCATCAACTGGACCTTCGGCAACCCCTTCGGCCCGACGGCGCCCAAGCTGATCAACCCGGCCCATGCGGAATGGCTGGCGCAGATGAAGACCCTCGCCGAGACCGGCGGCCCGGCCGTAC
>JBDHSZ010000121.1:0-11465 GCA_039812945.1 Shinella sp.
TGCAGATCATGGAAGGCGAGTTCATGTGCCTCGTGGGCCCCAGCGGCTGCGGCAAGAGCACCTTCCTGCAGATGGTCGCGGGGCTCGAAGAGGTCACCGAGGGCTCGCTCACCATCAACGGCAGCCCGATCAGGGGGCCGGGGGCTGATCGCGGCATGGTGTTCCAGAGCTACGCGCTGTTCCCCTGGCGCACCGTGCTGGAGAACATCCAGTTCGGCCTCGAGATCAAGGGCTACGACAGCGCGCGCATGCGCGAGATCGCGCTTGCGGCCGCGCACCAGGTCAGCCTGCAGGGCTTCGAGAACTCCTACCCGCGCGAACTGTCCGGCGGCATGAAGCAGCGCGTCGGCATCGCCCGCGCTCTCGCCAACGATCCGCCGATCCTGCTCATGGACGAGCCTTTCGCCGCGCTCGACGCGCAGACCCGCGAGATGCTGCAGGAAGAGATGCTGACGCTGTGGCGGGAGAAGAAGAGGACCGTCCTGTTCATCACGCATTCCGTCCAGGAGGCGGTCTACCTCAGCAGCCGCATCGCGATCATGACCGCCCGTCCCGGGCGCATCAAGTCGATCATCGACGTCGACCTCGAGCATCCGCGCGACGTCACGTCCGCGGCGTTCGGACAGCTGATGAAGCCGGTCTACGCCGCGCTGAGGGAGGAGGTACTGAAGGCAGCCGAAGAAGCGAAGGCTGCCTATTCGAAAGGCCTCGTCGAGGCATGAGGTCCCGGCGGGTTGTGCAACTGAACCACGGCAAGGGAGGAATGCAATGAGAGTTTTAGCCAGGAAGCTCATAGCGCTCGCAGCCACGATCGTAGTCGGCATGGCCGGCATCACCGGTATGGCCGGGGCGCAGGACAACAAGACCATCCGCATCGGCCTGCAGCCGGCGCCGCTGCTCGGCTACATCGTCAAGGAGAAGCAGCTTCTCGAGAAGCGCGGCTACAAGCCGGAATGGAGCGTGTTCCCGTTCTCGCCGCCGATCCTGGAAGGAATGGCGGCCAACTCGATCGACGCGGCCCTGCTCGGCCTCGGACCGGTGCTCAGCGTCGCCCAGCGCGGCGCCGGCGTCTGGTACATCTATGACGAGCTTGCCAATGCGGCCGGCCTCATCGTGCAGGCCGACAGCGGCATCAAGGGCCCGCAGGACCTCAAGGGCAAGAAGATCGCCTTTCCGGGCAAGGCCTCGCAGCTCTATGCCCAGCTCATGATCTACCTTGCGGGAACGGGCGTCAGCGACACCGACATGGAACTGGTGCGCGTCAATGCGAGCGACATGAACACCCTCTTCGATCGCAAGGAGGTCGACGGCGCGCTCGCCTGGCCGCCCTTCACCTCCGAGCCGATCCGCCAGGGCAAGGCGGTCAGCCTGTTCACCGCCGACGACCTGCTGAAGGGCAAGGGCGGCCACTGGCTGAACTCGGGATGGGGCGTGCGCCAGCAGTTCGCGGAGCAGAACGAGGCCGCGGTCATCGCCCTGGTCGAGTCGCTGCACGAGGCCACCCGCATCCTGCGCGAAAACCCGGAAGAAGGCTACGCGATCCTGTCCAAGGCCAGCGGCTATTCGGTCGACGCGGTTCGCTTCATGCTCGAGAAGAAGCTTTCCACGCACTACGATCCGGAGCTGACCGCTCCGTCGGCCGACGACATCATGAAGATCTTCAACGTGCTGGCGCAGCACGGCATCGTCAAGGACGAGGGCAACGCCGAAAAGGACATCAGGGCCATCGTGCATCCCGAGTTCGTCGAGAAGGTGCTGGCGAAGAAGTAGGTACGACAAGGCGCATCGACACCGGAGGCGGGAAAGCCGCCTCCGGCAAGCAGAAGGTCAACCCGACCATGGTGATCGACTACAGGGCCTATTCCTTCAAGCCCGGCACCGTACGCCGGTTCGTGCAGCTGTTCCGCGAGCAGGGCTTGCCGATCCAGGACCGCATCCTCGGCCCGGAGGTGTTCGCCGGGCTGTTCACGACCGAGATCGGCGACGTCAACGAGGCCATCCATCTGTGGCGCTACCGCAGCGCCGGAGAGCGCGAGGAAAAGCGCGCTCGCCTCTACGAGGACGCGGCGTTCATGGACTACGTCGCCGAGGTGCGGACCATCATGGTCAAGCAGGACGTCCGCCTGCTCAACGAGATCGAGATGCGCGGGCTAATCCGCTGACAGCGGCCGGAACTTCGGGATGCCGGCGCCGTCGCCGATGGGCTCGAAAACGGCTTCCACCCGCATGCCGACCCGGATGCCGTCTTCGCCAACGCCGACGACCTGGGCATACATGCGCGCGGCGTCGTCGACATCGACGAGCGCCAGGATCACGGGAAGCTCCCAGCCGGGCAGGTTCATCGCCACCGAATGGGAGACGGTGTAGGAGTATACGGTTCCTTGGTTCTTCACCTGCTGCCAGGAAAGCTTGCGGCTGCCGCACTCGACGCACCACGGCTTGGGGTGGAAATTCACCGTGCCGCAGGCCTCGCAGCGCTGCATCATCAGCCTGCCCTGGGCCGCCCCCTTCCAGAACGGGCGCGTCAGGTCCGTGATCTCGGGGAAGGGCTTCCCCAGCATCTCTTTCATCGCCTAGGCCTCCGTTCCAAGGATGACCGACACGCAACTGCGCCCGGGGCGGCCATAGGGAATGCCGCCGAAGCCGCACACCCCGCCGATCGCGGCATCGCGGACCTGCCGCGCCCCGGCCTCGCCGCGCAATTGCGTCACGCCTTCGATCAGGGGCATGAAGCCGCCGATGGCGCCGCCCGGCTGGCCGCCGGAAAGCTGGCCGCCGTCGGTCGACATCGGGAAATCGCCGTCGAAGCGGAAATCATGCCCGTCGATGAAGCGGCCGCCCTCGCCCTTCTTGCAGAAGCCCCAGTCCTCGAGGGTCATCATCGAGATGAAAGGGTAGTCGTCATAGGGCTGGAAGAAGTCGATGTCGCGATGGGCGATGCCGGCCATCCGCATCGCGACCGGCGCCGCCTTCGCAAAGCCGGTGCAGGTGATGTCCGGATGCGTGCGGCTGCCGCGGTAGAAGTTGTTGGCTTCGCCGAGGCCTCGCACGTAAACCGGCTTGTCGGTCAGCGCCCGCGCGTCCCTGGCCGAGGTGACGATGTAGGCCAATCCGCCGTTGACGATCGGCACGCAGTCGAACAGCCGGATGGGATCGGAAAGGATGCGCGAGGCGAGATAGTCTTCCAGCGAATACGGCTTGCGGTAGATGGCGCCGGGATGCAGCGAGGCGTGGAAGCGGTTGGTCACCGCGATCTTGCCGAGCTGCGCGGGCGTCACCTGGTATTCGTGCATGTAGCGGCGCAGCACCAGCGCGAACTGCGCCGTCGCGCCCATCACCCCGAACGGGCCCTGGAAATCCCAGTAGACGCCCCGCGTGCGCTCGGGCGAAAGGGGAAGCCCCGGCGCGGCCGAGGGGATGCTGAGGGGCGTGTCGGCGCCGAGGATGAGGGCACGGTCGATGACGCCGGCCGCGATCAGCGCGGCCGCCCGGATGAGCATGGCGGCGGCCGAGGCCCCGCCCTGGTCGCCGCGGATCAGCGCGCTCGGGCTGATGCCGAGATTCTCCGCCACCGCCGCCGACCAGTTGACGGTATGGGCCGCCTCCGCATGCGCTACGCCCAGCCCCTGGCCGTCGAAATCGGCCTTGGTCATCCCCGCTTTCTGAAGCGCGAGGTCGGCCGCCCAGGCCAGGTATTCGTCGACGGTGAGGACGGGCTCGCCTTCCCTGAGGCGGCTGTACGGCGTGCGCCCATACCCGACGATCGCGACGGCGCTTCGCATCCACGGCCTCCTCGTAAAAGCCCGGTCCTTCGAGGCCCGAAAATGCGGGCTCCGGCGAGGCATGTCGAATTTCAATGCGGAATGTGCGCTATTCACCTGCCGAATAGAAGGCGGCGGGTCGCCGCGGAGATCGAAGGGCGATGAACCTGCGATCGATCGACCTCAACCTGCTGCTCGTCTTCGACGCCGTCTACACGGAACGCAGCATCTCGCGGGCCGCCCTCAGGCTCAACCTGTCGCAGCCGGCCGTGTCCAACGCGCTCGCCCGCCTGCGCGACGCGGTGGGCGACAGGCTCTTCGTGCGCGAAGGCAACCGGATGGCGCCCACCGTGCGCGCCAGGAGCCTGCGCGAGCCCGTGCGCCACGCCCTCCACCTTCTCGAACGCGGATTGCGTTGCGACGAGAGCTTCGACTTCGCCCGCTCGAACCGCGAGTTCGTCATTGCCGCCGAGGATTACGGCGAGACGGTCGTCGTGCCCGGCATCATCGACCGGATCGCAAGCGCGGCGCCCGACATCAGGCTCCGCATCCAGCCCGAGGCGGGTACGGCGCTCGAGCGGGAATTGCGCGAAGGCACGGTCGATCTCGCCATGGATTATTTCCCGCTCGAGGCCGATGGCTTCAACAGCGCCTGCGTCACGACCGACAGCCTCGTCACGCTTGCACGCATCGGCCATCCGGGGATCGGCCGGGAGTTGACGCTGAAGACGTATGCCGCGCTCGGCCACGTCGCCGTCACGCCGCGCTTGCGCAGCCAGCCCCTCATCGACCTTGCGCTGGCCAAGCGCGGCCTGAAGCGCACCATCGCCATCACCGTTCCCCATTTCATGTCGATGCCGGTCATCGTCCAGCAATCCGATCTGGTCTGCACATTGCCGCGCCGTATGGCCGAGCTCTACTGCGCGCATTTCCGGCTGCAGGCATTCCCGGTGCCGATGCGCACGCCGAACTTCCCCGTCTACCTCATCTGGCACGGGTCGCTCGATGCCGATCCCGGCCACCACTGGCTGCGCGACCACTTCATCGCGCTCTGCCGGGAGCTGTGACGGTTATTCGGCCCATGAATACCGCCCCTCACCGAAATCAATTGGACCGGGCAGGCGGGCGCTGCGAATCTCCTCCCCGACCGCGCCGGGCGCAAAAGAGGGTCGAGGAGGAGGGAAACGCAATGGCGCACGCCGTACCGGATGCGGAAACGCTCAGCCGCGCCCGCATGAGCGGCGTGCGCTTCGACTGGCAGGACCCGTTCCGGTTCGACGACCTCCTCGGCCCGGAGGAGATCATGATCCGCGATGCAGCGCGCGCCTTCGCGCAGGAGCGGCTGATGCCCTCCATCGTCGACGCCAACCGGCACGAGCGCTTCGATCCCGCCATCATGAAGGAGTTCGCGGCGCTGGGCTTCCTCGGCGCCACCATCGCGGGCTTCGGCTGCGCGGGGATCAGCTATGTCTCCTACGGCCTGATCGCCCGCGAGATGGAGCGGGTGGATACCGCCTTTCGCGCCGCGCTCGGCGTGCAGAGCACATTGTCGATGCTGCCCATCTACCTCTTCGGCTCGCAGGAGCAGCGCGAGCGCTTCCTGCCCGCCATGGCGAAAGCCGACCTCCTCGGCTGCTTCGGGTTGACCGAGCCCGACCACGGGTCGGATGCCGGCGGCATGCGCAGCCGCGCCCGCAAGATCGACGGCGGCTACAGGCTGGCCGGAACCAAGACATGGATCAGCCACGCTCCGATCGCCGACATCATGATCGTCTGGGCCAGGGACGACGACGCCAGGGTGCGCGGCTTCATCCTGGAGCGAGGGATGGGCGGGCTGGCCACGAGCACGATCGAGGGCAAGTTCTCCATGCGCGCCTCGCCCACCGGCCAGATCCACATGGACGACGTCTTCGTGCCGCAGGAAAACGTGCTGCCCGACGCGACAGGCCTCGCGGCCCCCTTCAGCTGCCTCAACAATGCGCGCTTCGGCATCTGCTGGGGCGCGATGGGGGCGGCGGAGTTCTGCTGGCACGCCGCACGCCGCTACACGATGGAGCGGAAGCAGTTCGGCAAGCCGCTCGCCGCCAACCAGCTCGTCCAGAAGAAGCTCGCCGACATGCAGACCGAGATCACGCTCGGCCTCCATGCCTGCCTGCACCTCAGCCGCATGCGCGACGAGGGCAAGGCCAGCCCCGAGATGATCTCGCTCCTCAAGCGCAACAATGCCGGCAAGGCGCTGGAGATCGCCCGCAACGCGCGCGACATGCACGGCGGCAACGGCATCTCCGACGAGTTCCACGTCATACGGCACCTGATGAACATGGAGACGCTCAACACGCTCGAGGGGACCCACGATATCCACGCGCTCGTCCTGGGCCGCGCCCAGACCGACATTTCCGCCTTCTAGGGTCGCTGCAATGTCCATTTCCCCCGAGGATCGGGCCCGGGTCGTCCAGCGCCTCCTCCATCCCCGCTCCGTGGCGGTGATCGGCGCCTCCGCGGATTTCGGCAAGGTCAACGGCCGGCCGCTGAAGCACCTGATCGAGAAGGGATATGCCGGGCGCATCCTGCCGGTGAACCCCAAATACACGGAGATCGCCGGGCTCGCCTGCTATGCCTCGGTCGACGATCTGCCCGAGGCGGCCGATGTCGCCGTGGTGGCGCTGCCGGCTTCGGAAGTGATCGGCTGCATCGAGCAGCTCGGCCGCAAAGGCATCCGCGGCGCCGTGATCTTCAGCTCCGGCTTCGGCGAGATGGGCGCGGAAGGCAAGGCGCTGGAGGCGGAGCTGGCCAGGGCGGCAGCCCGCGCCGGCGTGGTGCTGCTTGGCCCCAACTGCCTCGGCTTCATCAACGCATTCGAGAACGTCTACGCCACCTTCAGCCAGTATGCCGACGGCGGGACCAACTCCGGCCCGATCGCCTTCGTCACCCAGTCCGGCGCCTTCGGCACCGCCATCGCCGCGCTGGTGCGCCAGCGCGGCCTCGGCCTCGGCTACTTCGTCAACACCGGCAACCAGATCGACCTCGATTTCAGCGAGCTCATGCTGGCCGTCATCGAGGACCCCCGCATCACGGTCGCGGCAGGCTACATGGAAGGCGTGACCGATGGCGAAGGCCTGATCGCGCTTGCGAAGCGCTGCCGGGAGCTGGGCAAGCCCCTCGTGCTGACCAAGGTCGGGCGCCTCGCCTCCGGCGCCAGGGCCGCCGCCTCCCATACCGGCGCGATGGCGGTCGTCGACACGCTCTTCGACGCGGTGCTGAAGCAGTACGGCGTGCTGCGCGCCCGCAACGAGGAGCAGATGCTCGACATGCTGGAGGTCTTCGCGCAGCCGCGCAGGGCTGCGGGGAACGGGCTCGGCATCGCCACCCAGTCCGGCGGCGCCGGCGTCATGATGGCCGACCGCGCCGAAGAGGTCGGGCTCCGCGTCCCCGAGCTGAAAGGGGAGACGCGGAGAAGGCTGCTCGACACGATGCCGGCCTTCGGCGCGGCGGGAAACCCGGTCGACGTCACCGGCCAGTTCGTGGCGCGGCCGGAGCTGCTGCGCGAATCGGTGGTCACGCTCCTCGACGATCCCGACATCGACATCTGCATCGTCTGGCTGCAGCTCATGACGGCGCATGTGAAGACCCTGGTTGGCATCTTCCTCGACATCCAGAAGCGGACGACGAAGCCTTTCCTCGTGTGCTGGGTGGCCGCCCCCCGCGAAGCGGTGGACGAGCTGCGTTCGCACGGCATCGTCGTCTTCGGCGCCGGCGAAAGGGCCGTGGAGGCGGCGGCCGCGCTGGCCCGCTATCGCCCCCCTGCGGTGCCGGCGGCGGAACCCGCCCCGGCGGGCGATCCGCTGGACGGCTTCGCGGAAGGCGCGGTCGACACCGTATCGGCTGCACGCCTCCTCGGCGAAGCCGGCATACCGATGGCTCCGGTGGCGCTCGCCACGACCGCGGACGAAGCCGTCGCGCTGTGGCGGGGCCATGGCCGGCCCGTCGCGCTCAAGATCGAATCGCCGGACATCCTGCACAAGACCGAGATCGGCGGGGTCGCCCTCAACCTCGACAGCGAAGAGGCTATACGCGCGGCCCATGCGGCCCTGTTGAGCCGGGCGCGCAGCGCCAGGCCGCAAGCCCGCATCTGTGGCGTCATAGTGCAGCCCATGCGGGGCGGCGACGTGGAGCTCGTCATCGGCGTCCGCCGCGACCTGGTGTTCGGGATGATGGTGATGGTGGGGCTCGGCGGCGTCCTCGTCGAGGTGCTGAAGGACGTGTCCTTCCGGCGCGCGCCCTTCGGAGCCGCGGAGGCGGAGCGCATGCTGGGCGAATTGAGGATGAGCCCGGTGCTCGACGGCGTCCGCGGCAAGCCGCCCGTCGACCGCGTTGCCCTTGCCCGGCTCCTCTCGCGCCTTTCGCAGTGGGCGCATGCGGCGTCGGATTCGCTGTCCGAGCTCGACCTCAATCCGGTCATGGCCAGCGGATCGGAAATGGCGGCCGTCGATTGCGTGCTCGTCGTGGAGCGGCGCCGATCGGAGGAGGATGCCGGCGAAAGGGCAGGGAGAACGGGATGACGAAGCATGAACGCATCGTGCGCGCATTCCTTGCTGCGATGGAGGAAGGGGACCTCGCCACCGCCGCCGCGTATCTGGCCGGCCAACCCGAATTTGTCTTTCCCGGCAACCGTCGCATGAACGACCTTGCGGCCATCGACGCGGCGGTTGGCCGGCGCTACCGGCGCATCCGCAAGCGGATCGAGATGGTGGACGTTGCCGGCAGCGACGCGGAAGCGATCGTCCATGTCCACGGCACGCTCTTCGGCGAATGGCCCGACGGGACCCCGTTCGAAGGCATCCGTTTCATCGACCGCTTCCGGATCGAAGAGGGACGGATCGTGTCGCAAATGGTGTGGAACGATGCCGGCGAGGCGATCCTCGCCCGAGGGAAGGTTTGACGGGGAAGGCTTGACGGCGAAGGCCTGACGGCGCCGGCCTTCGCCCCGAGGGTCCTCAGTTCTGGTTCCAGCGCATCAGGTGGTTCTCAAGCCTCGCCATGAAGGAGGAGAGGGCGAAGGAGACGATGATGAGCACGACCAGGACCGCGAAGACGCCGTTGGCGTCGTAGGTGTTGGAATAGTAGCTGACGAGGCTGCCAAGCCCCTTGCCGCCGGCGATGAGCTCGGCGGTGACGACCCCGAGCAGCGTGTAGACGAGCCCGAGCTTCAGGCCGGCGAAGATGGCGGGAATGGCGGTCGGCACCACGATCTGGGTGAAGATCCTGCGCCCGTCGAGCCCGAGGCTGCGCGCCAGCGCGCGATGGTCCGGATCGACCGAACGGGCGCCCGCAAGCGTGTTGTAGAGGAGGATGAAGTACATCAGAGACACCCCCGACACCACCTTGGAGGTCAGGCCGAGGCCGAACCACACGATGAACAGGGGAACGAGCGCGACGCGCGGCAGGGCGTTGAGGGCATCGATGAAGGGCTGCAACACCTCCCGCGCGAGCGGGAAGACGGTCAAGAGCAGGGCGCTCAACAGCGCGAGGACGCCGCCGATGCAGAAGGCGAGCCCGGTGGCCGAGAGCGTGTCCACGATCGGCGCCACGATGCTGCCGCCGGTGAACATGGTCCACAGCTTCACGAGGAAGATCGAGGGCTGGCCGATGAAAGCGGCCGGGAGCACGCCGCTGCGGGCGGCGATCTCCCAGGCAAGGCCGACGCCGAGGAGCACGACGATCCGAAGGATCCATATCAGCCCGGTCCGCGACCAGTCGGTCCCGGCGGTCGTCGCAGCCGAAGCTCCGGTTTCGGTGGCGCTCATGCTCCGTTCTCCCGGTTGTTTCCAGCGGCGCCGGACGTCGCCTGCTCGAGCTTGTCCCACAGCTCCGCGTAGAGATCGTGGTATTCGCGCGTCTTCTGCAGCGCGCTCACCGAGCGCGGGCGCGGAAGGTCGATCCTGACATCGGCCAGGATGCGGCCCGGCCGGGCCGTCATCACGATCACCCTGTCGGCAAGCGCGATCGCTTCGCCGAGGTCATGGGTGACCAGGACGACGGTGCTGCGCGTCTTCTCCCACAAGGCCAGCAGCTTCTCCTGCAGCAGCAGCTTGGTCTGCGCGTCGAGCGCGCCAAACGGCTCGTCGAGGAAAAGGAAGTCGCTCTCCAGCGAGAACGTCCGCGCCAGCGCCACGCGCTGGCGCATGCCCTGCGACAGCTGGCTGGGGTACTTGTCGCCGAACCCTTCCAGGCCGACATCGCGCAGCAGCTTGTCGATGATCCCCTTGCGGTCGACGTCGCGCCGGCGCGCCGCCAGCGCGAATTCGATGTTCGACGCGGCCGTGCGCCAGGGCAGCAGAGCATCGCGCGCGAACATGCGGGAGGTGTCTTCGCGCCCTTCCCTCGGAGGAAGGGAGCGCAGCGTCACGCTGCCCGTCTGGAAAGCGCGTATGCCGCACAGGATGTCGAGAAGGGTGGTCTTGCCGCAGCCGCTCGGCCCGATCAACGCGATGAACTCGCCGCCTTCGCTCGCAAGAGAGATGTTGTCCAGGATCAGCAGCCGGTCGGGACCCGAGCCGTAGCTGTGGCTCAGGTCCGCGACCCTTATGCTCCGGTCTTGTGGCGAACCGGATGCCGTCATGGCCTGGGAGCGCCGGAGTAGATCACTTCGTCGGCCGTGACGGGCCGGCTGGAAAGGCCGCTCGCCGCCAGGTATTCGTTCCAGCCGTCGATCGCCTTCGGATCGACGGTATAGCCGAGGAACGTCGCGTAGTTGTCGATCATGCGCTCGATGGTCTGGGCGCGCTTCCCTTCCGGGATGACCGAAACCGCCACATGCTGGTTCACCAGCTCGATCAGCTTGGCGCGGTTGGCGGAGTCCTTGATCCAGGTGATCGCCTCGACCTGCGCCTTGATGAACGCGTCGACGGTGTCCTTGTTCCTGGCGATGAAATCGCCCGTGGTGATGAAGCCCTCGAAGGCTCCGCCCATCGTCGTCAGCGCCGCCGGGCCATCGCCCTTGCTGAGGTCGAGGATCGGCTCGCCGGTACCCATCTCGGCCACGATCTCGGGGAACGGCGTGAAGGCGACCTGGACGTCGACCCGCCCGGCCTCCCAGGCGGCGAGCGCGGTGGCGGCGGAGCCGACGGCGAGATAGGTCACGTCCTCGGGAGCCATGCCGGCCTCCTTGAGGATGGCGTTCATCACCAGATGCGTGGTCGCACCGAGCGCGTTGACGCCGATGGTCTTGCCCTTAAGATCCTTCACGACATCGGGATATCCCTTGCCGGCATTGGGCATGGAGGCCTTGTCCCGGGCGATGATCTTATAGAAGTTCTTCGTCTCGTTGCCGACGACGACCTTCAGGTCGGTTCCCTTCAGCACGTTGAGGATCACCTGGTCGGTGGGCGGCTCGGCGAAGTCGAGGCTGCCCCCGAGCAGGGCCGCAACGCCCGCCGGGCCGGACGCCACGGTGACGAGTTCGGCGTTGAGGCCGTTCTTCTCGTAGAAGCCGAGGTCCTTCGCCACATGGGCGGTGAGCGAAGTGTAGGCGCCGTTGTAGACCATGACGCGGATGTCGGCCGCCTGCGCGCCCGCGCCGAGGGCAAGCCCGAGGCCGCAGGCAAGGGCGGCTGCCGCCGCCAGCTTAGAAAATCCATTTCCAACCATTTGTCTTCTCCTCTTCCCTTGGAATTATGCCGGCTGAGGCAACGCCTCCTCCGAACC
>JBDHSZ010000122.1:0-11344 GCA_039812945.1 Shinella sp.
AAGCTGGTTTTCGGTCAGCGCCGTGCCGAGCGGGGCGACGGCGTTCTCGATGCCGGCCTGGTGGAGCGCGATCACGTCCATATAGCCTTCGACGGCGATGACCGTGCCGCCCGTCCTGTCGTCCTGCCCGGCGCGGCCCGCCCCCTGCGCCGCCTTGCGGGCGCGGGCATGGTTGTAAAGCACGCTGCCCTTGTGAAACAGCTCGGTCTCGTTGGAATTGAGGTATTTCGCCGGCGCATCGGGCGACATGGCGCGGCCGCCGAAGGCGATGACCTTTTCCCGCACAGAGAGGATGGGGAACATGATGCGGTCGCGGAAGCGGTCGTAGGAAACGGGGATGTCCGGCCCGTGCACGACGAGGCCGCAGGCCTCGATCGCCTCCTTCGGCACGCCCTTGCCGGCGAGGAATTCCTTCAGCGCGTTGCGGCTCTCCGGCGCATAGCCGAGGCGGAAGGTCTCGATGGTGCGGCCGGTCAGCCCGCGGTCGCGCAGATAGGCCCGCGCCTTCGCGCCGGCCGGCGTCTGCAACTGGTCCTCGAAGAAGCGCGTCGCCATCTCCATGACCTCGACGAGGCCCATGCGCTCCTTCTCGCGCTGCTCGGCCTGCGGGTCCGGCTGGGGCATCGCGACGCCGGCGAGATCGGCGATCTGCTGCACGGCCTCCGGGAAGGACAGCCCGTCGAGTTCGCCGAGGAAGCGGAAATGATCGCCCGAGACGCCGCAGCCGAAGCAATGGTAGCGACCCTTGCGGTCCTCGCAGTGGAAGGACGGCGACTTCTCGCCGTGGAACGGGCAGCAGGCCCAGTAGTCGCCGCGCGACACATTGGTCTTCCTGCGATCCCAGGTCACACGCCGGCCGATCACGTCCGAAATGGGGACGCGGTCGCGGATCTCGTCTAGGAAGGCGTTGGAAAAGCGCATGGTTACCTCGGTCGCTCGACCCATAGAACCAAAAAGCCGGCATTGCTATGGTGCCGCAGGGCATTGCCCGCAATTCACAGATTGACTGCATGACAATTGTATATACACTGTGAGCCTATACCGCGCATGAGTGCTGACTGGAAAATCTTCGACAGGATGCGATAAATGTGCGGCGAGCGGAGCTTTTTTTCATCATTTGAATGGGATGAAACGAAAAGAGAGTCCAACCTAGCCAAGCACGGGATCGATTTTCTGCTCGCAGCCTCCGCCCTCAAGGGGCCACGGCTGGAAAGGCTGTCGGAACGCAATGGCGAAGTCAGGACCCTCGCAATCTGCCCGCTAACGGATCGCCTCATCGCGATCGTTTACACAATGCGAGGCGAAGCATGCAGGATCATCTCGGCAAGAGCGGCGCACGAAAATGAGCAAAGAGCGTATCGTCAGATATACCCTTGAGGAGATCGAGGAGAAGATCGCCAAGGGAAAAGATCGTACCGACTGGGCCCGCGTCGATGCGATGACGGACGAGGATATCCTCGCCAATATGCGCGACGACCCGGACTGGGCGGACTTCATCGACATCGACTGGTCGAAGGCGAGGATCGTGGTTCCGGTGCCGAAGACCTCGCTCTCGATCCGGCTCGATGCGGATATTGTCGACTTCTTCAAGGCGGCGGGAAAAGGCTACCAGACCCGCATCAACGCCGTGTTGCGCCATTACATGGACGAGCACGAGAAGGGCAAGAAGAGCGGCTGACGCCGCTCCGCCCCGCTGCTATTTCAGCAGGTCCTTCACCACGCCGGAGGCCTTGGCGAAATCCATCTGGCCGGGATGTCGCTCCTTGAGCACGGCCATGACCTTGCCCATGTCGCGCAGGCCCTGCGCGCCGATCTCGGCGATCACCCCGGCGATCAGCTCCCGGACCTTCTCGTCGGAGAGCTGCTCGGGCATGAAGCCCTGGATCACGGTGATTTCCTCGCGCTCCTGGGCGGCGAGTTCCGGGCGGCCGTTCTCCGCGAAGATCTTCGCGGATTCCTCGCGCTGCTTGATCATCTTGGCGAGGATCTGCAGCAGCTCGTCCTCCTCCACCGGGCCCTTGCCGGCGCCGCGGTTGGCGATGTCGCGGTCCTTCAGCGTGGCCTGGATCAGGCGCAGCGTGGAGACGCGGCGGGCGTCCCTGGCCTTGAGTGCGTCCTTCAGGGCGTTTGCGATGGTCTCGCGCATCATCTTCTCCATTGCGGGCCGTCCGCGCCGGATGGGCGGCTGGGCCTTTATCGTCGTTCGATTGTGCATGCTCATAGACCGGCGGAGGGTCCGCCGGCAAACGGATTACGCAAGCGCTTGATTCCAGACGCTTTATAATTCGGGGTAATCCGCGGGGAGACGGTTGACCCCGTCCCGCGCTTTGTCTATTTTCCGGCACCTGCACGAAAATCGGCAATCAGGGCGAACCAACGCGGGCTTCCGCGCGCCTTCGTCTGCGACAATTGCCTACGCTCTTAATGGTGCCCGGCCCCCGGCTTTCAAGCCGGCGCCCGGTGCCGGAAACGGGATACTCATGACCTCGACCCCCGCATGGACCACCGAAAAGCCGACCGCCCTGCTCGTCCTCGCCGACGGCACCGTGATCGAAGGCAAGGGCATCGGCGCCACCGGCAAGGTGACCGCGGAAGTCTGCTTCAACACCGCGCTGACGGGCTACCAGGAAATCCTGACCGACCCGTCCTATCTCGGCCAGATCGTCACCTTCACCTTCCCGCATATCGGCAATATCGGCGCCAATGACGAGGACATCGAGGACCTGACGCCCGCCGCCCGCCACGGCGCGGTCGGCACGATCTTCAAGGCCGACATCACCGACCCGTCGAACTACCGCTCGGCCAAGCACCTCGACGCCTGGCTGAAGGCGCGCGGCATCATCGGCCTCTCCGGCATCGACACGCGGGCGCTGACCGCCTGGATCCGCGAGAACGGTGCGCCGAACGCGGTCATCGCCCACGACCCGAACGGCGTCTTCGACATCGAGACGCTGAAGGCCGAAGCGAAGGCCTGGAGCGGCCTCGTCGGCCTCGACCTCGCCAAGGTCGCCTCCTCCGGCCAGTCCTCGCGCTGGAGCGAGAAGCCCTGGGTGTGGAACGAAGGCTATGAGGACCTCGCCGAAGGCGACGCGAAATACCACATCGTCGCGCTGGACTACGGCGTGAAGCGCAACATCCTGCGCCTCTTCACCGGCCTCGGCTGCAAGGTGACGGTCATGCCGGCCACCTCCAGCGCCGACGACGTGCTGGCGCAGAAGCCGGACGGCATCTTCCTCTCCAACGGCCCCGGCGACCCGGCGGCGACCGGCGAATATGCCGTGCCGGTCATCAAGACGCTGATCGAGACGGGCATTCCGGTCTTCGGCATCTGCCTCGGCCACCAGATGCTCGGCCTCGCCGTCGGCGCGACGACCGAGAAGATGCACCAGGGCCACCACGGCGCGAACCATCCGGTGAAGGACCACACGACCGGCAAGGTCGAGATCGTCTCGATGAACCACGGCTTCGCCGTCGCCTCGTCCTCGCTGCCCGACGGCGTCGAGGAGACCCATGTCTCGCTGTTCGACGGCACGAATTGCGGCCTGCGCCTCGTCGGCAAGCCGGTCTTCTCCGTGCAGCACCACCCGGAAGCCTCCCCCGGCCCGCAGGACAGCCACTATCTCTTCCGCCGCTTCATCAACCTGGTGCGCGAGAAGAAGGGCGAGGACGCCATCCCGGAACGGGCGTAAGTACAAGGCGGCCGGATCACTCCGACGGCTTTCCTCCATCGACAGGATCGCCGCCCTCTCCTTCGTCATGGTCGGGCTTGACCCGACCATCCACCCACCGGCATGGCGTGGATCTTGGATCCTCGGGTCAAGCCCGAGGATGACGTCGAGGGTGGCGTGACGCTCCCGGACAAAATGAAGCCCGCCGTCTCCCCCCCCCCCCCGGCGGGCTTTCTGTTATGCGACCCGCGCGCCACCCCTCTGCCTCACCAGACGGTAGAAGCGCCAGTTGAGCAGGATGGAGGCGGCGGAGAGGCCGGCGAGGAAGCCGAACCACACGCCGATGCCGCCGAAACCCGCGGGGAAGGCGAGGAACCAGGCGGCGAGGAAGCCGATCGGCCAGTAGGAAATCACCGCCATGACCATCGGGATGCGCGTGTCCTTGAGGCCGCGCAGGAGGCCGGCGGCGATCGCCTGCAGGCCGTCGACGAGCTGGAAGATGCCGGCGATCACCACGAAGGGCCCGGCGATGGCGAGCACGGCCGCCGAATCCTTGCCGGCCTTGTCGAGGAAGATCGAGGCGAGCGTCGTCGGGATCAGCGCGAAGAGGATGCCGCCGGCCACCGCGATGATGGCCGCCACGATGAGCACCGCCCAGGAGGCGCGCACGATGCCGAGATGATCGCCCCGCCCGTGCGCCACGCCGACGCGCACCGTGCCGGCCTGCGCAAGGCCGAGCGGGATCATGAAGGCGATGGAGGCGAGCTGCAGCGCGATGCCGTGCGCGGCGAGCTGCAGCGTGCCGATATTGCCCATCAGCAGCGAGGCCCCGGTGAAGAGGCCCACCTCGGCCAGCATGGTGAGGCCGATCGGCAGGCCGAGATGGACGACCTCGCGGAAGGCGGGCCAGTCGGGCCGCCAGAAGCGCACGAACAGCTCGTAGCGCCGCATGTCCGGCCGCGACTGGATATAGGCGGTGATGAGCAGGAAGCTCAAAAGGTTGACGGCGAAGGAGACAAGCGCCGCCCCGACGATGCCCATCGCCGGCAGGCCGAAATGGCCGAGCACCAGCGCATAGGCGAAGAAGGCGTTGGCCGTCAGGATGACGATCGTGATGTAGAGCACGATCCCCGCCCGGCCGAGCGCGCTCACCAGGCCCCGCAGCGTCATGAAGAGCAGGCCGGGCGCCATGCCCCATTGGGCGATCTTCAGGTAGCTGCCGGCAAGCGCCGCCACCTCCGGCTTCTGGCCGGCAAGGAGCAGGATGCGTTCCGCATTGAAAAAGATCGGCGACACCAGCACGGCATAGATCAGCACCACCCACATGCCCATGCGCACGGCGCGGCGCACGGAAACGGCGTCGCCGCGGCCATGGGCCTGCGCCACCATCGGCATGACGGCATTGGCGAAGCCCGAGCCGAGGATGAAAAGGGTGAAGAAGAAGGAGCTGGCGAGGACGATGGCGGCAAGATGCGCCGCGCCGAGGCGGCCGAGGATCACCACGTCCGTCGTGTGGATGCCGAGCTGGGCGAGCTGCGCGCCGATCAGCGGGACGCCGAGCGCGAAGGTGGCGCGGAAATGCGCGCCCCAGCCGTTGTCCTCGCGATGCGTTGCCATGTGCATGATAAGTCTCACTTTCGCATCGCTTCCGATCACAAGATCGATCCGCGATCAATCGAATAGCATTGATGCTTCCATCAAAAATGCGCGCGAACCGGCCTTCCCCGCCGGTTCGCGCTGAAAAATCCGTCGAAATGAGGCAATTGAAAGCGCTTCGGGCGCATTCCGGCACGGCTGGAGCCAGCCGGCCGGAGGATCAACGCAGCGTCAGACGTCGCCCTGGAAGGTGTTGCAGGCGTCGACCCGGCCGGTGTCGAAGCCGCGCTTGAACCAGCGGCGGCGCTGCTCCGAGGTGCCGTGGTTGAAGCTCTCGGGCACGACATAGCCCTGCATGCGCTTCTGCAGCGTGTCGTCGCCGATCTGCATGGCGGCGTTCAGCGCCTCCTCGAGGTCGCCGCGCTCCAGGAGCCCCTTCTGCTCGGTATATTTGCCCCAGATGCCGGCATAGCAATCGGCCTGCAGCTCGACGCGGATCGACATCTGGTTGGCCTCCACCTCGCTCATGCGCTGGCGCTGCTGGTTGAAGCGCGGCAGGACGCCGGTGAGGTTCTGCACGTGATGGCCGACCTCGTGGGCGACGACATAGGCCTGGGCGAAGTCGCCGGCCGCGTCGAACTTGTTGGCGAGCTCGTCGAAGAAGCTCATGTCGAGATAGACCTTGCGGTCGCCCGGGCAATAGAACGGGCCGGAAGCCGCCGAGGCGAAGCCGCAGGCCGACTGCACCGAGCCGGAGAACAGCACCATCTTGGGCTCCTCGTAGCGCTCGCCGACCGACTGGAAGATGCCGTTCCAGGTGTCCTCCGTCTCGGCGAGCACCGTCGCCATGAAGGCCTTGGTCTCCTCCTCCTGCGGCGAGGAGCGGCGGCTTGCGCTTTCCGTCTGCTCGAAGCCCGGCATGCTGACCTGCCCGCCATTGCCCATCACCTGCAGGAGGTCGATGCCCATCGCCTTGAAGACGAAGTAGAGGACGACGAGGAAGATGATGGTGCCGACGCTCATGCCGCCGCCGCCGGCGCGCCGTCCGCCGCCCATCGGGATGCGGAAGCCGCCGCCGCTGCCGCGGCCGAACGGATTGCCGCCCGCCGAGGGCCCGGCCCCGCGCTGGTCCTCGATATTGCCCGACTGGCGACGGCCCTTCCATTCCATGGCGCATTTCCCCGCATTGAATTGCCGACGAACGTTCACCGCATGAATTCGTTCCCCGGCAACGACTTATAGGACCTGCCGGAACAGCTTGCAAAATGAAAAGAACGTCCTTTCGCGCTGCAATACAGCCTTGCGTTGACAGAGCCGCGGGACGGGCGCACCGTCCGCACCGGTTCATTGCTTGAGGAGGGATACCAATGACCATGCCATCCGGTGCATCGCCGCAATTGTACAACGAGGACCTTGCGCCCGCCAAGGAGCGCAACTGGGGGGCCTTTTCCATCTTCAACGTCTGGACGTCCGACGTGCACAGCCTTTGGGGCTACTATCTCGCCGCCAGCCTGTTCCTGTTCTGCGGAAGCTTCGTCAACTTCCTCCTCGCCATCGGCCTCGGCTCGCTGATCATCTTCTTCCTCATGCACATGGTCGGCGTGGCCGGCGTGCGCACGGGCGTGCCCTTCCCGGTCCTCGCCCGCGCGTCCTTCGGCATCTGGGGCGCCAACTTCCCGGCTCTGGTGCGGGCCATCGTCGCCTGCTTCTGGTACGGCGCGCAGACGGCGGCGGCCTCGGGCGCCATCGTCGCGCTGCTGATACGCAACGACAGCCTGCTCGCGTTCCACCAGTCGAGCCACATGCTCGGCCATTCGACGCTGGAGTTCATCTGCTACGTCGTCGTCTGGGGCCTGCAGCTCCTGATCATCCAGAACGGCATGGAGACGGTGCGCCGGTTCCAGGACTTCGCCGGCCCGGCCGTGTGGATCATGATGCTGCTGCTCGCGGTCTATCTCGTCGTCAAGTCCGGCGGCTTCTCGATCAACCACACGATCCCCATGGACGTGCTGCTCGACAAGACCAAGGATGCTGGCGTCCCGGGCGCTCCGGGGTCCCTTGCCGCGCTCGGCGCGGTGGCGGCGATCTGGGTCACCTATTTCTCGGCGCTCTATCTCAACTTCTGCGACTTCTCGCGCTATTGCCCGAGCGAGCGCTCGCTGACGGTCGGCAATCTCTGGGGCCTGCCGGTCAACCTGATCCTGTTCTCGCTGGTCGCCGGCGTCACCACCATCGCCGCCTATAACGTCTATGGCGAGGTGCTGCTCTATCCCGACCAGATCTCGGCCAAGTTCGACAGCATCTTCCTGGCGCTGCTCGCCGCGCTGACCTTCGCGGTGGCGACGCTCGGCATCAACGTCGTGGCCAACTTCGTCTCGCCGGCCTTCGACTTCGCCAATGTCTTCCCGAAGCATATCGACTTCAAGCGGGGCGGCTATATCGCGGCGCTGATCGCGCTGGTGCTCTATCCCTTCGCGCCCTGGGAAGGCGGCGCCGCCCATTTCGTCAACATGGTCGGCAACACGATGGGCCCGATCTTCGGCGTGATGATGGTCGACTACTACCTCATCCGCAAAGGCCGGGTGAATGTCGAGGCGCTCTACCGCGAGGACGGCGAGTTCCGCTTCGGGAACGGCTGGCACGCCAATGCGTTGATCGCCGCCGGCATCGGCATCGTCTTCTCCTCGATCCTGCCGGGCCTGACCGGCATCATGCCGTCCTGGTGGGGCGTCTACGGCTGGTTCTTCGGCGTCGCCATAGCCGGCGTCATCTACTATGGCCTGCGCTCGGCAAGGCTCGGTCAGGCCAAGCCCGCCTGATCCCGCATCCGCCAATGCGAGGGGCGGCCTCCGCCGCCCCCTGCCCCCCCGCATTTTCCTGTCGATTGGGCGATTTTCGGGGTTCCGCTCGCTCCCGCATTTGCCTATAAGCCGCTTCTAGCCTTTGAACGACGATAGATGCGCGCCCGGCCGGTGAACCCTTCACCATGGCCGGTTTTCCGCGCACGCGGCCAATGCGTTAAGAACGGATAGAGAGATGCCCAAGCGCCAAGATTTGAAATCGATCCTCATCATCGGCGCGGGGCCGATCGTCATCGGGCAGGCCTGCGAGTTCGACTATTCCGGCACCCAGGCCTGCAAGGCGCTGAAGGAGGAAGGCTACCGCGTCATCCTCGTCAACTCCAACCCGGCGACGATCATGACCGATCCGGGCCTCGCCGACGCCACCTATGTCGAGCCGATCACCCCGGAAGTCGTCGCCAAGATCATCGCCAAGGAGCGCCCCGACGCGCTGCTGCCGACCATGGGCGGCCAGACAGCGCTCAACACCGCGCTCTCCTTGAAGCGCATGGGCGTGCTCGACCGCTACAATGTCGAGATGATCGGCGCGAAGCCGGAGGCGATCGACAAGGCCGAGGACCGCGCGCTGTTCCGCGAGGCCATGGCGAAGATCGGCCTCGAGACGCCGAGGTCGATGCTGGCCAACGCCACCGAGATCAAGGACAAGGACCGCAAGCTCCACGAGGCCGAGCGCGCCAAGCTGAAGGCGGAACTGTCGGGCGACGCGCTCGACAAGGCGCTGGACGAGCTGGAGAACCAGTGGAACCTCGGCGAGACCGACCGCAAGCAGCGCTACATGAGCCACGCCATGGCGATCGGCGCGCAGGCGCTCGACGTCATCGGCCTGCCCGCCATCATCCGCCCGTCCTTCACGCTCGGCGGCACCGGCGGCGGCATCGCCTACAACCGCTCGGAATTCTTCGAGATCGTCAATTCCGGCCTCGACGCCTCGCCGACCACGGAAGTGCTCATCGAGGAATCCGTCCTCGGCTGGAAGGAATACGAGATGGAGGTCGTCCGCGACAAGGCGGACAACTGCATCATCATCTGCTCCATCGAGAACATCGACCCGATGGGCGTGCACACGGGCGACTCGATCACCGTCGCCCCGGCCTTGACCCTGACGGACAAGGAATACCAGATCATGCGCAACGCCTCCATCGCGGTGCTGCGCGAGATCGGCGTCGAGACCGGCGGCTCGAACGTGCAGTTCGCCGTCAATCCGGAAAACGGCCGCCTCGTCGTCATCGAGATGAACCCGCGCGTCTCGCGCTCCTCGGCCCTCGCCTCCAAGGCAACGGGCTTCCCCATCGCCAAGATCGCGGCCAAGCTCGCCATCGGCTACACGCTGGACGAACTGGAGAACGACATCACCGGCGGCGCGACCCCGGCCTCCTTCGAGCCGTCGATCGACTACGTGGTCACGAAGATCCCGCGCTTCGCCTTCGAGAAATTCCCCGGCGCCGAGCCGACGCTGACCACCGCCATGAAGTCGGTCGGCGAGGTCATGGCCATCGGCCGCACCTTCGCCGAATCGCTGCAGAAGGCGCTGCGCGGCCTCGAGACGGGCCTGACCGGCCTCGACGAGATCGAGATTCCCGGCCTTGGCGACGGCAACGACAAGAACGCCATCCGCGCCGCCATCTCGACCCCGACGCCGGACCGCCTGCGCATGGTCGCCCAGGCGCTGCGCATGGGCTCCAGCGTGCAGGAGGTGCACGAAAGCTCGAAGATCGACCCGTGGTTCCTCGAGCAGTTCAAGGCGATCGTCGACATGGAGGCCCGCATCCGCCAGCACGGCCTGCCGGAGGATGCCGAGAACCTGCGCATGCTGAAGGCCATGGGCTTCTCCGACGCCCGCCTCGCCACCCTCTCCGGCAAGCGCCCGAAGGAAGTCGCCGAGCTGCGCAACGGCCTTGGCGTGCGCCCGGTCTTCAAGCGCATCGACACCTGCGCCGCCGAATTCGCCTCGCCGACCGCCTATATGTACTCGACCTACGAGACGCCCTTTGCCGGCGCGACGCGCTCGGAGGCCGGCATCTCGGACCGGAAAAAGGTCGTCATCCTCGGCGGCGGCCCGAACCGCATCGGCCAGGGCATCGAGTTCGACTATTGCTGCTGCCACGCCGCCTTCGCCCTGAAGGACGCCGGCTATGAGGCGATCATGGTCAACTGCAACCCGGAGACCGTCTCGACCGACTACGACACCTCCGACCGCCTCTATTTCGAGCCGCTGACCGCCGAGGACGTCATCGAGATCCTCAAGGCCGAGCAGACCAACGGCGAAGTCGTCGGCGTCATCGTGCAGTTCGGCGGCCAGACGCCGCTCAAGCTCGCGGAAGCGCTGGAGAAGAACGGCATCCCGATCCTCGGCACCGCGCCCGACATGATCGACCTTGCCGAGGACCGCGACCGCTTCCAGAAGCTGCTGCAGAAGCTCGACCTCGCCCAGCCGAACAACGGCATCGCCTATTCCGTCGAGCAGGCCCGCCTCGTCGCGGCCGAGATCGGCTTCCCGCTGGTCGTGCGCCCGTCCTACGTGCTCGGCGGCCGCGCCATGCAGATCATCCATTCGGAAGGCCAGCTCCAGACCTACCTGCTCGACACCGTGCCGGAACTGGTGCCGGAGGACATCAAGCAGCGCTACCCGAACGACAAGACCGGCCAGATCAACACCCTGCTCGGCAAGAACCCACTGCTCTTCGACAGCTACCTGACCAACGCGACGGAAGTCGATGTCGATGCGCTCTGCGACGGCAAGGACGTCTTCGTCTCGGGCATCATGGAGCATATCGAGGAAGCCGGCATCCATTCGGGCGACTCGGCCTGCTCGCTGCCGGTTCACACGCTCTCGAATGAGATCGTCGACGAACTGGAGCGCCAGACCAAGGCGCTCGCCAAGGCGCTGAACGTCGGCGGCCTGATGAACGTGCAATACGCCATCAAGGACGGCACGATCTACGTGCTGGAAGTCAACCCGCGCGCCTCGCGCACGGTGCCCTTCGTCGCCAAGACCATCGGCGCGCCGATCGCCAAGATCGCCGCCCGCGTCATGGCCGGCGAGGGTCTCGACGCAGCAATCGCCGCCTATGGCAAGAAGCCGGACCCGCGCAACCTGAAGCACATCGCCGTCAAGGAAGCCGTGTTCCCCTTCGCCCGCTTCCCGGGCGTCGACACGCTGCTCGGGCCGGAGATGCGCTCGACCGGCGAGGTCATCGGCCTCGACACCGACTTCGCGCT
>JBDHSZ010000123.1:0-11290 GCA_039812945.1 Shinella sp.
GCACGGCCATGCGGCCGACATTGCGGTTGTCCTCGCCGGCCTGGTTGGCGCAGCCATAGATGAGATCGTCCACCTTCGACCAGTCGACCTGCGGATTGCGCGCCATCAGGCCGGAAAGCGGCACGGCGGCAAGGTCGTCGGCGCGCACCGAGGACAGCACCCCGCCGTAACGGCCGATGGGTGTGCGCACGGCATCGCAGATAAAGGCTTCGGACACGCGGTTTCCTCCCTGTACCCAGGCCGGGCCCTTCTCCTCGAAAGATTGACCGACCGATCGGTTACCTATTAGCACTCGATACGTCACAAATCAACGGCAATTTCCGCAAATTCTGTGACGCCTTGCGGCGGCGCCCATCCATCATAGCACAAACAAGGCGTTATCCGCGAAAAAAGCCGCCTCAGCCGGCCGCGCGCAGCAGCGCGAGACGGCGCAGCGTCGCCTCGCTCGCCTCGGGCAACGGCCCGTCGGCGGTCACGAAATGGCGGGCGACATGCAGGTCCGCCTCGGGCGAAAGGCGAAGATAGAGGCCGGCGAAGAGCCGCCGCGCCTCCTCCCCCGGCCAGTCCGCCGGCAGCGCCGCCTGCGGCAGGCGCGGATCGCGCAGCACGACGAGACGGAACTGGTGGACGAGCAGCAGCCGGGCGACGAGGCTTTCGGCCGCGCCGAGCCGCGCCCCGCCGGAAAGCAGCGCCGCGAGCCGGCCGAAACGATCGAGGAAGCCCGCATAGGCCTCGGCATGCCGGGCGAGGTTCCAGTGGTCGGCGGCGAAGGCGCCGAGGTCCTCCGCGCCGCTGACGACCTCCGCCCGGAAGACGACGGCGGGCTGCTTCAACGGCGGCAGGCGCCGCGCGCCGACGGCGAGCCGCGACCCGAGGCGCGCATGGCCGGCGCGCTCCAGCACCTGCATCGCCTCGTCCGGCGCGGCGCCGGTCAATTGCACGAAATGCCAGTCCGCCGCCTCCGGCGGGCCGAAGAGCAGCCGCGCGGCGGCGGTGAATTCGGCGCGGGCGGGCGCGGCGAGGCGATAGAAGCTGCGCCGTCCTTCCCGCTCGCCGGAAAGCTGCCCGGCGGCGACGAGGCGCGAGACGGCGGTGCGCACCAGCGTCTCGCTGATGCCGACGGCTGAGCAGGTCTCGATGAGGTTGCCGGTCCACACGACGCCGCCGCGCGGCTCCACCACGTCGCCATAGACGGTGACGATGAAGCCGGCCGCCTTCAGCGGGCTTTCCGCAAGGATCGCCCGAAGCAGCGCGCCGAATGCGCTTTCCGCCCTGTCGCTGTCCGCCGGCACGCCTGCCTCCCGTTCGCCTCGATGCGCGGAGAACTAGCCCGAATGGGCCGCGGCGGGAAGCCCCGCGGCCCATTCGCCTTTTCTGCAACCTCCAGAACATGCCCCTCCGTCGTCAGCAAATGTTAAGCTGCATCTGTCAAATTCCGCCGACAACCGGACCGGGCAACGACCCGGCGAAGGCGCAGGCACGCGGAGACGAACGGAGCGCGATGAACGGCCGGCATGCACAATTCTCCTTGCGGGGACTGGGATATTACGCTCCCGCCATCGTCGTCGCGGTGGCCGTCCTGATCGCGGCCCTCCTCGCCGATGTGCAGAAGCGCCGGCTGGAAGAGGAATATCTGCGCTCCTACACCACGGAGCAGCTCGGCCTGCTGCGCTCGCGGCTGCAGGGCAACATCCTCGGCGACATCAAGCTGGTGCAGGGCCTGATCGCGACGGTCTCGACCGAGCCCGGCATCTCCCGGGAGCGTTTCGCCGATCTGGCCGGCCGCATCTTCCGCGAGGACAACCAGCTCCGCAACCTCGCCATCGCGCCGGATTTCGTCGTCTCGCTCGTCTATCCGCTGAAGGGCAACGAACGCAGCCTGGGGCTCGACTACCGCAAGAACGACAAGCAGCGCGCCGCCGCCTTCCAGGTGCGCGAGCGCGACAGGCTGATCGTCACCGGCCCCGTCGACCTGGTGCAGGGCGGGCGCGGCCTCATCGCGCGCTACCCGATCCGCACCGGCAAGGACGACGCCTTCTTCGGCATCGCCTCGGCGGTGATCGACCTCGACCGGCTGCTGGCCAACAGCGGCTTCCGCAACGACCTGAGGATCGCCGTCTCGATCTTAAGCCGCTCTCATGACGGCGGCGAGGCCCGCAGCGTCTTCAGCACCCCGGCGCAGGTCGACGCCGAGCCGGTGGTGATGTCGATCGACATCGGCCACGAGATCTGGACCATGTCGGCCGCGCCGCTCAGCGGCTGGCACCAGCCGTCCGCCGATCTCGGCATCTTCCGCGCCGGCCTTGCGGCGCTCGCCATCATCATCGTCGTGCCGATGTTCTGGGTCGGCTACCTGATGAAGGACCGCCACCGGCACATCATCGCCCTGCAGGACCGGGAAGAGCGCCTCGAAACCGTGTCGCAGCGCCTCCAGCTCGCGCTCGACGCCTCGCGGGTCGGCGTCTTCGAATACGATCCCGAAAGCGGCGCGCTGTCCTGGGACGCGCGCATGCGCGAACTCTACGGCGTGCCGGCGACCCAGCCGGTCTGCCGCTACGAGGACTGGCGCTCGGCGCTTCACCCCGACGACGTCGACACCGCCGAGCGCGCCTTCTCCAGCGCCATCGAAACGGAAAAGCCCTATATCACCGAGTTCCGCGTCCTCGAGCGCGACGGCGGCGCGCGCCATATCCGCGCGCACGGCATGACCTATCAGGCCTCGTCCGGCGCAAGGCGCATCGTCGGCGCCAACTGGGACGTGACGCAGGATATCCAGCTCCAGGACGAGCTTTTGCAGGCCAAGCTGACCGCCGAGGCGCAGAACCGGGCGCTGGAGGAGGCCCGCCGCGCCATGGAGCACAACGCGCTGCACGACGCCCTGACGCGCCTGCCCAACCGCCGCTTCCTCGACCAGCAGCTCGCCCTTGCCGGCGACGACGGCCGCCCGCTGACGCTGCTGCATATCGACCTCGACCGCTTCAAGGACATCAACGACACGCTCGGCCATGCCGCCGGCGACGAGGTGCTGAAGCAGGCGGCCGGCGTGCTGCGCGCCCATGTGCCGGCCGACGATTTCATCGCCCGCATCGGCGGCGACGAATTCGTGCTGCTGTCGCGCCGCGATCCGGCGGACGCCGATTTCCCGGCCCTTTCGGCCCGCCTCGTCGAGGCGATCAGCCAGCCGATGGCGATAGCCGGCCACGACTGCCGCATCGGCGCGAGCATCGGCATCGCCACGCGCAACGACGCGGAGGAATCCGCCGAGCAGCTCCTCGTCAATGCCGACATCGCGCTCTACGAGGCCAAGCGCAGCGGCCGCAACCGCGTGGAAGCCTTCAACGACGAGCTGCGCCTGCGCACCGTCGAGGTCAAGCGCCTCAGCGACGAGATCCTGCGCGGCCTCGAGCGCGGCGAGTTCCGCCCGTTCTTCCAGCCGCAGTTCGACGCCGAGACGCTGGAGATCGTCGGCGTCGAGGCGCTCGCCCGCTGGGAGCACCCGACGCGCGGCTTCATCGCCCCGGACGTCTTCCTGCCGGTCGCCGAGAGCCTCAACGTCGTCGCCCAGATCGACGAGGCGATCCTCGATCAGGCGCGCTTCCAGGCGCTGCGCTGGCAGGGCCACGGCCTCGACATACCGCGCATCTCCGTCAACGTCTCCTGCCAGCGCCTGCGCGACGAGACGCTGATCGCCAAATTGCGGGCGATGGACATCCAGCCGGGCACGATCACCTTCGAGCTGCTGGAATCGATCTCCTTCGACACGGCCGACGACGGCCTGAAACAGGCGATCGACGAGATCAAGGCGCTCGGCATCGAGATCGAGATCGACGATTTCGGCAGCGGCCACGCCTCCATCGTCAGCCTGCTGGAGCTCTCGCCCAAGCGGCTGAAGATCGACCGGCGGCTGGTCCAGCCGCTGCTCGTCTCCACCGCCCAGCAGAGCCTCGTGCAGTCGATCATCGACATCGGCAAGGTGCGCGGCATCGAGACCGTCGCGGAAGGGGTCGAGACCATGGCCCATGCCGAGCTGCTGCGCCGCCTCGGCTGTCATGTCCTGCAGGGCTACGCCTTCGCCCGGCCGATGCCGTCGGACGATCTCATCGCCTTCGCCAGGGCGCGCGCCTGGATGCCCGCCGAAAGGCTCAGCAAGGCAGAAGCGAGCTGACGAATTCGGCGATGGCCTCGCCGTCGTGCTGGCCGCGCTGCCACGGATCCTCGAACTCGCCGATCACCGCTTCCGCGCCGATGCGCGCGCAGGCCTCCTCCAGCGCCCCGTTGCCGAGATAGGCGAAGGCGCCGACGGTCTTCTCGAAGGGCAGGAGCTGGCGGTTCGCCAGCACATGGGTGAAGGGCCGCGCCTCCGCCCCGCCGCGCTCCCGCCAGAGCCCCGCCGCCACATCGAGCATATGAGCGAGGTCCAGCCCGCGGGTCTCCCGGCATTGCAGGATATTGCCGATGAAGATGCGCCTTGCGTGCACATTGCGCGCGATCGCCGGCACGATGCCCTCGACGAGAAGATGCGGCAGCACGCTGGTGAAGAAGCTGCCGGGCCCGAACACGACGGCGTCGGCGTCCTGAAGGCTTTCGAGCGCGGCGGCATTGGCGGGCACGCCGCCGCGCTCCGTCGCAAGCGCGATCTCGCGGATGCCGACCCGTCCCGCCGCCTCGTCCAGCGCCGTCACGCGATGCTGGCCGGTAACGCGCGTGCCGTCGTTCAGCACGGCGGAAAGCGCGACGCTGGCCGCTTCCGTCGACGGCCAGACATGGCCGGAAATATCGCAGAGCTTGCGGAAGACGAAGATGGCGGTGTTGATGTCGCCGTCATGGGCGAGATGCGCGCCCGTGAGGATAAAGTTGCCGACGCTGCCGTTGCGGAAATCGAAGCCCGGCCCGATGGCGGCGCGGAAGATGCGCAGATAGTTGAGGATCGCCCCGCGCAGGCCCGGCTCCATGCGCTCCAGCAGCGGATGCCGCCCCTCGGCGTAGAGCGCGAATTCCCCCCGCGCGTCCCCCTCGCTGCCGCTGGTCAGGCGCGCATTGCAGACCTTCACCACGTCGCCGGCCCGGCCCTCGCCATGCGCCATGGTCATCAGCGCCTGGCGGATGTCGCCGACCGCCAGCACGCCGAGATTGTCGCGGATCACCTTGGAGCTGCCGCCGCTGTCCCAGGCCGGCACGATGCGGGTCAGCCGCACAGGCCGGGACAACAGCGCCAGATTGATCGAGCGGCAGGCGCTGCCCCCCGAAAAGAGCACGATATGCGGCAAGCGGCGTTCGGCCATCCGTCCTCCAAAGTTGCGGCGCTCACGGCCCGATATTGTAGGCCGCGCCGATCAGCGTTCTGGTATAATCCTGTTGGGGCGCGCTGAAAATGGCGTCCGTCGGCCCTTCCTCGACAATCCTGCCGTCCTTCATCACCACCACATAGTCCGACATGGCGCGCACCACCGACAGGTCGTGGCTGATGAAGACATAGGACAGGCCGTAGCGGGCCTGGAGATCGCGCAAAAGCTCGATCACCTGCCCCTGCACCGAGCGGTCGAGCGCCGAGGTCGGCTCGTCGAGCACCACGGCCTGCGGTTTCAGGATCATCGCCCGCGCGATGGCGATGCGCTGGCGCTGGCCGCCGGAGAATTCGTGCGGATAGCGGTTGCGCGCCGCCGGATCGAGCCCGACCTCCTTCAGCGCCTCGATCGCCCGCTTGTCGCGCTCGGCGCGCGAAAGCTGCGGCTCGTGCACGTAAAGCCCCTCGGTGATGATCTCGCCCACCGTCTGGCGCGGCGAGAGCGAGCCGTAGGGGTCCTGGAAGACGAGCTGCATGCTGCGCCGCAAGGGCCGCATGCCGGCGCGGTCGAGGCCGGAAATATCCGTCCTGCCGAAGCGGTAGGCCCCCTCGCTGGAGATGAGCCGCAGCAAGGCCCGCCCGAGCGTCGACTTGCCCGAGCCCGATTCCCCGACGACGCCGATGGTCTGGCCCTCGCGCAGGCTGATGCTGACGTCGTCGACGGCGCGGAAGGTCGAGGCGCGCTGCTTGAGGAAGCCGCCGTCGATCTTGTAGTCCACCACGACATGACGCCCTTCGAGGATGATCGGCGCATCGTCTGCGGGCGCGGCCTTGCGGCCGGAAGGCTCAGCCTCGATCAGCATGCGGGTGTAGTCGGCCTGCGGATTGCCGAAGATCTCCACCGTCGCGCCCTGCTCCACCACCGCGCCGCGCCGCATGACGACCACCCGCTCGGCGAAATGCCGGACGATGCCGAGATCGTGCGTGATGAGCACGATCGCCATGTCGAACCGTTTCTGGAGATCGCGCAGCAATTTCAGGATCTGCGCCTGGATGGTCACGTCGAGCGCCGTCGTCGGCTCGTCGGCGATCAGGATGTCCGGCTCGTTGGCGAGCGCCATGGCGATCATCACGCGCTGGCGCTGGCCGCCGGACATTTCGTGCGGATAGCTGTCGATGCGGCGCTCCGGGTCGGGAATGCCGACGAGCTTCAGAAGCTCCAGCACGCGCGGGCGCGCCGTCTTCTGCGAGCCGCCGCGATGATGCACGATCACCTCGCCGATCTGCCGGCCGACCGGGTAGAGCGGGTCGAGCGAGGTCATCGGCTCCTGGAAGATCATGGTGATCTTCGCGCCGCGAATGCCGTTGAGCGCCTTGGGGGCGAGCCCCACCATCTCCTGCCCGCGATACCTCGCCGAGCCGGAGACCCTGCCGTTGGCGGCGAGCAGGCCCATGATGCCCATCATGGTCTGGCTCTTGCCGGAGCCGGATTCGCCCACCACCGCCAGCGTCTCGCCGGGACGCACGTCGAGGTCGATCCCCTTGACCGCGTTCACCTCGCCGTCCGGGGTCGTGAAGGAGACCTTGAGGTCCCGGACGGCAAGGATCGGCTCCATGGTCTTTTGCGTCTCGTCCATGTCAGCGGTCCTTCGGGTCGAATGCGTCGCGCAGGCCGTCGCCGACGAAGTTCAGCGAGAACAGCGTGACGACGAAGAAGAGGGCGGGGAAGACGAGCAGCCACGGCGCCGACTGCATGTTGTTGGCGCCTTCGGCGATCAGCGAGCCCCAGCTCGTCAGCGGCGCCTGCACGCCGAGGCCGAGGAAGGACAGGAAGCTCTCGAGCAGGATCACCTTCGGCACGATGACCGTCACGAAGATGACGACCGGGCCGATCGTGTTGGGAATGACGTGCCGGCGGATGATCTGCCAGTCCGTCAGGCCGAGCGCCTCCGCCGCGCCGATGAACTCCCGCCGTTTCAGCGACAGCGTCTGGCCGCGCACGATGCGGGCCATGTCGAGCCATTCCACCGCGCCGATGACGATGAAGATCAGCACGAAGCTGCGGCCGAAGAACACGACCAGCACCACGACGAGGAAGACGAAGGGCAGCGAATAGAGGATTTCGACGAAGCGCATCATCACATTGTCGATGCGCCCGCCCATATAGCCCGAGATCGCGCCGTAGACGACGCCGATGCCGAGCGAGACGAGGCTGGCGAGCAGCCCGACGGCGATCGAGATCTGCCCGCCGAGCATGACGCGCGCCATCAGGTCGCGCCCGTTGGTGTCGGTGCCGAACAGGAAATATTCCCGGTCGACCACGCCCGTCAGCGTCAGCCTGCGGCCCTCGTCCTCGGTGGAGACGACGGCGGTCCCGTCGAATTCGTTGGCCCGGTCGAAATAGCGCGTCGTGCGCGGGTCGATCGGGTCCTTGGCGGTGACGGTCGCCGTGAAGCTCTCGCCCTCGACGCTGAAGGATTGCAATTCGACGCGCGCCCGCGCCGCCACGCCCTTCATCGCCGCCTCCAGCGCGTCCTCGCCCGGCCGGGGCTCCAGGCTCGGCGGGATGGTGACGTAGGACGAGAAGACCTGGTCGTAGCTGTGGCTGATGAAGAACGGCCCGAGGAAGGAGAAGCAGGCGATGAGAAGCAGCATCACGCTGCCCGCCATGGCGGGGCGGTTGCGCCGGAAGCGCATGACGGCGAGCTGGAACAGGCTGCGCCCGCGCACCTCGGGAGCGGAGGAAACCACGGCGTCAGTCATGGCGGACCCTCGGATCGAGCAGGCCGTAGAGGATATCGACCAGCAGATTGAAGACGATGACGAAGATGGCGACCAGCACGACCGTGCCCATGACGAGCGTATAGTCGCGGTTGATCGCCCCGAGCACGAAGTAGCGCCCGACGCCGGGAATGGTGAAGATCGTCTCGACCACGGCCGAGCCGGTGAGGAGCGCCGCCGCGCAGGGCGCGAGATAGGAGACGATGGGCAGCATGGCCCCGCGCATGGCGTGCACCACCACCACCGATCTCGCCGGTAGGCCGTAGGCGCGGGCGGTGCGGATATGGTCGGTGCGCAGCGCCTCGATCATCGAGCCACGCGTCAGGCGGGCGAAGACGGCGAGCTGCGGCAAGGCGAGCGCGATCATCGGCAGGATGAGGAAGCGCGCCGACCCGTCGCCCCAGCCGCCGGCCGGCAGCCAGGCGAGCACGATGGCGAAGATCAGCGTCAGCACCGGGCCGACGACGAAGTTCGGCACCGTGACGCCGATGGTGGCGACCGACATGACCGCGAAATCGAGCGTGCTGTTCTGCCTGAGCGCCGCGATGGTCCCGACGATGACGCCGCCGACGAGCGCGAGCAGCAGCGCATAGAAGCCGAGCTCCATCGAATAGGGCAGGCCCTTGCCGATCAGCTCGGCGACCGTGTTGTCCTTGTAGATGTAGCTGGGGCCGAAATCGCCGCGAACGGCATTGCCCATATAGGTGAGATACTGCCGCCAGAGGGGCTGATCGAGCTGGTAGGCCCGCATCAGGTTCTCCATCGTGGCGGGCGGCAGGGGCCGTTCCAGGTTGAACGGGCCGCCGGGCGCAAAGCGCATCAGGAAGAAGGAGATCGTGACGACGATGAACAGCGTCGGCACGGCGCTGGCAAGGCGCCGCAGAACGAAAGCAAGCATGACCAGGGCTCCCCAGTAAGACGGTGCGCGGCCTCAAGGGCCGCGCACCGGCCGCGGATCATTCCGAAACGCTGAGGAAGCGGCTCAGGTGCTGGTTGGCGGCATTGTCGTGCCAGCCCTGCACCTTGCTGGAGACGAGCCAGAGGTCGGCCTGCGTGAGGAACGGCGCGATCGGCTGCTCCGCCATCAGCAGGGCCTCCGCCTCGTGCAGCACCTTGGCGCGCGCGGCCGGATCGCGCTCGTCATAGGACTTCTTCATCAGGGCGTCGAAATCCTTGTTGTCGTACTTGCCGTAGTTGAAGGTCTTGTTGGTGCTGATGCTGAGCGCCAGGAAATTCTCCGCGTCGGCATAGTCCGCCACCCAGCCGGCGCGCGCCACGTTGAACGCGCCGCCTTCCTGCAGGTAGGCATAGTGCGAGGAGACGTCGAGATTGACCAGCGAGACATCGGCGCCGAACGTGTTCTTCCACATGTCGGCGACGGCCGTCGCCACGCGCTCGTGGTTCGGGTTGGTGTTGTAGCGGATCTCGATCTTCAACGGCTTGCCGCCCTCGCCGTAGCCCGCCTCCTTCATCAGCTTCAGCGCCTCGTCCTCGCGGTCGAGCTGCGAGAGCGCGCCGAAGTCGGCGGTCGCCGGCTCATAGCCCTCGATGCCCGGCGGCACCATGGAATAGGCCGGGATCTGCGAGCCGGAATAGATCTCCTTGGCGAGGAAATCGCGGTCGACCGCCATGGAGAGCGCCCGGCGCACGCGCACGTCGCTATAGGGCTCCTGGCGGGTGTCGAAGGCGTAGTAATAGGTCGCCAGCGTCGGCGAGACGTGGACCTGCTCGCCGTAGCTGCCCTTCAGCCGCTCGATCTGGTCGGCGGAGAAATTGTAGACGAGGTCCATCTCCTTCGCCTCGAAGCGGCGGACCGAGGCGGCCTGGTCGTCGATCGGGTAGAAGACCACCTTGTCGAGCTTGACATTGGCGGCGTCCCAGTATTCCGGGTTCTTCTCGACGACGAGATTGTCGTTCGGCACGTGGCTGGTGAGCTTGAAGGCGCCGTTGGAGACCATCGTGCCGGGCTTGACGAAGTCCGCGCCGTTCTTCTCGACGCTGGCCTTGGAGACCGGCAGCGCGGTCTGGTGCGCCAGCAGCTCGAGGAAGAAGGGCGTCGGGCGCTCCAGCGTGACCTCCAGCGTCTTGTCGTCGACCGCCTTGACGCCGAGCTCATCGAGGCCGAGCTCGCCCTTGTTGACCTTCTCGGCATTCTTGATGGGATAGAGGATATTGGCGTAGCCGGCCGCCGTCTTCGGGTCCTCGACGCGGGTGAAGGAGAAGGCGAAGTCCGCCGCCGTCACCGGCGAGCCGTCGGACCACTTGGCGTTCTCACGCAGCTTGAACGTATAGACCGTGCCGTCGTCCGAGACGGTCCAGCTCTCCGCCGCGCCGGGAACGATCTTGCCGGCCGCGTCATAGATGGTCAGGCCCTCGTAGAGGTCCTTGAGGATGAACTCCTCGATATTGATGGAGGTGTGCGCCTGGTCGAGCGTCTGCGGCTCGCCGGCATTGCCGCGATGGAGCACGGCCTCGGCGAGCGCCGGGCTCGCGCCGATGAGGATGGCGCCTGCCAGGAGCGCCGCGCGAAAACCGATCAATCTGTTTGCCATTTTGTTTCCTTCCCCGTTGTTTTTTCTGGGTGCCACATCAATTGTCACTGTTCCGCCGATTGGCAAGTCCCCCGAAAGAGGAATTGCGCAACCTGCGCACGATCCGCAAAACCGGCCGGCACCGCCTGTCTGGAGCAAAAGATGAGAAAAATATTTGCGTTCGCATAGATAAATCGCAGTTTTCTGCCCATCGCTTTGCCCCTATTTCTGCGATTGATCGCGCCATCGAACATGCAAGCCAGAAATGGAGTTCCAAGATGAACTGGTTGAAGTCCCTCGCCGCAGCAGCGGCGCTCCAGACCGTCCTTCTCGTCCCCGCCCATGCCGGCGAGAACCTCGCCGCGGTCCAGTCGGCCGGCGCGCTGAGGATCGGCACCGAAGGCACCTACGCCCCCTTCACCTACCATGACACGGACGGCAAGCTGGTCGGCTTCGACGTCGAGATCGGCGAGGCCGTCGCCGCAAAGCTCGGCGTCAAGGCCGAGTTCCTCGAAGGCAAGTGGGACGGCCTGATCGCCGGCCTCGACGCCAACCGCTACGACGCCGTGATCAACCAGGTCGGCATCACCGAGGCGCGCAAGCAGAAATACGATTTCTCCGAGCCCTACATCGCCTCCAAGGCCGTGCTGATCGTGCGCGCCGACGACGACAGCATCAAGGGCTTCGCCGACCT
>JBDHSZ010000124.1:0-11254 GCA_039812945.1 Shinella sp.
CTGGTCCCAAACCAGATGCGCTACCAGACTGCGCTACACTCCGTCCGTCCCGGCGATGGGGAGATACACGCATCCGGTCTTTGCCGCAACAGCTAATGGGTGTTGTGTACAGAAAGGCCGGGAGGCGTTTTTCGGCCGTCTATCGCGGCGGCAGGCGGTTGCGCACCACCGTCACCGTGCAGGGCGCATGGGCCGCGACCTCGCCGGAAACGCTGCCGAGCATCGAGCGCATGGCCGATTCGGCGCGCGCGCCCATGACGATATGATCGACATGGTTCTCCCGCGCATATTCGAGGATGGCGTCGGCGGGCGACACGGCCTCCAGCACATGGAAGGTGATGCCGCCGCCGGGGGTGGGCAGGCCCGTCGACCAGTTGCGCAACTGCACGAGGCGCAGCACATGCTTGTTGCGGCCCTTCTCGTCCAGCGAGGTGTCGATGGCGATGCGGTTGATCTTCAAGACGTTGAGGCAGGCGATGCGGGCGTCCGGCGTGTTCTCGACGATGCGCGCGACGGTGGTGTGGATCGCCGCGGCAAGGTCGGGCGCGCTGGCGGAAAGGTCCACCGCCACGGCGACGATCGGCGCGCCGGCGAGCTGCGCCTCGGCCGCCTGCGGCTTGACGGTCTCGATGGGCACCGGGTTGAAGCGGCGGCGCAGCACCAGGCCGAGCGGATCGCGCTTCATCTTCTCCGCCCGGGCCGTCAGCTTGACGGCCGACAGGTCCTGCAGGTCGGTGGCGAGCTGGGCGGCGCTCGGATAGCGCCAGGCGGGGTTCACCTCCAGGCAGCGCAGGATCACCTCCTGCAAGGCCGGCGGGATGGCGGCGTTGCGGGCGCGCGGCGGCAGCGGATCGCGCCAGAGCCGGCGCTTCAGGCCCTTCAGGCGCTGCGGATCGCCGAAGGGGCGTTCGCCGGTCGAGAAGAAGTAGAGCATGACGCCGAGGGCGAAGAGATCACTGCGGAAATCGCTGCGCGTGCCGAGCACCTGCTCGGGGGCCATGTAGGGCGCGGTGCCGTAGGGCAGGCGGAACTGCTCGTCCATCAGGTCCGGCAGGTGCACATGGCGGGCGAGGCCGTAGTCGATCAGCACGGCCTCGCCGCTGTCGCGGAACATCACGTTGGACGGCTTCAGGTCGAGATGGACGACATGCTGGCGATGCAGCGAATCGAGCGCGACGGCCACCTTCGCGCCGATGACGGCGACCTCGTCCGCCGGCAGCGGCAGGCGCTCGAGCAGGGGATAGAGCGAGGTGCCGGGCAGGCGCTCCATGACGATATAGGGAAGCGTCGCGAAATCGCCGTTGGCGACGAAGCGCGGCACATGCGGGCCGGAAAGGCGCGGCAGGATCATCTGCTCCATCTCGAAGCCGACGATCGCCGCCGGATCGTCGCCCTCGCCGATGACCGGCACCTTCATCAGGATCGGGAAATCGATGTCCGGCCGGCTGACCTTCCAGATGCGCGCCATGCCGCCATTATGCGCGATATCCTCGATGACGAAGCCGTCGATGACGTCGCCGGGCTTGAGCTTCGCCTTCATCGTCAGCGCCCCCGGAAAAGACGGTCGGCCAGCGAGGCCGGCAGGCCTGCCGCGCGGATCTTCTGCGCCGCCGTCTCGATGTCGTAGGCGACGCGCAGATAGCGCAGCTCCGCGCTTGCCGTGTCGTAGAGGGCGAGGGCGGCGGCCGGATTGCCGTCGCGCGGCTGGCCGACGGCGCCCATCACGGCCAGCCACCGGCGCTGCGGCAGGAGCGGCACGGGCGTCGCGGCGCCGGGGCGGAAATGCGTGACCTTGCCGCCGGGCGCGATGCAATAGAGCGCGGGCCTGTGCACATGGCCGCAGAAGCTGACGCGCGCCGCGCAGGCGGCGAGATGCCTGCCGGCATCGCTGGCGTCGAGCACGTAGTTCCAGTCGGCGGGCGCGCTGGCATCGGCATGCACGAAGAGACAGTCGCCCTCGCGCGCCTCAAGCGGCAGGGCGGCGAGGAAGGCGCGGGTCCGGCTGCCGAGCTGGCGGCGCGTCCATTCGAGCGCGAGAGTCGCCGTCGGGTTCATCGAGACGGAGGGATTGCCGACGGCATCGTCATGATTGCCGCGCAGCACGATCGCCCCGCTTCCGGCCAGCGCCATCGCCCGCTCGGCGCACCATTCCGGGTCCGCGCCGTAGCCGACGATGTCGCCGAGCAGCACGAGGCGCTCGGCCCCCGCGCCGGCGGCGGCGGCGAGCGCCGCTTCGAAGGCCTCACGGTTGGCGTGGATATCGGAGAGGATGGCGAGCAGCATGGCGTTCCGATCTGTGACGTCGCCACGACCATAGCGCGCCTTGCCGCCCGCAGCCATTCAACGGAAGGGGAATATCGCGGCCTACGACTGGCGGTTCGTCAAGTATGGCCGTGCTGCAGGGAAAAAAGATCGGCATCCGCATCGCCGTGGCCGGCGATGTCCGCCGAGACGATCTCGGCGGCGATCTGGCTGAAGGTGATGCCGTTTCCGCCGAAACCCATCACCGCGAAGACGTTTTCGAGACCCGGAACGCGGCCGATCAGCGGCAGGCCGGTGCGCGTCGTGCCGAAGGGGGCGGCCCAGACATGGTCCGGCTCGGGAAGGGGAATGCCGAGCAGCGCTTCGAGTTTCCGGCGGATGGTCCCCGTCTTGCTTTTCAGCTTTTGCGGCGAGGCATAGGCGTCCTCGCTCTCCTCGTCCTCGCCGCCGGCGATCAGCCGGCCGTCGCGGCTGCGGCGGAAATAGAGATAGGGATCGGCGCCCTCCCAGACGATGCAGTCGCCCAGCCAGTCCGGCAGCGCCGTGCCGGGCGGGGTGGCGAGCGCCCAGGTGGAGACGATGGCGTGGTCCTTGTTCGCCACGGCCTTGAGGAACTCGTAGCCGGTGCAGAAGACGGCGTGGCGGGCGGAAAGGATCGCGCCCTCCGCCGTCGCGAGGAACACGCCCTCCCGCGTTGCGCGTAGGTCGGTGATCTCGACCGGGCTCGCCACCTCCACGCCGCGGGCGGCGGCGGCCCGCAGGATGCCGGCGGCCATCTGCGCGGGATTGGCGGAGGCCGAGATGTCGCTGAGGATCGCGCCGGTGCGCTCGATCGAGAAGCGGCCGGAAAGCGCGTCGGCATCGAGGAAATCGGCGGCGATGCCGGCGGCATGGCGGGCCTCGACTTCCTTGCGCAACGCCCGATGGCCATAGGCCTCGCCGGCGAGGAACAGCGTCTTCTTGCGCTCGAAGCCGCAGGAAAGGCCGATATCCGCGACGATGCGCGTCAATTGCTCGACGGCGCGGGCCGAGCGCTGCCAGGCGCGGTCGGCCTTTTGCTCGCCGATCATGCCGGCGAGCTTGTGCAGCGGTATGTCGATCTCGTGCTGGATCATCGCGGTGCTGGCGAGCGTGCTGCCCCGCACCGGCTGCCGCCGGTCGACGATGAGGACCGAGCGCTCGCCGTCGGCCAGCGCATGCGCCATCAACGCCCCGGAAATGCCCGCGCCGACGACGATGACGTCGTAGTCGGCGCGCGACGGCCTCTGCCGGGTCCTAAGGGAAATGCGGGGCGAATCCGCCCAGACGGGGCGGGATCGGTGCAGGTCGCGCTGCCGGGTGATATCGCGGGATCGGGAGATGGCGCGGCTCCTTGGCGGGAAAGTCCTTCGGAATGGCACAGATACGGAAAAGTTCCCGGCTCGCCTCAAGCAGGGCGCAGGCGCTTGCATTGCGCGGCGAAAGCATGCAAAGCACGGGACGCCTGAAACACGACCGGATTTCGCCCATGACCGTGCGTTCGAGAACGCCCCGCCCGATCGACCATCTGGTGCTGCCGGTGTCCGAACTCGCCGTCGCCCGCAAGCGGCTGACGGAGCTCGGCTTCACCGTCGCGAAAGATGCCCGCCATCCGTTCGGCACGGAAAACTGTTGCGTCTTCCTGGCCGACGGCAGCTATCTGGAGCCGCTCGGCATCGCCAATCGCGAGGAATGCGAGGCGGCGGCGCGCGAGGGCAATGTCTTCGTCGCGCGCGACCAGGCCTTCCGCTTCCGCCGCGGCCTCGAAGGTTTCTCCGGCATCGCCATGGCGAGCGACGACGCCCGGGAGGACGACCGGCGCTATGCGGCGGCGGGCCTTTCCGGCGGCGATGTGCTGGAATTTTCCCGCGAGATGCTGCTGCCCGACGGCACCAGCGCGACCGGCAGCTTCCGTCTCGCCTTCGCCGCCGACCTGCGCAGCCCGGATTTCTTCTTCTTCGCCTCGCAGCGCGTGCTGCCGCTGCCGTCCGACCGCAAGTCGCTGGAGGCGCACGGGAACGGCGTCGTCGCGCTGGCCGAGGTCGTCCTGTCGGAGCAGAACCCGACCGACTTCCAGTATCTGGTGCAGGAGGCGGCCGACGAGCGCGAGGTCGAGGCGCTGTCCTTCGGCATGTCCGTCGATACGCCGCGCGGCCGCATCACCGTGCTGAACGACGCCGGCCTCGAAGGTTTTTACGGCATCGCGCCGGTTGCCGGCGCGGATCGCGGCCTCAAGGGGCAGGCGGTCGTCTTCCGGGTTTCCAGCCTGTCCGAATGCCGCCGCCTGCTGACGGAGCGCGGCGTCGTCTTCCGGGAGCGGGACGAGCGCCTGCTGGTGCCGCCCGCGCCGGGGCAGGGCGTCCTCTTCGTCTTTGGAGAATGAGATGAAAGCCAATTCCACCGTCATCGCCGGCGAAGGCGAGAAGAAGGTTGTCTTCTCGCAGGCCGAGCGCTTCTCGCTGATCGCCGGCCCCTGCCAGATGGAGAGCCGGGGCCACGCCTATGACATGGCCGGCGCGCTGGCCGAACTGTGCGGCACGCTCGGCATCGGCCTCGTCTACAAGTCCTCCTTCGACAAGGCGAACCGCACCTCGCTGTCCGGCAAGCGCGGCATCGGGCTCGAAAGCGCCATGGAGATCTTCGCCGATCTCAAGAAGGACTTCGGCTTTCCGGTGCTGACCGACATCCATACGGAAGAGCAATGCGCCGTCGTCGCAAAGACGGTGGATATCCTGCAGATTCCCGCCTTCCTGTCGCGCCAGACCGACCTTCTGGTCGCCGCCGCCCGGACCGGGCGCGTCATCAACGTCAAGAAGGGCCAGTTCCTCGCCCCCTGGGACATGAGGAACGTGCTCGCCAAGTTCACCGAGAGCGGCAATCCGAACGTGCTGCTCTGCGAGCGCGGCGCCTCCTTCGGCTACAACACGCTGGTCTCCGACATGCGCGCGCTGCCGATCATGGCCGGGCTCGGCGCGCCGGTCGTCTTCGACGCCACCCATTCCGTGCAGCAGCCGGGCGGGCAGGGCGGCTCCTCCGGCGGCCAGCGCGAATTCGTCGAGACGCTCGCGCGCGCGGCGGTCGCCGTCGGCGTCGCCGGGCTCTTCATCGAGACGCACGAGGACCCGGACAACGCGCCCTCCGACGGGCCGAACATGGTGCACCTGAAGGACATGCCGCGCCTCCTGGAAAAGCTGCTCGCCTTCGACGCCGTCGCCAAGGGCTGAGGCGTCGCGCGCCATCGCCTCATTGTAATTTCCGCCGCGTCGGTTAAAAGTGGATTTTAATCGATTTATAAACCCCGAACCAGGACGATATCCATGACTGCTATCATCGACATCATCGGCCGCGAGATTCTCGACAGCCGCGGCAATCCCACCGTCGAAGTGGACGTGCACCTCGAGGATGGCAGCTTCGGCCGCGCGGCCGTTCCCTCGGGCGCCTCGACCGGCGCGCACGAGGCGGTTGAACTGCGCGACGGCGGCACGCGCTACCTCGGCAAGGGTGTCGAGAACGCCGTCGCCGCCGTCAACGGCGAGATCTACGAGGCCATCGGCGGCCTCGACGCCGAGGACCAGATCCAGGTCGACCAGACGATGATCGAGCTCGACGGCACGCCGAACAAGGCCCGCCTCGGCGCCAACGCCATCCTCGGCGTCTCGCTCGCCGTCGCCAAGGCCGCAGCGGAAGCCGCCAACCTGCCGCTCTACCGCTATGTCGGCGGCCCGAACGCCCGCGTCCTGCCGGTGCCGATGATGAACATCATCAATGGCGGCGCGCATGCCGACAACCCGATCGACTTCCAGGAATTCATGATCGTGCCGGTCGGCGCGGAGACGATCCGCGACGCCGTGCGCATGGGCTCGGAAGTCTTCCACACGTTGAAGAAGCAGCTCGCCGCCGACGGCCACAACACCAATGTCGGCGACGAGGGCGGCTTCGCGCCGGGTCTCGCCTCCGCTCCGGCCGCGCTCGACTTCATCATGAAGTCCATCGAGAAGGCCGGCTACCGTCCGGGCGAGGACATGTTCATCGCGCTCGACTGCGCCTCGACCGAGTTCTTCAAGGACGGCAAATATGTCCTCGAAGGCGAGGGCCGCACGCTGGAGCCGGGCGCCATGGCCGACTACCTTGCCGAACTGACCGCCAAATACCCGATCTTCTCTGTCGAGGACGGCATGGCCGAAGACGACTGGGACGGCTGGAAGCTGCTCACCGACAAGATCGGCAGACAAGTCCAGCTCGTCGGCGACGACCTGTTCGTGACGAACTCCGCACGCCTGCGCGACGGCATCAAGATGGGCGTCGCCAACTCGATCCTCGTCAAGGTCAACCAGATCGGCTCGCTGTCCGAGACGCTGGACGCCGTCGAGACCGCGCACAAGGCGAGCTACACCGCCGTCATGTCGCACCGCTCGGGCGAGACGGAAGACTCCACCATCGCCGACCTCGCGGTCGCCACCAACTGCGGCCAGATCAAGACCGGCTCGCTCGCCCGCTCCGACCGCACCGCCAAGTACAACCAGCTCATCCGCATCGAGGAGCAACTGGGTTCGCAGGCACGCTATGCCGGCCGCGCAATCCTGCGCGGCTGACCGGTAAAACAGTTTCTCCGAAACGACGAAACCCGCATCCGACGATGCGGGTTTTGTTTTTGAGGGGTGGGAAGGGGCTCTTCCAGGCTCTTGTTGCAGCTCCTTTTCACTCATCCGGCAGATGCCGTAGGGCGTGGATCCTCGGGTCGAGCCCGAGGATGACGAGAGAAGAAAGGCATCGGGCCAAAGCACCGGCACCGCATGCCGTGCCGTTCAATAAACGGGATCTCCCCCCCTCTCTTCCTTCTCGCCATCGCCTTCGCAATCCCGGCAAACCTCTCCTCCGTCATCCTCGGGCTTGACCCGAGGATCCGCGCCACACGCGCCGTCGAGAAGAGGCGGAGCGGAGCGAAACGAGCCCCACATCGCCGCACGCAAGACTTTTCCTGCCCGCCCCCGTCATGGTCAATGATCGGTTAACCCATTGGCGCTAGTGTCGAAATCGTATTGCGTATCGGGGCACTGGCATGTGGACCAAACATCACAAGAAGCGGAAATTCGGCCGGCTGGCACTACCGGTAATTACCGTCGCATTCCTTTCCTACTTCGGGTATCATTCCGTCCATGGAGACTTCGGTCTGCGGGGGATGGAGGATTTCGAGCGGCAGAGGGTGGAGCGGCAGGCGCGTCTGGACGTGCTCGTGCGGCAACGCCAGATCCTGGAAAAAGAGGTCGCCCTGATGAGCGACGGCTCGCTCGAGCGTGACATGCTCGACGAAAAAGCACGCTCGTATCTCAACATGTCCAGGACCGACGAAATCGTCATTTTCCACTGAAAGCATGGATTAACCGAAATCTGGTTAATCGTAAATCTTACTTACTAATCAGTGGCTTGCGAAGAATACAAGCCATGCATTTATAGCATTGCTGTGGCGGTCTTTCTCCCCTATGGTTTTCTCAAAAGGGCAAACATAGGGAGGAACGAATGGCTCCGCGCAAAAACGCGTCCACGTCCAGCCGCAAGACCGCGGCAAAGCCTGCAAGCAAAGACTTCACCGGCGGTACCATCGCCGAGTTCTCCAGGGAAGACGACCTCAAGGCCTATCGCGAGATGCTGCTCATCCGGCGTTTCGAGGAGAAGGCCGGCCAGCTCTACGGCATGGGCTTCATCGGCGGCTTCTGTCACCTTTATATCGGCCAGGAAGCGGTCGTCGTCGGCATGCAGCTCGCGCTGAAGCAGGGCGACGAGGTCATCACCGGCTATCGTGACCACGGCCACATGCTGGCTTGCGGCATGAGCGCGCGCGGCGTGATGGCGGAACTGACCGGACGCCGCGGCGGCCTTTCCAAGGGCAAGGGCGGCTCCATGCACATGTTCTCCAAGGAGAAGAACTTCTACGGCGGCCACGGCATCGTCGGCGCGCAGGTCTCGCTCGGCACGGGCCTCGCCTTCGCCAACAAGTACCGCGGCAACGACAATGTCTCGCTCGCCTATTTCGGCGACGGCGCGGCCAACCAGGGCCAGGTCTACGAGAGCTTCAACATGGCGGCGCTGTGGAAGCTGCCGGTGATCTACGTGATCGAGAACAACCGCTACGCCATGGGCACCGCCGTCTCGCGCGCCTCGGCCCAGACCGATTTCTCCCAGCGCGGCGCTTCCTTCAACATCCCCGGCTTCCAGGTGGACGGCATGGACGTGCGCGCCGTGAAGGCGGCGGCGGACGAGGCCGTCGAGCATTGCCGCTCCGGCAAGGGCCCGGTCATCCTCGAGATGCAGACCTATCGCTACCGCGGCCACTCCATGTCCGACCCGGCCAAGTACCGCTCGAAGGACGAGGTGCAGAAGATGCGCTCGGAGCACGACCCGATCGAGCAGGTGCGCGCGCGCCTTCTGGAGAAGGGCTGGGCGAGCGAGGACGATCTGAAGCAGATCGACAAGGACGTCCGTGACATCGTCGCCGACAGCGCCGATTTCGCGCAGTCCGATCCGGAGCCGGATGTATCCGAACTCTACACCGACATCCTGCTGTAATTCCGGGGAGGGACACCAATGCCAATCGAGATTCTCATGCCCGCCCTGTCTCCGACCATGGAAGAGGGCACCCTCTCCAAATGGGTCAAGAACGAGGGTGACACCGTAAAGTCCGGCGACGTGATCGCCGAAATCGAAACCGACAAGGCGACGATGGAAGTCGAGGCCGTCGATGAAGGCGTGATCGGCAAGATCCTGATCCCGGCCGGAAGCGAGGGCGTCAAGGTCAATACGGCCATCGCCGTGCTGCTGCAGGACGGCGAAAGCGCCGATGCGATCGCCGCGCCCAAGGCCGCCGCCGCCGAGAAGCCGGCGGAAACCGCCGCGCCGGCTGCCGCTCCCGCCGCCGCACCCGTCCCGGCACAGCCGAAGGGCGAGATCGCCGCCGATCCGGATATCCCGGCCGGCACCGAGATGGTGATGACGACGGTGCGTGAAGCGCTGCGCGACGCCATGGCGGAAGAGATGCGCCGCGACGAGGACGTCTTCGTCATGGGCGAGGAAGTCGCCGAATACCAGGGCGCCTACAAGATCACCCAGGGCCTTCTGCAGGAATTCGGCGCGCGCCGGGTCATCGACACGCCGATCACCGAGCACGGTTTCGCCGGCGTCGCCGTCGGCGCCGCGATGACCGGGCTCAAGCCCGTCGTCGAGTTCATGACCTTCAACTTCGCCATGCAGGCGATCGACCAGGTCATCAACTCGGCCGCCAAGACGCTCTACATGTCGGGCGGCCAGATGGGCGCGCCGATGGTCTTCCGCGGCCCGAACGGCGCTGCCGCCCGCGTCGCCGCCCAGCACTCGCAGTGCTATGCGGCCTGGTACAGCCACGTTCCCGGCCTCAAGGTCGTCATGCCCTACACGGCCGCCGACGCCAAGGGCCTGCTCAAGGCCGCCATCCGCGACCCGAACCCGGTCATCTTCCTGGAGAACGAGATCCTCTACGGCCAGAGTTTCGAAGTGCCGAAGATGGACGATTTCGTGCTGCCGATCGGCAAGGCCCGCATCCACAAGAAGGGCAACGACGTCACCGTCGTCTCCTTCGGCATCGGCATGACCTATGCCCTCAAGGCGATCGCCGAGCTGGAGAAGGACGGCATCGACGTCGAATTGATCGACCTTCGCACCATCCGCCCGATGGACCTGCCGACCGTCATCGAATCGGTCAAGAAGACCGGCCGCCTCGTCACCGTGGAAGAGGGCTTCCCGCAGTCTTCCGTCGGCACCGAGATCGCAACCCGCGTCATGCAGCAGGCCTTCGACTATCTCGACGCGCCGATCCTGACGATCGCCGGCAAGGACGTTCCGATGCCCTATGCCGCGAACCTCGAGAAGCTGGCGCTGCCGAACGTGGAAGAAGTCGTCCAGGCGGTGAAGGCCGTCTGCTACAAGTAAGGGGAGGGCTGGGATATGCCGATCAACATCACGATGCCGGCCCTTTCGCCCACCATGGAAGAGGGCAATCTGGCCAAGTGGCTCGTCAAGGAAGGCGACACCGTGAAATCCGGTGACGTCATCGCCGAGATCGAGACCGACAAGGCGACGATGGAAGTCGAGGCCGTCGACGAGGGCACGGTCGCCAAGATCGTCGTGCCGGCCGGCACGGAGGGCGTGAAGGTCAACAGCCTCATCGCCATCCTCGCCGCCGAAGGCGAGGACGTGGCGGCTGCCGCTAGCGGCGGCGGTTCGGCCCCGAAGGCGGAAGCCAAGGCCGAGGCGCCGAAGGAGGCCGAAAAGCCGGCTGCCGCCGCTGCTCCGGTTGCCGCCTCCCAGCCGGCGCAGCCCGCCGGTAACGGCAACCGCGTCGGCAACGGCAAGTTCTCCTCGCCGCTCGCCCGCCGTCTCGCCAGGGAGGCCGGCATCGATATCTCGGCGGTCTCCGGCACCGGCCCGCATGGCCGCGTGGTCAAGAGCGATGTCGAGAAGGCCGTCGCCTCCGGCGGTGCGAAGCCTGCCGCCGCAGCCGCCCCGACTGCCGCTGCATCCGCCGCCCCGGCCGCCGCGCCGAAGGGCATGTCGGACGATGCCGTGCTCAAGCTCTTCGACCAGGGCTCCTACGAGCTCGTGCCGCATGACGGCATGCGCAAGACCATCGCCAAGCGCCTGCAGGAATCCAAGCAGACGATCCCGCACTTCTACGTGTCGGTCGACGTGGAGCTCGACGCGCTGCTGGCGCTGCGCGCCCAGCTCAACGGCTCCGCCCCGGAAAAGGACGGCAAGCCGGCCTACAAGCTCTCTGTCAACGACATGGTGATCAAGGCCATGGCGCTGGCGCTGCGCGACGTGCCGGACGCCAACGTCTCCTGGACCGACACGAACATGGTCAAGCACAGGCACGCGGATGTCGGCGTCGCCGTCTCCATCCCGGGCGGCCTGATCACGCCGATCATCCGCAGCGCCGAGCTGAAGA
>JBDHSZ010000125.1:0-11199 GCA_039812945.1 Shinella sp.
AAGGCCGCTCTTCATGTCGAGCAGCCCGAGCCCGGCGATGAAATCGCCGCTTTCCAGATCCTTCAGCGCCCTTTCCTCCGCCCCGTTCAGCGGGCGGCCGCGTAGTTCCTGAAGGAGCGCCTCCGTCAACGGTTCCGGGTCGCAGGCGAGCGGGGCGAGCGCGCCGTAATTGGCGATGGAGACCGTATCGAAATGGCCGGCCAGCACCACCGTCCGCCGCCCGCTGCCGCGCACCAGCGCGACGACGTTGCGCGTCAGCGGCTCGCCATGACTGTCGACGGTAAAGAGCCGGTCCGGGTGGCGCCGGAAATAGGGCGTTTCGGCAAGATGGGCGTGCAGCCTGCCGGAAAAGGCCGCTTCGTCGGGCGAGCCCGTCACGCTCGGCCAGCGGGTCATCAGCAGCGAGAGCTCCCGGCTGCGCCGGGCGGCGATGCGAAGGGCGGTTTCGTTCGTCTTGGACATGGGACCTGCCGAAGGCTGTTGCAGTGAGGCGAGCGCAAGGCTAGCCAAGGACGAGGGCGGGCGAAACGGCAATCTTCGGGAAAATCGCGTCTGTGCAAGGATGATCGCGCGGCGCGGTCAGGGCATGACGATGTCGATCTCCTCGCCCGTGGAGGAATAGGTGACGCGCCCGCCCTTCCAGCCGTTGTCGGCCTCGATGCGGATCTCCAGCGTCACCTTGCCGTCCGGCGAGGGCACCATGAAGGCGCCGTCGGGCGTCGGGAGCTGGCCGATGGAGAAGGTGTAGCGCGCCACCGCCATTTCCGGGCCGACCCGCAGCCGGGTGAAGCTGCGGGCCGTCAGCTCGGTCAGCTTCTCCGCCGAGAAGAAGGCGAGGTCGTCCATCCGGTAGAGCCGTTCCGGCCGGAACTCCGCGTCCCAGGGCATCATCATGCTGGAGGCGGTGATGCCGCGGTCGTTCGCATTGTAGTCGCGCATCCGGCCGGGCGTATCGGGCACTTCGGCGAGGATGCGCATCGAATCGGTGTCGATGCTGATCTCGGAGAAGCGCGCGTTCCTGCCGAATTGCTCGCCGACCGCGCCGAGCACCTCGATGGTCGTCTTCGGATCGAGCCAGTTGCGCTTCGGCTGGCGGGCGGCCGGCAGGTTGGCGACGCGCACGGTGCCGTCGGCCGTCAGCTCGATCGTGCCCGTGTTGGAGAACATCGCCAGCTCGCCCGGCTGTCCCCAGTCGGTGAAGTAGACGGTCCAGCGCTGCTCCGGCTTGCCGGGGCCGTCGGAGAACATCCGCAGCATCATGTAGTTCATCGTCGACTTGTCGTTGCCCCAGGCCTTCACGGCGTTCTCGCGCACCCTGGCGAGCGGGCCGAGATCGATATCCGCCAGCGACAGGGCGGGTTTCTGCGCGGTGCCGGGAAACATCGGCGAGACCATGGATGAGCGCGTGACGCCCGACAGGTCCCAGGAATAGCTGACGGTGCTGTCCGGCAGGCTCGGATGATCGGCCTTCACCTGTATGTATTTGGGATAGACCGTCAGGTCGCGCACGACCGGCTGCGGCCCGATGACGCCCGTCAGGCTTTCGAGCGCGGCCTCCTTCGGCCAGTCGTCGCTCCGGTAGAAATCCATCGTGCGGGCGCGCTCGGTATTGGAAAGGTCGCCGCCGACGATCGTGCCGTCCGCGTCGGCATAGACGGTCGCGCTTTCGCGCGGCGAGGAGACGTGGATCGTCCAGCGTATGGCGCCATAGGCCGGCGCCGGCAGCAGGCTCACGCGCCGGGCGATCTCCATCGACTGCACGCTCGCCTGGTCCTGCAGCCCGGCATAGGCGAGGGCGCGGAGCGCCACCTGGTCCGCCTTGTCGAGCGCGACGGCCTCGAGCGGGAAGAAGCCGCTCGCGGCATCGGCGACGAGGGCCGGCGGCTGCACGGCCAAGGGGCCGCTCACCGCCTCCGAGGAGAAGAGCAGGAAACGGTTCGCCATCCGCACCCGCCATTCGTCGACGTCGCCCGGCCGCCCGTCGCCGCGCGCATGCACGGTGACGCCCTTCTCGGTGATGCGGATCGTGTGCAGCGCCGGCGCGCGGCCGAGCGCCCCGGCGATGAGGCCGACGGCCCGCGCGGCCTCTCCCGGCTGGGTGATGTAGCGCTCGGCGGCGCCGGCGGGCAGGCAGGTGAAGAGGACGAGGGCCAGCCACGCCGCCAGGAAGGCCCGCCCCATGCCGGATGCGACTGCCATGACCGATCCCTCCATCCGCCGCCGAATGCCAACCACCCGTGAGGGGAAGACGGAAGGCGGCGGCGGTTTATTCCGGCGAAAAACCCTTTCCATTGGCGGTCAGCCGGATACACTCCGGCGGCATTCCGGGAAGGATTCCATGTCGCTACGCCTTGCCACCTTCAACATCGAAAACCTGATGACCCGTTTCGATTTCACGGGGTTCCGCAACCAGCTCCGCCAGGATCGCGTGCTGCGCCTGTTCGATATCCGCAACGAGGCGGAATACCGGCGGCTGGAGGAGGCGCGCACCATCGCCCACACGGACGATGCCCGCCAGCATTCGGCGCTCGCCATCGCCGATGCGGACGCCGATATCCTCTGCCTGCAGGAAACCGACAACATGGCGGCGCTGCAGGCCTTCGAATACGGCTATCTCTTCCGCATGGTCGGCAACGGCTATCGCCAGAAATACCTCATCGAGGGCAATGACAGCCGCGGCATCGACGTCTCGGTGCTGATGCGCGAGGAGACCCGCGACGGCCAGCGCATCGAATGCGTCGACATCCGCAGCCACGCCTCCGTCACCTATCGCGAGTTCGGCCTCTACACGCCGGATCTCGGGCCGGGCCTCAACCCGGACGACAAGGTGTTCAAGCGCGACTGCCTGGAAATGGACCTGCGCATCGGCGGGCGGCCGCTGACGCTCTATGTCGTGCATTTCAAGTCGATGGGGCCGGGCCGCGACGGCATGGACGGCCGCCAGTCCACCATGCCGGTGCGCATGGCGGAGGCGCGCGCGGTGCGCCGCATCGTCGAGAACCGCTTCGGCGCCGGCCACACGGCCGGCAAGGCCTTCGCCATCTGCGGCGACATGAACGACTACCAGGAGAAGCTCGCCGTCGAGGGCGACCGGCGCAACGGCTACCGCTTCGTGCCGCAGAAGGAGGAGGTCAGCGCGCTCGACGTCTTCACGCAGGACGGCTTCGTCGTCAACCCGATGCTGCGCCGGCCGGTGGACGACCGCTGGACGCTCTATCACAGCCGCGGCCCGGAGGAGCGCCATCTCTGCCAGCTCGACTATATCCTGCTGTCGCCCTCGCTTGCCGAGCGCAACGCCCATCACGTTCCCGAGATCGTGCGCGCCGGCCAGCCCTTCCGCACGCTCTTCCCGCCGGGGCAGGAAGTGGAGCGCTATCCGCGCGTCGGCTGGGACCGGCCGAAGGCCTCCGATCATTGCCCCGTCGTCATGACGCTCGACCTGTGAACAGCCCCGTCATTTCCGCTTGCCCGCGGCGGGGGCCTCGGGCAGGCTGGATGTGAAAGATCAATACGGAGAATGCCTTGCCCCGCCGCTACGCCATCTACGACGTCTTCACCGATACGCGCCTCGCCGGCAATCCGCTGGCTGTCGTCTTCGATGCCGATGGTCTCGACGACGGCACGATGCAGCGCATCGCCGGCGAGTTCAACCTGTCCGAGACGGTCTTCGTCGGGAGGCCCGACAATCCGGCGCATACCGCGCGGCTGCGCATCTTCACGCCCGGCCGCGAGCTGCCTTTCGCCGGCCATCCGACGGTGGGGGCGGCGATCGCCATCGCCGAGGCGGACGAGGGCGGCGAGGGGCCGAGCGACCAGGTGAGCGTGCTGGAGGAGAATGTCGGCCCGGTGCGCTGCGCGGTGCGGCTCGGCGCGCGCAAGGCGGCCTTCGCCGAATTCGACCTGCCGCGCAAGCCCGCGCGCCTGGAGGCGAGTTTCGACCGGCAGGCGCTCGCCGACGCCTTCAGCCTGAAGCCGGCCCAGATCGGCTTCGAGAATCACGTGCCGTCGCTGTGGAGCGCCGGCGTCGCCTTCGTCATGATCCCCGTGCACGATCTGGCGGCGGCCGCCGCCGTGGAGTTCGATCCGGCGCTCTGGGAGCGCTGCGCGCCCTTTGCCGAGGGAAGGCTCTCTTCCGCCTATCTCTATTGCCGCGGCGGGGTGAGCCACAATGCGAAGTTCCACGCCCGCATGTTCGCGCCCGACATGGGGATCACCGAGGATCCGGCGACGGGATCGGCCGTCGCCGCGCTGTCCGGCGCCATCCAGTTCTTCGACAGGCCGGTGGACGGCCACCATCCGCTGCTGATCGAGCAGGGCGTCGAGATGGGCCGCCCCTCGCTGATCCACCTGCATATCGACGTCTCCGGCGGGGCGATCGCCGGCGCGCGCATCGGCGGCGAGGCAGTGCGCGTCGCCGCCGGCACGCTGGATCTGTGACGCCCGTTTTGCGCTGCGAAAGAAATCGCCCCGCCCGCGCATTTTTTTGCCGGCAGCGTATGGACAAGCCCAAAGAACGCCTTTATAGGCCCCTCCAGCACCGCAGCAGCGGTCAAGTGGGTGATTAGCTCAGTTGGTAGAGCAGCTGACTCTTAATCAGCGGGTCCACGGTTCGAGCCCGTGATCACCCACCAAATACAATTCTTTAGCGGAATTCTACCAACCCGCATTTTACGGCAAAACGGAAATTCTGCAATTTCATTTCCGGTTTGTTCCCCGGCCGATTGCATCGACGACCTCTGGTCCGGCAAGATAGTGCTTGCGGATGATCGCCTCGGCATCCGCCGCGTTCCGTCTCGTCGGGCGGTAGGCCTCGTCCGGCGCTTGCCCCTTGCCACGCCCTCGCGCCATGCCATATTGCCGCTGAGACACGGGAGACGCGAAGCATGAGCGACGGGATCAGGCGGCCGGACGAGGTGGTCGGCTATTGGTGCGAGACCCTGACGGCGAAGGACTGGTGGCAGTCCACGCCGGAACTCGACGGGCATATCCACGCGCAGTTCGCCGCGACGCATCTCGCCCTCTCCCGCGCGGTGACCGAGGAATGGCGGGCGAGCCCGGCGGCGCGGCTCGCGGCGATCATCGTGCTCGACCAGTTCCCCCGCAACATGTACCGCGCCTCGCCGATGGCCTTCGCGACGGACTGGATCGCCCGGCGCGAGGCGCGGCTGGCGCTGGAGGCGGGGGCGGACAAGCTGGTCGCCTACGACCGCCGCCATTTCTTCTACATGCCCTTCGAGCATTCCGAGGACCTGGCGGACCAGGACCTTTCCGTCGCGCTGTTCGAGGCGCATGACGACGAGATGTATCTCGACTATGCCGTCCGCCACCGCGAGGTCATCGCGAGATACGGCCGGTTCCCCCATCGCAACCCCTTCCTCGGCAGGGTCTCGACGCCGCAGGAGGAGGCCTATCTGGCCGAGCCGGGGGCAGGATTCTAGAGCATTATCCGACGCCAAAGCGGCTTCGCTTCGGCTGGAAATGCTCCAGCGGCGTCGGCAATCCGGTTCAAAATGGCCGCAATCATGGCTAGAAGGGTGAGGAATCGCATGCCTGCGATGCGTCGTCTGTCTCTGTCCTCCGAGGGTGGCCTTTTGCCGATCTTGCGTCTTCTCTGCCTCCTTCTTTCGATTGTCCTGTGCGCGGCGGCGCCCGCCCTCGCGCAGCAGGCGAGCGAGCCCGCGACCGACACGGCGACGCAGCTCCAGCAGGCGAATGCCGATCTCGGCCGCGCGGGCACCCAGCTCAACGCCATCCGCGAGCGGGTCGACACATACAAGGATGACGACGCGCGGCTGGTCGACCTGAAGGTCGAGGCGGAGACGCTGAACCGGTCGATCCTGGCGATCTCCGTCGCGACGCGGCCGCGGCTCGAGGCCATCAAGGCGCGCCAGGCCGAGCTCGGCGATCCGCCGGCCGAAGGCGCGCCGGCGGAGGCCGGCGTCGTCGTCGAGGAGCGCAAGAAGCTCGCCGCCGAGCGCAACGAGATCAACGCGCTGACGGGGGAGGCGGAGAACCTCTCCATCGAGGCGACGAAGCTCTCCAACCGCATCACGGAAATCCGCCGGCGGCTTTTCTCCGACGCCATCCTGAAGCGGACCGAGGTCAGCTCCGAACTGTTCGGCGCAGCCGCCGACGCCTTTACCGCCGAGACGCGGACGCTCGGCCGCACCGTGACCGCCTGGCTGCAGTTCGTCTGGAAATTCAAGCGCATGCAGCTCCTGGCCGCCGTCGCGCTGTCGCTGATGGCGGCGCTCGTGCTCTTGTCCGGCAGCTACCGGCTGTTCTCGCCCTATATCACCCGCGCCGCCCGTCAGGAGAAGCCGCATTACATCACGCGCCTTTCCGTCGCCTTCTGGTCGACGGTGCTGCCGACCATGGCGGCGGGCGCCTTCGCGGGGGCGAGCTACTTCTTCCTCGATGCCTTCAAGGTGCTGCGGGCCGATATCGCGCCGATCGTCGCCATCGCGCTCGGCGTGCTGGTCGCCGTCTTCTTCGTCACGCAGCTCGCCAATGCGGTGCTGTCGCCGGGCGACGGGCACTGGCGGCTGGTGCGGGTCTCCGACCGCGGGGCGCAGCGCCTGTGGCTGCTGATCCTCGGCATGGCCATCGTCAACGGCGCCGACTATTTCCTCGGCACGATCAGCGAAGTGCTCGGCTCCCCCGTCGTGCTGACGGTGGTGAAGAGCTTCGTCGCCTCGATCGTCATCGGCGCGCTGCTTCTCGTCACCGCCTTCATCAAGCCGGTGCTGCGGCAGGGCGAGGCGCCGGATTCGCGAGGGCATCCCTGGCCGCGCTCGATCTTCGTCCTCCTGATCCTGACGGGCCTCGGCCTCATCCTCTCCGCGCTGCTCGGCTATGTCGGCATGGCGCGCTTCGTCGCCACGCAGATCGTCGTGACGGGCGCGGTGGTGGTGACGATGTATATCGGCTTCCTGTCCGGCCGCGCCGTCTCCGCGACGAGCGCCTTCGCCGAAACGGCGGTCGGCAAGCGGCTCGAGGAGCGCTTCGGCCTCGGGCAGGTGGCGCTCGACCAGATCGGCCTTGCGGCGGGGCTGGCGATCTATCTGCTGCTCTTCGTCCTCTTCGTGCCGCTCATCCTGCTGCAATGGGGCTTCCAGATCGCGGACATCGAATCCTGGGCCTATCGCGTCTTCACGGAGATCCGCATCGGCACCATCACGATCTCGCTGGTGGGCATCCTGGCGGGCATCCTGCTCTTCGTCGCGGGTCTCGTCATCACGCGCTGGTTCCAGCGGTGGGTCGACGGCAATGTGCTGGCGCGCAGCCAGGTCGATGCGGGCGTGCGCAACTCCGTGCGCACGGCGGTCGGCTATGCGGGCGTGGCGCTTGCCGGCCTCGTCGGCATCTCGGCGGCGGGCATCAACCTTTCCAGCCTCGCGCTCGTCGCCGGCGCCCTCTCGCTCGGTATCGGTTTCGGCCTGCAGAACATCGTGTCGAACTTCGTCTCGGGCCTCATCCTGCTGGCCGAGCGGCCGTTCAAGGTGGGCGACTGGGTGGTGGCGGGCACGACGGAGGGCTTCGTGCGCCGCATCTCCGTGCGCGCCACCGAGATCGAGACCTTCCAGCGCCAGACGGTGATCGTGCCGAACTCGGTGCTCATCAACGGGCAGGTCGGCAACTGGACGCACCGCAACAAGCTCGGCCGCATCGAGGTGCCGATCAGCGTGCATGCCGGCAACGATCCGCGCAGGGTGCAGGAAGTCCTGACCGAGGTGGTGCGCGGCCAGCAGGGGCTGCTGCGCAATCCCGAACCGCTGGTGGTCTTCCAGGCCTTCTCGGCCGCGACGCTCGATTTCGAGATCCGCGCCTTCCTGGCGGATATCCTCAACGGGACGGGCGTGAAGTCGGAACTGCGCGCCGCGATCCTCGAGCGGCTCCGCAAGGAGGAGATCGCCATCGGCGCGCCGGCGGCGGCGGAGGTGCCGGTCAAGATATCGCCGCAGGGCGCCGAGCTCATCACCGCGCTTCTCGATCAGGCGGCGGAGAAGGTCCGCCCGCAGGCGGCGCGGCGGGGCAGGGCGGCGGCCGGCGGGGAGCCCGACGCCTGAGCGCCCGCCCGGTTTCCGGCGCATGAATGCCGCATTCACGCTGCATTCAGCCGTCCCCGCATAAAACACATGCAAAGCCGGCCGGGGAGCGCTAGTGTTCCCCCCCAAGGGCTTTGGAGAGGGCGGCGCGCCGCGCCGGGGGTGAAGATGAAGCGAATGATCATGATGCTGCTGGTCTCGGCCGCGATGTCCGTTCCCGCCGCCGCCGCTTCCGTCACCAACAAGGACGCCGATACCCAGGTCCTCGTCATCGTCGAGGGCGGCAGCCGCATGGAAGTGGCGCTGGAGCCCGGCGCCACCGAGACGATCTGCCCGTCGGGCTGCTTCGTCACCCTGCCGAACGGCGACCGCATCGCGCTCAATGGCGGCGAGGAGGTCGAGATCGAGGGCGGCGAGGCCTCGGTCAAGTAAGCGTCGGGCGATGGTTCGCAAAATGGCGCTCAAGAAGTTCCGCGCCGTTTTACTTCGCCGGCAAGATCGCGCGCCTCCTTGCCGCGGTCACGCCGCCCCATGTTTTCATGCTCTCTGAATTTAACGCTTTTGCAAAGGGTTGCGACTACCCCTCAAGCTGGGGAAAATTCATGTAACGAAGGCAAGTCATGGCGTTTATCGGCATTTCCGGAATGCAGTATTCCGGCGCGTCCCTCTCGCATCACCGTATTCTTGTTGCCGAGGACTCGAATGTCTTCACGTCCATGATCTCCAAGCGGCTGAAGGAGCTTTTCGACATCGACGTCGAGATCTGCCGCAGCTTCGAGGAGCTGGAGCTTGCCTACGACAAGTCCACCGACAGGATCACGCTCGCGATATCGAACATCAACCTGCCGGGCGCCGAGAACGGCGAGGCGCTGAACTACCTGGTCGACCTCTCGATCCCGACGATCGTCTTCACCGGCACCTTCCAGCAGACGACGCGCGACCAGCTCCTCTCCAAGGAGATCGTCGACTACATCATCAAGGACAATATCTTCGCCGTCGACATGCTGGCGGAATCCGTCTGCCGCTTCCTGACCAACCACCAGCATCACGTGCTGATCGTCGACGACAGCGCGACGGCTCGGGCGCTGCTCTCCACGCGCCTCAAGCGCTACAATTTCCGCGTCAGCACGGCGGAGAACGGGGCGGGCGCGCTGGCGCTGCTCAAGGCGAACCCGGATATCGCGCTGATGATCACCGACTACAACATGCCCGATATCGACGGCTTCGAGCTGACGCGGCGCATACGCGGCGCGGTCGGCTCGCACCAGTTGCGCATCATCGGCGTGTCGTCCTCGACGGACCGGCTGCTCTCGGCCCGCTTCCTCAAGGCCGGCGGCAACGACTTCATCATGCGGCCGTTCATCGACGAGGAATTCTACTGCCGGGTCAACCAGAACCTCGATACGCTGACGCAGATCAGGACCGCCCGGCAGCGCCTGACGGCCTAGAGCATTTCCGGTGAACTCCGGTTCACCGGAAATGCTCCAGGCTCTTGTTTTTTCCGCATTATCCGACGCCGAAGCGACTTCGCTTCGGCTGGAAATGCTCTAGCGAGGCCTGCAAGGGATTTCTTCCTTACGTTACGTGAGTTATTTTCCCTCAGGTTAACCACTTGGTAAAACCGGTGGTTTGTAATGCGTCGAGGGAAGATCATCTAAGGTATTGGGCGACGTGGGAGTGGATCCAAATCCGCAGCGAGGACCTGCATTCCTGCGCCATTCGGGCCAGCAGGTGCTGCTCGTGGAGGATTCGCGCATGTTCTCCACGGCGCTGAAATATCGCCTGGAGAGGGAGCTCGGTCTCTCGGTCACCCATTGTCCGAGCATGGCGGCCGTGCGGGCGATCTTCCAGTCGGAGGCGCCGGAATTCGCGCTCGCCGTCCTCGACCTCAACCTGCCGGACGCGCCGAACTGCGAGGCGCTCGACTATGTGATCGCCAAGGGTGTCGCGCCGCTGGTCTTCACCGGTTCGTTCAGCGATGCGACGCGCGAGCATATCCTCGCCAAGAACGTGCTCGACTATGTCGTCAAGGACAATCCGGCGGCGATGCAGCAGCTCGTTCTCGCCGTCGACCGCATCCTGACGAGCGGCAAGACGCAGGTGCTCGTCGTCGATTCCGACCCGGAGAGCCTGCAGCAGCAGATGAGCCTCATCGCCAAGCAGCGCTTCCAGATCGTCGCCGTGGAGACGGGCGCCGCCGCGCTCGACGTGCTCGATTCCCACAAGGGCATCGACATGGTGGTCTGCGACCTCGACCTTGCCGACATGGACGGCTTCGCGCTCCTTGGCGCCGTCCGCGAGCGGCACGGCGACGATGCCGTGCGGGTGGTGGGGCTTTGCAGATCCGAGGACCGCATGATCGCCGCGCGCTTCCTGCGCGCCGGCGGCGACGAATACATCCAGAAGCCCTTCCTCGTCGAGGAGTTCAACAGCCGCATCTTCCATGTCGCGGCGATCCAGAAGCGCGTGCAGTCGCTGCACCGCATCGCCGCGCGGGATTATCTCACGGACATCTACAATCGCCGCTATTTCTTCGAGACCGGCCCGCGGCTGGTCGACCAGGCCCTGCGCCGCGGCGAGGCGATGTCGATCGCCATCCTCGACATCGACCATTTCAAGCGCCTCAACGACACCTACGGCCACGAGGTCGGCGACGTGGTGCTGAAGGCCGTCGCCCGCCGCCTCAAGCAGCGGGTCGGCGACAGCCATCTGCTGGCGCGCCTCGGCGGCGAGGAGTTCGGCATCATCTTCAACGGTCTCGGGCTGGAAGACGCGCTCGAATGCTGCGAGCGGCTGCGCGCCGAGCTGGCGGCAAGGCCGATCGACGCGGACGGCGAGCCGCTGACCATCACCGTCTCGGCCGGCCTTGCGGCCATTTCCGAGCGGGAGACCTTCGACAACTATCTGAACGCCGCCGACCAGTTCCTCTACATGGCCAAGCATGCCGGGCGGAACCGCGTCTTCTCCGAACTCTCGCTGGTCAACGCGCTGGCGTGCTGAGCTATTGTTTTTTCCGCATTATCCGACGCCAAAGCGACTTCGCTTCGGCTGGAAATGCTCTAGCGCGCGATGGCCGAGAGCGTCAGCTTGCGTTCGGCGCGCTCCTGCTGGGGCGAGCGGTTGTAGAGTTCGCGATAACACTTGGAGAAGT
>JBDHSZ010000126.1:0-11173 GCA_039812945.1 Shinella sp.
AGGCCGGTTTGAGCACCGCCAACTCGAAATGAAGGTTTGAACATGCAGGTTATCGAAACGCTCGCTGAAGGGCTGAAGCGCGAAATCAAGGTCGTCATCCCGGCCAAGGACATGGAAGCTCAGATGAACGAGCGTCTTGAGGACGTGAAGGGCCGTGTCCGCATCAACGGCTTCCGTCCGGGCAAGGTGCCCTTCGCGCATCTGAAGAAGATGTACGGCAAGTCCGTCATGGCCGAGCTGGTCAACGAGATCGTCCGCGACCGTCCGTCGACGATCCTCTCCGAGCGCGGCGAGAAGTCCGCGACGCAGCCGGAAGTCGCGATGACCGAGGACCAGGCCGAGGCGGAGAAGATCCTCGCCGGCCAGGCCGATTTCGAGTTCACGCTGTCCTATGAAGTCATCCCGGCCATCGCGCTGAAGGACAATTCCGGCATCGCCGTCACGCGCGAAGTCGTCGAGATCGACGCCAAGGAAGTCGACGACCAGATCCTCAAGATCGCCGAAAGCGCCCGTTCCTACGAGACGAAGAAGGGCAAGGCCGCCGACGGCGACCGCGTCACCATCGACTATCTCGGCAAGGTCGACGGCGTTCCCTTCGACGGCGGCAAGGACGAGGACGCCGAACTGGTGCTCGGCTCCAACCGCTTCATCCCGGGCTTCGAAGAGCAGCTCGTCGGCCTGAAGGCCGGTGACGAGAAGGTCATCACCGTGACCTTCCCGGCCGACTATCCGGCGGAAAACCTCGCCGGCAAGGAAGCCACCTTCGACATCAACGTCAAGGACGTCGCCGCCGCCGCCGAGATCGAGATCAACGATGACCTCGCCTCCAAGCTCGGCCTCGAATCGGCCGACAAGCTGCGCGAGATCGTCCGTGGCCAGATCGAGAGCCAGTACGGCTCGGTCACCCGCCAGAAGGTCAAGCGTCAGATCCTCGACCAGCTCGACGAGATGTACAAGTTCGACACGCCGGAACGCCTGGTCGACGCCGAGTTCGAAAACATCTGGCGCCAGATCAACACGGACCTCGCCCAGTCCGGCAAGACCTTCGCTGACGAAGACACGACGGAAGAGGAAGCCCGCGAGGAATATCGCAAGCTTGCCGAACGCCGCGTCCGCCTCGGCCTGGTCCTCTCGGAAATCGGCGAGAAGGCCGGCGTCCAGGTGACGGACGAGGAGATGCAGCAGTCGCTCTTCCAGCAGCTCCGCCAGTTCCCGGGCCAGGAAAAGCAGATCCTCGACTATTTCCAGAAGACCCCCGGCGCCGCCGCTTCGCTGCGCGCGCCGATCTTCGAGGAGAAGGTCGTCGATCACCTGCTCGGCGAGATCAAGGTGACGGACAAGACCGTTTCCAAGGACGAGCTGATGGCGGACGACGAAGAGGGTTCCGAGAAGGAAGCCAAGAAGGCCGCGCCGAAGAAGAAGGCTGCCGCCAAGGCCGAGGCCGCGGACGGCGAGGAAGCCGCTCCGAAGAAGAAGGCCCCGGCCAAGAAGAAGGCCGCCGAGGGCGACGCCGAGTAATCGGTTTTCACAATCGAGTACACAAGGAAGGCCCCCGAAAGGGGGCCTTCTGATTCTGGCCCCTCCACGTCCGTCATGCTCGGCACAAGGCCGAGCATGACGGACGTGGAGGGAGGTGGCCTTTTCGCGTCAGGCCTTCTGCGAGAGGTCGCCCATGCGGTTCCAGGCGTCGAGCCCGGCGATCTTGTAGGCTTCGGCGAGCGTCGGGTAGTTGAAGGTGTTCTCGACGAAATATTCGACGGTGCCCTTCAGGTTCAGCACCGCCTGGCCGATATGGACGAGCTCGGTCGCGCCCTCGCCGACGATGTGCACGCCGAGCAGGCGGCGGGTCTTCAGCGAGAAGATCATCTTCAGCAGGCCGGAATTGAGGCCCATGATATGGCCGCGCGAGGTCTCGCGGAACCGCGCCATGCCGCATTCGTAGGGGATGCCGCGCGCCTTGACCTCCTCCTCGGTGAGGCCGCAGGTGGAGATCTCCGGCACGGCATAGATGCCGTAGGGGAAATATTTCGGCGGCTCCTTGGCGATCGCCCCGAGCGCCACGCGGGCGGCGATGCGGCCCTGTTCCATCGAGGTGGAGGCAAGGCTGGGAAAGCCGACGACGTCGCCGGCGGCGTAGATATGCGGCACCTCGGTCTGGAAGGTTTCCGGATTGACGCTGAGCCGGCCGCGCGAATCGGCGGAAAGGCCGGCCGCCGCGAGGTTCAGGCTGTCCGTCGCGCCGATGCGGCCGGCGGCGTAGAGCACCATGTCGCAGGTGACGCGGCGGCCGTTCTCCAGCGTGATCTCGCATTTGCCGCCGGGAAGCTTCTCCACCTTGTCGGCCTTCTGGCCGAGGATGAGCTTCATGTTGCGGTCGCGCAGGTCATGGACGAATTCCTCGACGATCTCGCGGTCGATGAAGTCGAGGATGGTCGGCTTCGGGTCGATGACGGTGACCTGGGTGTCGAGGGCGGAGAAGATCGTGGCATATTCGATGCCGATGACGCCTGCGCCGATGACGGCCAGCGAGCGCGGCAGCTCCCTGATGTCGAGCAGTTCGTCGCTGTCGAGCACGCTGACGCCGTCGAAGGGGATGCTGTCCGGGCGATAGGGTTTCGTGCCGACGGCGAGCATGACGCTCCTCGCCAGCACCTGGATCGTCTCGCCGTCGTCCTTGACGATCTCCAGCGTGTTCGCCGTAACGAACCGCGCCTTGCCGCGCATGTGCTGCACGCGGTTGCGGGCGAACTGGTGCTCCAGCACCTCGACCTCGTGGTCGAGCGTGATGAGCAGGCGGCGGCGCAGGTCGTCGGCGCTGATCTCCTGCTTGACGCGGTAGGCGCGGCCGTAGAAGTGCCGCTCGCGCCAGCCGGAAAGGTTCAGCGCCGTCTCGCGCAGCGTCTTGGAGGGAATGGTGCCGGTATGCACGGAGACGCCGCCGACGCGCTTGCCCTGTTCGATGACGAGAACCTTGCGCCCGAGCTTTGCCGCCTGGATGGCGCCGCGGCGGCCGGCGGGGCCGCTGCCCACGACGACGAGATCGTATTCCTGCATGTGGATTGCCTCAGTCCTTTGGAGAAGATCGCATTCGCGTCCTCGCCGAGCGGTTTCCGCCGGCCGAACGGGGCGGCCGACCGTTTCGACCGGATGAAGCCCGTCCATCCGGTCCCGGAATTCTACATGAGTCTCAGTCCCTTGAGGCTGGCATGGCCGTCCTTGCCGATGATGATATGGTCATGGACAGTGATACCAAGCGGGCGGGCGGTTTCCACGATCGTCTTCGTCATGTCGATGTCTGCCCGCGACGGGGTCGGGTCGCCGGAGGGGTGATTATGGACGAGGATGATCGCCGTGGCGGAGAGTTCCAGCGCGCGGCGCACCACCTCGCGCGGATAGACCGGCGTGTGATCGACCGTGCCGCGGCCCTGCACCTCGTCGGCGATCAGGGCATTGCGCTTGTCGAGGAACAGGATGCGGAACTGCTCGCGCGGCTCGTGCGCCATCGCCGCGTGGCAATACTGGATGACCGAGGACCAGGAGGCGAGCACCGTCTTGTTGCGAATCTCGCTCTTCAGCGTGCGCTGGGCGACGGCGGAGATCAGCTTGAGGTCGAGCGCCACGGCCTCGCCGATGCCCGTCACCTCCTGCAGCAGCGCCGGCGTCGCGCCGAAGACGCCGGACAGCGTGCCGAAGCGTTCGAGCAGGGCCTTGGCCACCGGCTTGGTGTCGCGGCGGGGGATGAGGCGGAAGAGCAGGAGCTCGAGGATCTCGTAGTCGGCAAGGGCGGTGTCGCCATTGTCGCGGAAGCGGGCGCGCAGGCGATCGCGGTGGCCGTGATAGTGCTTGTCTTCCGCCGGCGCGATGGCCTTTGCCGGGGTGGCGCGGGCCGGGCGCTCGGCGAAATGGCCGCGTTCGTCGCCCTCGCCGAAGAGATCGTCGGCGGATGGGCCGTCCGTGCGTCCGCGCGATCCCGTCATGGCGGCCTTAGGCGGGAAGGCCGGGGCGGTCGAGGCCGCCGGGCGATAGCGTAAAAATCTCGCAGCCGTCGGCGGTGACGCCGACCGTGTGCTCATATTGCGCCGAGAGCGAGCGGTCGCGCGTGACCGCCGTCCAGCCGTCGGAAAGCACCTTCACATGCGGGCGGCCGAGATTGATCATCGGCTCGATGGTGAAGATCATGCCTTCCTTCATCTCCGGCCCTTCATTGGCCTTGCCGTAATGCAGGATGTTCGGCGCGTCGTGGAAGAGCCGGCCGACGCCATGGCCGCAGAAATCGCGCACCACGGAGCAGCGCTCGGCTTCCGCATAGGTCTGGATCGCCTCGCCGATGGCGCCGGTGCGCGCGCCGGGCCTGACGGCGGCGATGCCGCGCATCAGGCATTCATGGGTGACTTCGAGCAGCCGCTCGGCGGCGCGCTTGATCTCGCCGACCGGATACATGCGGCTCGAATCGCCGTGCCAGCCGTCGAGGATGAAGGTGACGTCGATATTGACGACATCGCCCTCGCGCAGCGGCTTGTCGTTGGGAATGCCGTGGCAGACGACATGGTTGATCGAGGTGCAGCTCGATTTGGTGTAGCCGCGATAGTTCAGCGTCGCGGGCAGGGCGCCGTGATCCATGCCGAACTCGAAGACGAAGCGGTCGATGACGTCGGTGGCGACGCCGGGCTTGACCAGCGGATAGAGCTCGTCGAGGCAGCGGGCCGTGAGCTGGCAGGCCTTGCGCATGCCGGCGAAGGCGTCCGCGTCGTAGAGGCGGATCACGCCCGTGTTCTTCAGCGGCGCGGAGGCCGCGTCGATATAGGTCACCATGGTCGAACTTCCACTCGTCTTTGAGAGACCGTCATAGAGCAGCGACACCGGGTTCGTCCATGGCGATCGATGCCACAGGCCGGATTTGCTCGGAAGTAACGGCACATTTGACCGCATAGGCCTCGACGCCGCGCGAAAGCGCCCGCCGGAAGCCCGCCGCATAGAACGGGTCGAGATCGGCGCAGATGCGGAAGGTCTCGCAGTCCTCGCGCTGGACGAGGTAGAGCATGACGGCGCGAAAGCCCGCCTCGGCCATGTCGCCGAGTTCTTCCAGATGCTTTGCCCCGCGCGCCGTCACCGTGTCGGGGAATTCGGCAAGGCCGGGCGTGCGGCGGAAATGCACGTTCTTCACCTCGACATAGGCGGGCGGGCGGCCCCCGCCGGACAGGAGGATGTCGATGCGCGAATTGCGGCCGTATTTCCTTTCCCGCTCCAGCAGCGGATAGGCGCCGAGATCGGAAACGAGGCCGGCAAGGATGGCTTCCTCCGCCAGCCGATTCGGCAGGCCGGTATTGATGCCGACGACGGTGTCGTCCGCCTCCACCAGCTCCAGCCGATGGCGATGTTTTCGCGTCGCGCTGTCGCTTTCCGACATCCAGATGCGCGAGCCGGGCGCGGTGAGGCCGCGCATCGAGCCGGTATTGGGGCATGAGCCGGTGATCGCCGTCCCGTCGTCGAGGACGGCGTCGAACAGGAAGCGCTTGTAGCGCTGGAAGAGCGTGCCGGAAACCAGCGGCGGATCGAACCTCATGAAAGGACCGGTTTCCTGGGCACGCGGCTATCACGATAGGTCGATATCCGCCGCTCACCTCCCTCTGGCCTGCCGGCCATCTCCCCCTCAAGGGGGGAGATTGGATGGAGAACCGTTTCGCCCGCCGCCAACCTTGCTGATCGAGCAGGGTTTCCGCCTCTTGCCGATCTCCCCCTTTGAGGGGGAGATGGCCGGCAGGCCGGAGGGGGGTCTCTACGATCGCTTCTCATGTGGACATTCCGTCAGGCGCGCACGCGCACATAGGACCCCGGGGCTTCCTCGATGGAGTTCATCGTGCCGCCGGTCTTGCGGGCCGGCACCATGCGGTCGTCCTGCGCCTTGATCCAGGCGTGCCAGTGCGGCCACCACGAGCCGGGCGTCTCCTCGGCCTTCTTGACCCAGTCCTCGAATTCGCCCTTCACCGGGCCGCCGGTCCAGAACTGGTACTTCATCTTGTCCGGCGGGTTGACGACGCCGGCGATGTGGCCGGAGCCGGCCATGACATAGGTGACCTTGCCGCCGAAGAACTTGCTGCCGACGAAGACCGATTTCGCCGGGGCGATATGGTCCTCCCGGGTGGCGAGATTGTAGATCGGGATTTTCACGTCCTTCAGCGAGAGCTTCTTGCCGGCCAGCACCATCTCACCCTTCGAAAGGTTGTTCTTGAGATAGCAATTCCTCAGGTAAAACGAATGGTTGGCGGCGGGCATTCGCGTGGAATCCGAATTCCAGTAGAGCAGGTCGAAGGGCATCGGCTCCTGGCCCTTCAGGTAGTTGTTGACGAAATAGGGCCAGATCAGCTCGGAGGCGCGCAGCATGTTGAAGGCGGTCGCCATCTTCGAGCCGTCGAGATAGCCGGTCGCCTTCATGCCGCGCTCCATGGCGTCGATCTGGTCCTCGTCCGCGAAGACCTTGAGGTCGCCGGCATGGGCGAAATCGACCTGGGTGGTGAAGAGCGTCGCGGTGCGGATGCGCTTGTCGCCCTCCTGCCCGTGCAGGGCGAGCGTCGCGGCCAGCAGCGTGCCGCCGACGCAATAGCCGATGGCGTTCACCTCGTCCTCGCCGGTCGCCTGCTTGACCGTGTCGAGCGCGAAGCCGATGCCCTCGCGGGCATAGGATTCCCAATCCTTGCCGGCATGGCGCTCGTCCGGGTTCACCCAGGAGATGACGAAGACCGTATGGCCCTGGTCGACCGCCCATTTGATGAAGGATTTCGCGGGGTTGAGGTCGAGAATGTAGAATTTGTTGATCCACGGCGGGCAGATGAGGAGCGGGCGCTTCAGCACCTCCTTCGTCGTCGCGTCATACTGGATGACCTGGCAGACCTCGCTCTGCGCCAGCACCTTGCCCGGCGTCATCGCCATGTTCTCGCCGATGGCGAACTTGCTGGTGTCGGTCTGGCGCATCTTCAGGTCGCCGCGGCCGGCGGCGATGTCCTCGGCCAGCATCTTCATGCCGCGCACGAGGTTCTCGCCGTTCGAGGCGACCGTCTCGCGATAGAGCTGCGGATTGGTGGTGATGAAATTGGTCGGGGAGATCGCGCTGGCGATCTGCTTGACGTAGAAGCCGGCCTTGTGGCGCGTGTGCTCGTCGAGCCCGTCGGCATCGGCCACCAGCTTCTCCGCCCAGTCCGAAGTGACGAAATAGGCCTGGCGCAGGAAGTCGAAGAACGGGTTCTTCACCCAGTCCTCGTCGGAAAAGCGCTTGTCCTTGGCATGCGGATCGGGCGCCTCGCCGACGTCCTGGCCGCCGAGCTTGTGCAGCGTGCGCGACCAGATGTTGAAATAGCTGCCGAGCAGCATGGTCTGCGCCTCCAGCGTGCGGCGCGGGTCCGTCAGCCAGTATTCCGACACTTTCGAGAGGGTCTTGACCATGTCGACCATCGGCTCGGCGACGGTGTCGACCTTCTCGCCGCTTTCGCGCGGGGCGAGCCAGGCGGAGGCGGCCTTGCCGAGCTGCTCGACGGTGCGGGCGAAATTGACCGTCAGCGCCTCCGGGTCCTTGACGATATAGGGCTCGATGGCGGCGGGATCGAAGGAGGGGAAACCGGGCGTGTCCCCGGCCGCAACGCGCTCCTTCGCCTTGCTTTCCTCGGACATCGTTCCCTCCCGATTTATTGTTACGTTTGTATTTTTACATTCGGTTCGAAACAGATTACAAGGGCCCGAAAGCCTTTCGGGAGCATCGAGCCACATGGCGTTCGAAATCAGGCGCTTGAGCGCCGTTCTTCTCATGGCCGCCATGCCGGCGGTCTTTGCGTCCTGCACCTCGAAGCCGCAGGATCCGTCCATCAATGTCGGCGCGAACCGGGCGGAGGTCTATCCCGACATCACCGCCCTCGTCAGCGGCGAGACGCAGCAGATGAGCGACGAGGAGGCTGCCTCCTACGGCGAGAACCTGACGGCGCTTGCCAAACGCCGCAGCTCGGGCGCGATCTCGGATGCGGAATACCGCCGCCAGCTTGCCGAATTGCAGGCCTTGCGCGAAAGCCACGGCAAGGCGACGCTGGCGGAGATCGAAGGCAAGAAATAGCGCTTGCCTTTCTCGCCGTTTGGCAGCAAAGCGAAAGACGGCCTTCTGGCCGCCGAAAGGGCGGAGCGCCTTCATTTCGAACGCTTTCGCCGCTATCCGGTTACTTGAAACGCGCGGAGTTTCGCATCGTCCGGCAAGGTCCGGAGAGGCTCCGCGCTCAACGGGGTTGAAGATGGAAGAGTTTCACAAGGTCCGGCGTCTGCCGCCATATGTTTTCGAACAGGTCAACCGTTTGAAGGCAAGCGCGCGAGCGGGCGGGGCCGACATCATCGACCTCGGCATGGGCAACCCCGACCTGCCGACGCCGAAGGCGATCGTCGACAAGCTCTGCGAGGTGGTGCAGGACCCGCGCACGCATCGCTATTCCTCCTCCAAGGGCATTCCGGGCCTGCGCCGCGCCCAGGCCGCCTATTACGCCCGCCGCTTCGGCGTGAAGCTGAACCCGGAGACGCAGGTCGTCGCCACGCTCGGCTCCAAGGAAGGCTTCGCCAACATGGCGCAGGCGATCACCGCGCCCGGCGACGTCATCCTGTGCCCGAACCCGACCTATCCGATCCACGCCTTCGGCTTCCTGATGACCGGTGGCGTGATCCGCTCGATCCCGGTCGAGCCGGACGAGACCTTCTTCCCGCCGCTCGAGCGCGCCGTGCGCCACTCGATCCCCAAGCCCCTGGCGCTGATCGTCAACTACCCGTCGAACCCGACGGCGCAGGTCGCGACGCTCGATTTCTACAAGGACGTCATCGCGTTTGCGAAGAAGCACGACATCATCGTTCTGTCCGACCTTGCCTATTCGGAGATCTATTTCGGCGATACGCCGCCGCCCTCCGTGCTGGAGGTGCCGGGGGCGATGGACGTCGCGGTGGAATTCACCTCCATGTCGAAGACATTCTCCATGCCCGGCTGGCGCATGGGCTTCGCCGTCGGCAACGAGCGGCTGATCGCCGCGCTGACCCGCGTGAAATCCTATCTCGACTACGGCGCCTTCACCCCGATCCAGGTGGCGGCGACCCATGCGCTGAACGGCGACGGCTCCGACATCGCCGAAGTGCGCAACGTCTACAAGCGCCGCCGCGACGTGATGGTGGAGACCTTCGGCAAGGCCGGCTTCGAGGTTCCGCCGCCGGCCGCGACCATGTTCGCCTGGGCGAAGATCCCGGAAAAATTCCGCCATCTCGGCTCGCTGGAATTCTCCAAGCTGCTCGTCGAGAAGGCGGACGTCGCCGTCGCGCCGGGCGTGGGCTTCGGCGAATTGGGCGACGACTACGTTCGCCTCGCGCTGGTGGAGAACGAGCACCGCATCCGCCAGGCGGCGCGCAACATCAAGAAGTTCCTTTCCACGGCCGACGAGACGATGCACAACGTCATCTCGCTCAACGCCCATCGCTAATGAAATCCGCCCTCCGCGTTTCCGGCGGAGGGCCTTCTTCCAGACCTATAGGACATGACCATGGCTGATGCCCTGAAGATCGGCATTGCGGGCTTGGGGACCGTTGGCGCCTCGCTCGCGAAGATTCTCGTCGAACGCAGGGACATGCTCGAGACGACGTGCGGCCGGCCGATCGAGATCGTCGCCGTCACCGCAAGGACGAAGGGTCGTGATCGCGGCGTGGACCTCTCCGCCGCCCAATGGTTCGACGATCCGGTTGCGCTCGCCCGCGAGGCGAAGATCGACGTCTTCGTCGAGCTGATGGGCGGGGCGGGCGATCCGGCCCTTGCCGCGGTCAGGGCGGCGCTGTCGCGCGGCGTGCATGTCGTGACGGCCAACAAGGCGCTGCTCGCCGCCCATGGCGTGGAGCTTGCCGGCATCGCCGAAGAGCACGGCTCGCTGCTCAACTACGAGGCGGCCGTCGCCGGCGGCATCCCGGTCATCAAGGCGCTGCGCGAGTCGCTGACGGGCAACACGATCTCGCGCGTCTACGGCATCATGAACGGCACCTGCAACTATATCCTGACCAAGATGGAAAAGGAGGGCCTGTCCTTCGAGGCGTGCCTCAAGGAAGCCCAGCGGCTCGGCTATGCCGAGGCCGATCCGGCCTTCGACATCGAGGGCAACGACACGGCGCACAAGCTGTCGATCCTGACGACGCTCGCCTTCGGCACGCGGATTTCGGCCGACGACATCTATCTCGAAGGCATCACCAACATCTCCATCGACGATATCCGCGCCGCCGCCGATCTCGGCTACCGCATCAAGCTCTTGGGCGTCGCGCAGAAGACCGATACCGGCGTCGAGCAGCGCGTGCATCCGACCATGGTGCCGCTCGACAGCGTCATCGCGCAGGTCGACGGCGTGACGAACGCCGTCGCGATCGAATCGGACATCCTCGGCGAATTGCTCATGGTCGGCCCCGGCGCGGGCGGCAACGCCACGGCGTCGGCCGTGCTCGGCGACATCGCCGACATCGCCAAGAGCCGCCCCGGCGCGCAGAGCGTGCCGGCGCTCGGCCGCCCGGCGGCAGCGCTCGCGCCGTACCAGCGCGCGCAGATCCGCAAGCATCACGGCGGCTATTTCATCCGCCTTTCGGTGGAGGACCGCACCGGCGTCTTCGCCAGCATCGCCCGGCACATGGCGGAGAACGGCATCTCGCTGGAATCCATCGTGCAGCGCGCGCAGTCGACGGCGGAGACGACCGATCCGAAGACGATCATCCTCGTCACCCATGCGACGATGGAGGATTCCGTCCGCAAGGCCGTCGCCTCCATCAAGAGCGAGGGCTATCTCGTCGGCGAACCGCAGGTGATCCGCATCGAGCGGCCGAAGACGGCTTGAGCGCAACGCGCCGGCGGAACTTGTGATAAAACCCCTCCCCAACCCCTCCCCACAAGGGGGAGGGGCTTAACTTGCCGCACTCTCTGAACGAGGATTGGAGGATGGAGCAAGCCTCATTCCTTCTCCCCCCTTGTGGGGGAGATGCCGGCAGGCAGAGGGGGTAACACGACCGGAGCGCCGATGAGCATGTTGGAAAACGCAGACCCCGTCGCCCGGGCTTTCCTGAATGTCGAGCGCTCGGCGACCGGGCAGCGCTGGGTGGCGCGGCTCGACCAGGCGGGGGAGAACCGCGCGCTGGCGATGAG
>JBDHSZ010000127.1:0-11160 GCA_039812945.1 Shinella sp.
TCCGGCGGCCTTGCCGGCATGATGGCGCTGAACCCGATCATGGGCGAGCAGTTCCGCATGCAGCTCGATTTCGTGCAAGGGGCGGGCTTCGTCGGCATCGCCGTGGCGCTGATGGGCCGCTCCCATCCGGCCGGCATCATCCCCGCCGCGCTGCTCTTCGGCATGCTCTACCAGGGCGGGGCGGAGATTTCCTTCGAGATGCCGTCGATCTCCCGCGACATGATCGTCATCATCCAGGGCCTCGTCATCCTCTTCGCCGGCGCGCTGGAGCACATGTTCCGTCCGGCCATCACGCGGATCGTCCTCGGCCTCTCGCCGAAGACCCGCGACGTCGCCGCCACCAAGGGAGCCTGATCCATGGAGTTCTTCCAGGTCTTCATCGAGCTCGCCCAGTCGACGGTCCGCGTCTCGACGCCGCTGATCCTCGCCGCCCTTGCCGGCCTCTTCACCGAGCGGGCCGGCGTCTTCGACATCGGGCTGGAGGGCAAGATGCTCGGCGCGGCCTTCGCCGCCGGCTCGATCGCCTATATCACCCAGTCGGCCCATATGGGCCTCTTGGCCGCCATCCTCGTCTCGGTGCTTCTCGCACTGGTGCACGGCTATGCCTCGATCACCCAGCGCGGCAGCCAGATCGTCTCGGGCGTCGCCATCAACTTCGTCGTCGCCGGCTCGACGGTCATCCTCGGCGAGGCCTGGTTCCGCCAGGGCGGGCGCACGCCGCCGCTCTCGGCGGACGGCCGCTTCGGCACGATCAAGCTGCCCTTCGCCGACAGTCTGCGCGACGTGCCGATCCTCGGGCCTCTCTATTCCGGTCTGCTCTCTGGCCATTCGCCGCTGACCTATCTGGCTTTCGCGATGGTGCCGGCAAGCTGGTGGATCCTCTACCGCACGCGCTTCGGCCTGCGCCTGCGCGCCGTCGGCGAGAATCCCGGCGCGGTCGATACGGCCGGCATCTCGGTCATCTGGCTGCGCTACCGCGCCGTCATCTGCTGCGGCATCCTGTGCGGCGTCGCGGGGGCCTATCTTTCGCTCGCCGCCAATGCCGGCTTCACCAAGGGCATGACGGCGGGCAAGGGCTATATCGCGCTCGCCGCGCTGATCTTCGCCAAGTGGCGGCCGAAGAACATCCTCTTCGCCTGCCTGCTCTTCGGCTTCCTCGACGCCTTCGCCATCCGCTACCAGGGCTATGCCTTCCCGCTGATCGGCAAGGTGCCGGTACAGCTCATGCAGGCGTTGCCCTATATCCTCACGGTGATCCTGCTGGCGGGCTTCATCGGCAAGGCCATTCCGCCCAAGGCCGGCGGCGTGCCCTATGTGAAGGAGCGATAAGATGTCCCACGACCTCTTCGAGGCGGCACGCGCGGCGATGGCCTTCGCCCATGCGCCCTATTCGAAATTCCCCGTCGGTGCGGCGATCCGCGCCGAGGACGGCAGGATCTACGCCGGGGCCAATATCGAGAACCTCTCCTTCCCGCAGGGCTGGTGCGCCGAGCCGACCGCCATCAGCCACATGATCATGGCCGGCAACAAAAGGATCGTCGAGATGGCGGTGATCGCCGAGAAGCTGCCGCTCTGCCCGCCCTGCGGCGGCTGCCGGCAGAAGATCGCCGAATTCGCCACGGCGACGACGCCGATCTATCTCTGCGACGAGACCGGCGTGAGGAAGACCCTGACCATGGAGGAACTGCTCCCCCACGGCTTTGCCACGGATGTCATCGGATGAGCGTTCAGACCACCGACCTACTCGTTTCCCGCCTCGGCGGCCTGCTGCCGCGCTACGGCATCGTTCTCGGCTCCGGCCTCGGCTCGCTGGTCGAGGCGGTCGAGAACCCGCTGCGCATCGCCTATGCCGACCTGCCGAGCTTTCCGGTCAGCGCCGTCTCGGGCCATGCCGGCGAAATGGTCATCGGCCATCTCGGCGGCGTTCCCGTCATCATGCTGTCCGGCCGGGTGCATTTCTACGAGCGGGGCGACGCCAATGCCATGCGCACTCCCATCGAGGTTCTGAAGGGCCTCGGCGTCACCGCGCTGATCCTCACCAATTCGGCGGGCTCGCTGCGCGAGGACATGCCGCCCGGCTCGGTGATGCGCATCGCCGACCATATCAACTTCGCCGGCACCAATCCGCTGGTCGGCCTTGAAAGCGACGACCGCTTCGTCGGCATGACGAATGCCTACGATGCCGATCTCGCCGCCCGCATGGACGCGGCGGCTGAAAAGCTCGGCATCCCGCTGTCCAGCGGCGTCTATATGTGGTTCTCCGGCCCGAGCTTCGAGACGCCGGCGGAAATCCGCATGGCGCGCGTCTTCGGCGCGGACGCCGTCGGCATGTCGACGGTGCCGGAAGTGCTGATTGCCCGCCATCTCGGCCTCAAGGTCGCCGCCGCCTCGGTCATCACCAATTTCGGCGCCGGCATGACAGGCGCCGAGCTCAGCCATCACGAAACCAAGGACATGGCCCCGGTCGGCGGCAAGCGGCTCGCCGCCATCCTCGCCGAGATGATCGCGGGCGGAGGCGACGACCATGCTTGAGGAAACGGCAAAGCGGGCGCTCTCCCTGCTCGACCTGACCGATCTCACCGACAATTGCGACGTGGCCGCCATCGAAAAGCTCTGCCGGCAGGCGCAGACGCCGTTCGGCACGACGGCCGCCATCTGCATCTGGCCGCGCTTCGTCGCGCCGGCGCGCGGCATCCTCGGCAAGGATCATGCGGTGAGGATCGCCACCGTCGTCAATTTCCCCTCCGGCGATCTGGCCGTGGCGGACGTGGTTGCGGAAACAAGGCAGGCCATCGCCGACGGCGCCGACGAGATCGACCTCGTCATTCCCTACCGCGCCTTCCTTGCCGGCAACGAGGCGGCGGTGACGGAGATGGTGAGAGCGGTGAAGGCCGCCTGCACGCCGCCCGTCATCCTCAAGACGATCCTGGAGACTGGCGAGATCGAGGATGCCGCGCTCATCCGCAGGGCCTCCGACCTTGCGATCGCCGCCGGCAGCGATTTCATCAAGACCTCGACGGGCAAGGTCGCCGTCAACGCCACCCTGCCGGCCGCCGAAATCATGCTGACGGCGATCCGCGACAGCGGCCGGCCGGTCGGCTTCAAGCCGGCGGGCGGCGTGCGCACGGTGGCCGATGCCGGCGATTATCTCGCCCTCGCCGCCTCGATCCTCGGCGAAGGCTGGGCGACGCCGAAGACCTTCCGCTTCGGCGCATCCGGCCTGCTCGGCGATATCCTTTCCGTGCTCGGCGGCCAGTCCGCGCCCTCGGCCCCCGCGAGCTACTGAGATGCTGCCGCAGGAGACGATCCGCCGCAAGCGCAACGGCGAGCCGCTCTCCCGTGCGGAGATCGCCCGCTTCGTCGCCGGCATCACGGACGGCGGCGTCTCCGAAGGGCAGGTGGCGGCCTTCGCCATGGCCGTCTGGTTCAAGGGCATGGCGCGGGACGAGACCGTCGCGCTGACGCTCGCCATGCGCGATTCGGGCGACGTGCTCGACTGGTCGGACATCGACCGGCCGGTCGCCGACAAGCATTCGACGGGCGGCGTCGGCGATAATGTCTCCCTGATGCTCGCGCCGATCGCCGCGGCCTGCGGCCTCGCCGTGCCGATGATCTCCGGCCGCGGCCTCGGCCATACCGGCGGCACGCTCGACAAGCTGGAAGCGATCCCCGGCTACACGATCATGCCCTCCGCCGACCGCTTCCGCCGCACGGTGCGGGACGTCGGCTGCGCGATCATCGGCCAGACGGCGGCGCTCGCCCCGGCCGACAAGCGCCTCTACGCCATCCGCGACGTCACGGCGACGGTCGATTCCGTGCCGCTGATCACCGCCTCCATCCTCTCCAAGAAACTCGCCGCCGGCCTCCAGTCGCTGGTGCTGGACGTCAAGGTCGGCAACGGCGCCTTCATGACGGACGCGGCCGAGGCCGAGGCGCTGGCCCGCTCGCTGGTCGAGGTGGCGAACGGGGCGGGCGTGAAGACCTCCGCCCTCCTCACCGACATGAACCAGCCGCTCGCCGACGCGGCCGGCAACGCCGTGGAGATCGCCAATTGCGTCGCCTTCCTCAAGGGCGGCAAGGCGGGGACGCGGCTGGAGCGCATCGTGCTCGCCTTCGCGGCGGAAATGCTGGTGTCCTCGGGGCTGGAGACAGACCTCGCCGCCGCCGAGGCGAGGGCGACACAGGCGCTTGCGAGCGGCGCGGCGGCCGAGGTGTTTGGCCGCATGGTGCATGCCCTCGGCGGCCCCGCCGATTTCGTGGACAAGGCGGCGACCTATCTTACGCCCGCGCCCGTCATCCGCCCCGTGCTGGCCGCGGAGAGCGGCTATCTCGCCGCCTGCGACACGCGCGGCGTCGGCCTTGCCGTCATCGCGCTCGGCGGCGGGCGCAGCCGGCCGGACGATGCCATCGACCACCGCGTCGGCTTCGACCGTCTGCTGCCGCTCGGAACGAAGGTGGAGAAGGGCGAGGCGATCGGCCGCGTGCATGCGGCGAACGAGGCGGATGCCGCCAATGCGGCCGAAAGGCTCGCCGGTCTTTACCGGATCGCCTCCGAAGCCCCGGCCACGACGCCGGACATCCTGGCGCGCATCAGCGCGTGAGGTGCAGCCTGCCGTCCTCGACCTTGTAGGAGGCGAGCGCCTTGAGGAAGCTCATGCCGATCAGCGTGCCGGACAGCGCCTTGTCGTCCAGCACCATCGCGCCGACATTCTCGATCCGCACCGGGCCGATCTCGATCCTGTCGAGGCGGATATAGGCCGCGCGGGCCTTGCCGTTGGCGGTATCCACCGCATAGCGGAAATCGAGGCTCGACCTGTCGATACCGAGGCGCTGCGCCGTCGAGACGTTGAGCGCCACCATGCTCGCGCCGGTATCGACCATGCCCTTCTCCTTGCGGCCGTTGATCGAGAAAAGCCCGGTGAAATGGCCGCCGGCGTCGCTGTCGATGACGGCGCTGCGATTGCCCGTATAGCGCGCCGCGCTCTGGCTCGCCGGGAGGGCGGCCTTCTCGACCCTTGCCTCGCCGGCCGGCTTTTCGGCGGTTTCGAGAAGGCGGGTCGCAAGGTCGGGCACGAAGGTGGCGGCCGCGATGACGGAACCGATGACGAGGACGAGGCTGCGGGCGAACATGGACGGTCTCCGGAAGAATCTGTCCCGAAATAGCACGGCCCCGGCTAACGGACGGCAAAAGGGGCGCTTCCGGGCGCCCCTCTCCACGATCTTCGCTCGGCTTGGTAAAGGGGGCGTTAAGCTTCCCGCCCCGGCCCGGTCTCAGAATTCTTCCCAGTCCCCGTCATTGGCCTTCTCCTGCCGCGCGCCGAACGCGCCGGCGAGCTTTTCGCCAAGCGCGAGGGCAGGGGAGCCGACCGGGCGGGATTTCTCCGACGCGGCCCTGACGTTCCACTGGCCGGGCGACTTGCGGGCGGCCTTCTGCTCGGCGACGGGCTGCGCCGGCGGGGCGGACGGCACGACATGGAGATGCGGCGCATGCACGGTGCGGCCCGCGGCGGCCGCGCCGCCGACATTGAAGCGGCCGATCAGCGCGTTCAGCGCCTGCACTTCCGAGGCGAGGCCGTGGCTGGCCGCGGTGGTCTGCTCGACCATCGCGGCGTTCTGCTGCGTGCCCTGGTCCATCGTGTTGACGGCGACGTTGATCTCCTGCAGGCCCGTCGACTGCTCGCGGGCGGCCAGCACGATGGCCTCGACATGGCTGTTGATCTCCTGCACCTCGGCGACGATGGTCTGCAGCGAGCGGCCCGTGTCGCCGACCAGCGACACGCCGGAGCGCACCTGCTCGCCGGAGGTGTTGATCAGCGCCTTGATCTCCTTGGCGGCCTTGGCCGAGCGCTGGGCAAGCTCGCGCACCTCCTGCGCCACGACCGCAAACCCCTTGCCGGCCTCGCCCGCCCGCGCCGCTTCGACGCCGGCATTCAGCGCCAGGAGGTTCGTCTGGAAGGCGATCTCGTCGATCACGCCGATGATGCTGGTGATCTCGCTGGAGGATTTTTCGATCTCCTGCATGGCGGCGACCGCGCGGCGCACGATCTCGCCGGACTTTTCCGCGCCCGTGCGGGTGCGGGCGACGAGGGAGCCGGCCTCTTCGGCGCGCCGGGTGGAATCCTTCACGGTGGTGGTGATCTCCTCCAGCGCGGCGGCGGTCTCCTCGACGGAGGCGGCCTGCTGCTCGGTGCGGCGCGACAGGTCGTCGGCGGCGGCGCGGATCTGGCTGGCGCCGGCATCGATGGCGCGGGCGTTCTCGCCGACTTCGCGCAGCGCATCGGCAAGGCGCGAGACGGAGGCGTTGAAATCCTCGCGCAGGCGGTCGAGATCGCCGTCGAAAGGCTTTTCGATGCGGCAGGTCATGTCGCCGCCGGCGAGCCTGCCCAGCGCCTCGGCGAGGCTGGCGACGGCTTCCTGCACGCGGCCGCTGTCGCGCGTGCGCTCGGCCTCGCGGGCCTGGCGCTCGCCGTCGGCGCGGCGGCGGTCCTCCTCGCTCTGGCGTTCCAGGCGCTGGCGCTCGGCGGCATTGTCGCGGAAGACGGCGACGGTGCCGGCCATCTCGCCGATCTCGTCCTTGCGGTCGGCATGGGGGATGGCGGCGGCCGTGTCGCCCGTGGCGAGCCGCTGCATCGCGCCGGAAAGGCCGTTGAGCGGCGTCACGACGCGGCGGTTGACGAGGAAGATCGCGGCGACGGCAAGGCCCATGGCGGCGGCGAGCGCCGCAAAGGTGAGCGTGAAGGCGCTGCCTTCCTCGCCGCGGGCGGCCAGGATGGTCTCCTCCGTCACCTTCTGGGTGCGCGCGACGAGCTCGTTCAGCGCGGCGGCGATGGCGTCGGCGCTCGCCTGCATCGGGCCCTTGTAGACCTCGAGCGCCGGCCCCTTGGCGGCGATGGCGGAGAACTGGATGAGCTTTGCCGAATCGTCGAGATAGGTCTTCAGCGTCGCCCTGATGCCGTCGATCGCGGCGGCCGTCGCCGCATCGCCGCCATTGGCGCCGGCATAGGCGTCCACCATGCCGGCAAAGGCCTCGCTGCGCTGCTTGATGCGCGCCTCGATGCGGGTGATCTCGTCCGGGTCCATCGAGAGCAGATGCTCCGAATAGGTGGCGTTGAGCTCGGCGAAGGCGTGGCTGAGCTGCAGGATGCCGCTCATCTGCGGCATGCGTTCCGCGCCGATGCGTTCGACATGGTCGGTCATCGCCGAGAGCGAGCGGAAGGCGACGATGCCCTGCAATCCGCCCAGCACGACCATGAGGAGGAAGAGGGCGGGCAGGAGCCTGCTGATCCGGACGTTACGCATGACGGTTCCCTGATTTTCTCTCTCGCACGGCTGCATGCGGGTGCGCGGGAGTCTAGGAGCGGCGGTTTAACGCGGACTTAACGGCGGGTCGCGGTGCCTGCCTTGCCGGCGGCTTTTCCCCACCCTACATGCGAAGGCCAACAGGAGTTTTCGATGATCCTCGACGCCGTGCGGCTTTCGCTCGCCAATCTCTTCGCCCCCGGGACGCGCGGCGTCTTCTGGAAGGTGCTGGGGCTCACCCTGCTTGCCCTTGTCCTGCTGTGGCTGGGCCTCCGGGAGACCTTCATCGCCTTCGCCTGGCCGTGGCTCGAAGCGGCGATGATGCCGAACCTGCCGGAATGGGCGGGCTGGCTCACCTTCGTCTTCGGCATCGTCGCCAGCCTCGGCCTGGCGCTCGGCCTTGCCCTGCTGCTCGCGCCGGTGACGGCGGTCATCGCCGGCTTCTTCCTCGACGATGTCGCCGAGATCATCGAGAAGCGCGACTATCCCGGCGAGGCGCCGGGCACCGCGCTGCCGCTCGGCCAGGCGATCGCCGGCTCGATCAAGTTCCTTGGCGTCGTCATCCTCGGCAACCTCGTCGCGCTGTTCCTGCTGTTCGTCCCCGGCGTCAACCTCGTCGCCTTCTTCCTCGTCAACGGCTACCTGCTCGGCCGCGAATTCTTCGAATTCGCCGCGATGCGCTTCCGCTCGCCGGCCGAGGCGCGCCTGTTCCGGGCGAAGCACGCCTCGACGGTCCTCATCGCCGGCTTCGTCATCGCGGCCTTCCTGGCGATCCCGGTCGTCAACCTGATGACGCCGCTCTTCGCGGCCGGCCTCATGGTGCATCTGCACAAGGCGCTGAGCCGCAAGGATCCGGGCTTCCCGGCGCGGCGGGGCTGAGGCGCCGTCAGGGCGTCGGGCCGAACATCTGCGCCGGCAGCTCCACCAGCGGCGCGGGCACGTCCGAGGACTTTTCCGGCGACTTGCACAGATCGGCGATGACGCAGTGCTCGCATTCGGGCCGGCGCGCCTTGCAACAGTAGCGCCCGTGCAGGATCAGCCAGTGATGGGCGTGGTAGAGATACTCGTCCGGGATGATCCGCATCAGCTTCTCCTCCACCTCGTCCGGCGTCTTGCCGGGCGCAAGACGGATCCGGTTGGCGATGCGGAAGATATGGGTGTCGACCGCCATCGTCGCCTGCCCGAAGGCCATGGAGAGCACCACATTCGCCGTCTTGCGGCCGACGCCGGGCAGCATCACCAGTTCCTCGCGGGTGCGCGGCACCTCGCCGCCGAAGCGGTCGACCAGCATCCGGCTGAGCGCGATGACGTTCTTCGCCTTGTTGCGGTAGAGCCCGATCGTCTTGATATGGTCGCGCAGCCTCTCCTCGCCGAGGTCGAGCATCTTCTCCGGCGTGTCGGCGATCTTGAAGAGCGCGCGCGTCGCCTTGTTGACGCCGGCATCCGTCGCCTGCGCCGACAGCGCCACGGCGACGACCAGCGTGAAGGGGTTCACATGCTCCAGCTCGCCCTTCGGCTCGGGCCGCTGGATGGAGAAGCGCCGGAAGATCTCCCGCAGCTCGTCCTGGGAATAGAGGCTCCTCACCCGCGCGGGGGCCTTGCGGCGGGGCGATGCTTTCCTGGTGGTCTTCACAGTGTCCATGATGCTTCCGATGCGGGCCCGGGCCGTAAAATCACTACACAGTTCGGCGCGGCTTGCTTATAGTCAAGCGTCATGACCCAAGGCAACGCCGACATCACGATGAACGAGCTGCCGGTCTTCTGCGCCGAGCTGCATCCCTACCGTTCGCTCGGGCGGAACGGCCATCGTGTCTTCTTCCTCATCGCGGGCGCGCTCAGCCTCGCCCACATGGCCGTCTTCATGATCTCCGGCGCCTGGCCGGTGGTGATGTTCTTCGGCGCGGATTTCCTCATCCTCTTCGGCGCCTTCTGGCTGAACAACCGGGCGGCCAAGGCGCGGGAGATCGTCTCGCTCTCGCGCACCAATATCTCGATCCGCAAGATCAGCCCTTCGGGCCGGGAGACGGAGCACGTCTTCAACCCGTTCTGGGTGCGCTTCCTCGTCTCGCGCAAGGCGAAGATCGGCATCACCGCCATGCATGTGCGCGGCAACGGCCGGGAGACAGACGTCGGCGCCTTCCTGCCGCTCGACGACCGCGAGCGCTTCGCCTCGGCTTTTTCCGGCGCGCTGGCGCGGGTGAAGCGCGGCTACTGAGGAAAGCGCAGGAATCGGGTGGCGGGCACGCCGCCGGCGTGCTCTTCTGGCGGCACAGGAGAAGAACCATGAACATCGCCGCGACCTTGCAAACCGACATCACGCCCGCGGGCGACGACTATGCGACCGTCCGCCGGGTCATCGAGTTGATCACCGAGGACTATCGCGACCAGCCGGGCCTCGACGACATCGCCGGCCAGCTCGGCCAGTCGCCGTCGCAGTTGCAGAAGACGTTCACCCGCTGGGCCGGCCTCTCGCCGAAAGCCTTCCTGCAGGCCGTGACGCTCGACCACGCCAAGCGCCTCCTGCGCCAGGAGGAACTGCCGCTGCTCGAGACGAGCATCGAGCTCGGTCTTTCCGGTCCCGGCCGGCTGCACGATCTCTTCGTCACTCACGAGGCCATGTCGCCCGGCGAATGGAAGGCGCGCGGGGCGGGCCTCACCATCCGCTACGGCCTGCATGCCTCGCCTTTCGGCGGGGCGCTCGTCATGATCACCGACCGGGGCCTTGCCGGCCTCGCCTTCACCGACGAGCCCGACGGCATGGACGCTTTCAAGGACATGTCCTCGCGCTGGCCGAACGCCGCCTATGTCGAGGACAGCGAGGCGACCGCCGCCTATGCGGAGCGCATCTTCGATCCGCGGCGCTGGAACCCGGCCGAGCCGCTGCGCGTCGTGCTGATCGGCTCGGACTTCCAGGTCCGCGTCTGGGAGGCGCTGCTGCGCATCCCCCTGGGCTGCGCCGTCACCTATTCCTCCATCGCCGAAAAGCTCGGCCAGCCCACCGCCTCGCGCGCCGTCGGCGCCGCCGTCGGCCGCAACCCCATCTCCTTCGTGGTGCCCTGCCACCGGGCGCTGGGCAAGAGCGGCGCGCTCACCGGCTACCACTGGGGCCTGACGCGCAAGCGCGCCATGCTGGGCTGGGAAGCCGGCAAGGCCTGAAATGCAAAAGGCCGGCGTCCTCGCCGGCCTTCGTCACGAAAAGGAGCGGGCGCTCAATGCGCGCCCGACATGTCCCCGAGCACGTCCTTCGTCTTCACCGTCGAATCGGCGTTCAGCGTGTAGACCATCGGCACGCCGGTCGCGAGGTTGAGCTTGAGGATCTCCTCCTTCGTCAGCTTGTCGAGCACCATGACGAGCGAGCGCAGCGAGTTGCCGTGCGCGGCGACCAGCACCGTCTCGCCGCGCAGCACGCGGGGCAGGATTTCCGTGAGATAGTAGGGCCAGACGCGCGCGCCGGTGTCGCGCAGGCTCTCGCCGCCCGGCGGCGGCACGTCGTAGGAGCGGCGCCAGATATGCACCTGCTCCTCGCCCCACTTGGCGCGGGCGTCGTCCTTGTTGAGGCCGGAAAGGTCGCCGTAGTCGCGCTCGTTGAGGGCCTGGTCGCGGATCGTCTCAAGGCCCGGCTGGCCGATCTCGTCGAGGATGAGCTTCAGCGTCTTCTGCGCGCGGGTGAGGTCGGAGGTGAAGGCGATGTCGAACGTGATGCCGGTCGCGGCGAGCGCCTTGCCGCCGGCCTTGGCCTCCTCGATGCCGAGCTCCGTCAGGTCGGGATCGCGCCAGCCGGTGAAGAGGTTTTTCAGGTTCCATTCGCTCTGGCCGTGGCGAACGAGGACGAGGGTTCCGCTCATATGGTCTGTCTCCTGA
>JBDHSZ010000128.1:0-11117 GCA_039812945.1 Shinella sp.
GTCGTCGCCTATGGCCTGCTGCTGCCGGAAGCGATCCTCACCGGCACGCGCCTCGGCTGCTACAACGGCCATGCCTCGCTGCTGCCGCGCTGGCGCGGGGCGGCGCCCATCCAGCGGGCGATCATGGCCGGCGACGGCGAGACCGGCATGATGGTCATGAAGATGGACAAGGGCCTCGACACCGGCCCCGTCGCGCTCACCCGCCGCGTGGCGATCGGCGAGACCATGACGGCCGGCGAGCTGCACGATAAGCTGATGCAGGCGGGCGGGACGCTGATGGCCGAGGCCATGGGCAGGCTGGAGGCCGGCGTCCTGCCGCTGACGCCGCAGGCCGGGGAAGGCGTGCTCTACGCCGCCAAGATCGACAAGGCCGAGACGCGCATCGACTTTTCCAAGCCGGCGAAGGACGTGCACAACCATATCCGCGGCCTCTCGCCCTTCCCCGGCGCCTGGTTCGAGCTGCCGGTCGCCGGCAGGGCGGAGCGGGTGAAGGTGCTGGCTAGCGAGCGGGCCGGCGACGATGTGTCGAAGCCCGCCGGCACGGTGCTCGACGACCGGCTGACGATTGCCTGCGGCAAGGGCGCGGTGCGGCTCGTGCGCCTGCAGAAGGCGGGCGGCAAGCCGCTCGATGCGGCGGATTTCCTGCGCGGCACGCCGGTGGCGGCCGGCGAGGGGCTCGCCTGATGCCGCGCTATCGCCTGCGCATCGAATATGACGGCACGCCCTATGTCGGCTGGCAGCGGCAGGACAACGGTCCTTCCGTGCAGGGCGCCATCGAGGCGGCGATCCTGTCGCTGACCGGCGAGACGGTGTCGATCCGCGGCGCGGGGCGCACGGATTCCGGCGTGCACGCCATGGGGCAGGTCGCCCATGCCGACCTGTCGCGGCAATGGAAGGAGCACACGCTGAGGAACGCGCTCAACGCGCATCTCGGCATGGCCGGCGAGCGTGTCGCGATCCTCGACGCGGCGCTGGTGCCCGACGATTTCGACGCCCGCTTTTCCGCCGTGCGGCGGCACTATCTCTACCGCATCATTTCACGCAAGGCGCCGCTGGCGCTGGAGGCGAACCGGGCGTGGTTCGTCGCCAGGGAGCTGGATCACGCGGTCATGCACGCGGCGGGGCAGGTGCTGGTCGGCAGGCATGACTTCACCACCTTCCGCGCCGCCCAGTGCCAGGCGAACAGCCCGGTGCGCACCATCGACAGGCTGGAGGTGACGCGCAGCGGCGAGCTGATCGAGTTGCGCGTTTCCGCCCAGAGCTTCCTGCACAACCAGATCCGCTCCTTCGCCGGCACGCTGAAGCTGGCGGGCGAGGGAAAGTGGACGGTGGAGGACGTGCGCGCCGCGCTGGAGGCGCGCGACCGCAGGGCCTGCGGCCCCGTCGCCCCGCCGGACGGGCTCTATTTCATGGCCGTCGATTACTGACCTCAGGCCGGCATCGTGCCGAGGACGCGCTGCAATTCCTGCCCGGCGATCATCGGCGGCAGCACGAAGATCGCCGTGATGGCCGCCGCGAGAAGCGTCTGCTTGCCGACGCACATCAGGACGAGGCGGAACTGCAGCACCACGCTCGCGCCGAACACGATATAGAGCAGCAGGCCGGCGAAGGGCGCGCTGGCGGGCAGCACGAGCGTCAGCGCGAAGGGGATGGCCGCCGCATAGGCGAAGGGCACCGCCACCCAGTTGCTCGCCGTCACGACGGTCGAAAGATACTTGCCGTAGCCGAGCGGACGGGCCAGCGCGGCGAGCAGCACCAGCGGCAGCAGCCAGCCGGCGATGTCGATCACCAGCAGCTTGACGAAGAAGCCCACGCCCGCCGGCGTCGCCGCCGGCATGGCGGCGAGATAGTAGAGCCGCCAGGACGCCCAGATGACGGCGAAGGCCGGCAGGCACCAGGCGAAGGCCCAGAAGGAGCGGACGAGGCCGCGCAGCGTCAGGTCCAGCCAGCCAAAACCTTCCGGCCGCTGTTTCACCAGCAGGTAGACGCCGTGGAGATAGTGCAGGACCTCGTCAAGACCGGGCATCGCCGAACCAGCGTTCGATGAAGGTCTCGTAGATCGCGGTGAGCGTTTCAAGATCGGCCACCGCCACCCGCTCGTCCACCATATGCATGGTCTGGCCGACCAGGCCGAATTCCACGACGGGGCAATAGTCCTTGATGAAGCGCGCGTCGGAGGTGCCGCCCGTCGTCGACAGCTTGGGCTCGCGGCCCGTCACGGCTTCGATCGCGCCGGACAGCGAGGCGATCAACTGGTTGTCGCGCGTCAGGAAGACGTGGCTCGGCCGCTCGGCCCATTTGATGTCGTAGCGCACCGGCGCGCGGCCGGGGCGGAGTTTCTCGTCCCCGGCGGCGGCGTCGAGGCGGCGGACGATCTCGGCCATCACGGTCTCGGCCGTCCATGTGTCGTTGAAGCGGATGTTGAAGCTGGCGCTCGCCTGCGCCGGCACGACATTGGTGGCGCGGTTGCCGACGTCGATGGTGGTGACTTCGAGGTTCGACGGCTGGAAGTTCTCCGTGCCGGCGTCGAAGGGCGGATGCATCAGCGCCTCGGTGAGCGCGACGACGCCGCGCACGGCATTGTCGGCGAGATGCGGATAGGCGGCGTGACCCTGCACGCCATATACGGTGAGCGTGCCGGAGACGGAGCCGCGCCGGCCGATCTTGATCATGTCGCCGAGCCGGTCGGGATTGGTCGGTTCGCCGACGAGGCAGGCGTCCCAGCGCTCGCCCCGCTCGGCCGCCCATTGCAGCAGCTTGATCGTGCCGTTGACGGCCGGGCCTTCCTCGTCGCCGGTGATGAGGAAGGAGAGGGAGCCCTTCGGCGGCCCGTCCTTCGCGATGCGCCGCGCGACGGCGGCGACGAAGCAGGCGATGCCGCCCTTCATGTCGACCGCGCCGCGGCCATACATCTCGCCGCCGTCGATCTCCGCGCCGAACGGGTCGTGCGTCCAGGCGGCGGCATCGCCGACGGGCACGACATCCGTATGGCCGGCGAACATCAGGTGCGGGCCTTCGGTGCCGATGCGGGCATAGAGGTTCTCGATGTCGGGCATGCCGGGCGCGCCGGCGACCATGCGTTCCACCGTGAAGCCGAGCGGCTCCAGCATGGCGGCAAGCGCCGTCAGCGCGCCGCCCTCGGCGGGCGTCACGGAGGGGCAGCGGATGAGGGCCGCGAGGTTCTCGATCGGGTCGGCGGAGGTCATGGGCATGCGTCACGGCACCTGAAAGGCAGAGAATCGAGATGTAGCCGATCGCCCGGGGCCTGTCACGCGCGGCCGAAGCGCGCGGTCAGTCCTTGGGCCGGTCGGGCAGGCGGCCGTAGTCGTTCGGGCCGGGCGTGCCGGGCCAGACCATGAAGGCGAAGAGCGCGAAGACGGAGACGGCCGGGATGAAGAGACAGATGATCAGCGGCACGGGCAGGTTCATGTCGTGCAGCCGCTTGATCGTCAGCATGACGCAGGAGACCGTCGAGACGATGGCCACGCCGAAGAACACGAAGGCCCAGAGGAGGAAGGCGGGTTCCTCCTCCGGCACGATGACGATGCGGGCGAGCGCCGCCGAGACCAGCAGGAGCCAGAAGGCCCAGCCGAGCGCGAAGGGCGCGCGGCTAAGACGGCCGGACCAGCCGAAGAAGAGCCAGGCGAGGCCCGGCCTCCGCCCTTCCGCGGCTGCCATGGATCAATCCCGGAGCAGCTCGTTGATGCCGGTCTTCGAGCGGGTCTGCGCATCGACGCGCTTGACGATGACGGCGCAGTAGAGGCCCGGGGCCGGCAGGCCGTTCGGCATGGTCTTGTCGGACGGCATGGAGCCGGCGACGACGACGGAATAGGGCGGCACCTCGCCATAGGTCACTTCGCCCGTCGCGCGGTCGACGATCTTGGTCGACTTGCCGATGAAGACGCCCATGCCGAGCACGGAGCCCTCGCGCACGATGCAGCCTTCGACGACTTCCGAGCGGGCGCCGATGAAGCAATTGTCCTCGATGATCGTCGGGCCGGCCTGCATCGGCTCCAGCACGCCGCCGATGCCGACGCCGCCGGAAAGATGCACATGCTTGCCGATCTGCGCGCAGGAGCCGACCGTCGCCCAGGTGTCGACCATCGTGCCCTCGCCGACATAGGCGCCGAGATTGACGAAGGAGGGCATCAGGATGGCGTTGGGCGCGATATAGGCCGAGCGGCGCACCACGCAGTTCGGCACGGCGCGGAAGCCGGCCTTCTCGAATTCGTTGACGCTCCAGCCGTCGAACTTGGAGGGCACCTTGTCCCACCAGGCCGATTCGCCGGGGCCGCCCTTGACGATCTCCATCGGGCTCAGGCGGAAGGAGAGCAGCACGGCCTTCTTGAGCCACTGGTTGACCGTCCAGTTGCCGTCCTCGCCGCGCTCGGCGACGCGCACCTTGCCGCTGTCGAGCAGGTTCAGCGCGGTCTCCACGGCGTCGCGCACTTCGCCGCGCGTTCCGGTATTGACGCCGTCGCGTTCCTCGAAGGCGCGCTCGATGGTTTGCGAAAGGGCGGCAAGGTTGGACGTGTTCATCGGAATTCCTTAAACTTCGAGGCTTATTTTCGATTGTCGGGACGCCGGAAGGTCGATTTCATCAATCAGCAAAATGCTCTAGAGCAAGTGCCGGGAAAGATGAAGCCCCTTTCCGGCAGATACTGTCGCACGGGCGAAATGGTAATCCCGTGAGATGTGAAAGCAGGAAAGAGACATGGCGAGACTGAAGAAGAAGAGCCTGCGCCGCAAGGACGGCGTGTGGGATCCGTTGGCCGACAGCGCCCAGGACAAGCACCGCGCCGCCGTGGTGCCGCAGACGCCGCAATCGGCCCATCCGGCCTATCGCCTCGCCTATGCCGACGACGATTTCCTCTGCCGCGAGGAGCTGCGCCCGGTGCGCCTGCAACTCGAGCTCCTCAAGGTCGAGATGATGCTGGCCGAGCGCGGCATCAAGTCGACCGTCGTCATGTTCGGCGGCGCGCGCATCCCCGCGCCCGGCCAGGAGGCCTGGGCGGCGCGGAACGAGACGCAGCGCATGAACCTGGAGGCCGCCTCGGTCTATTACGACGAGGCGCGCAAGTTCGCCCGCATGTGCTCGGAGAAGTCGGCCGAGCTCGGCTTCAAGGAATATGTCGTCGTCACCGGCGGCGGGCCGGGCGTCATGGAGGCGGGCAATCGCGGGGCGGCCGATGTCGGCGCGCCGTCGATCGGCCTCAACATCGTGCTGCCGCACGAGCAGGCGCCCAACCCCTATGTCACGCCGGAGCTGAGCTTCAACTTCCACTATTTCGCGATCCGCAAGATGCATTTCCTCCTGCGCGCCAAGGCGGTGACGGTGTTCCCCGGCGGCTTCGGCACGCTGGACGAGCTGTTCGAGACGGTGACGCTGATGCAGACCGGCCGCATGGCGCTGGTGCCGCTGATCCTCTTCGGCCGGAAGTTCTGGCACAAGATCATCGATTTCGACGCCCTCGCCGCCTTCGGCACCATCGCGCCCGGCGACGTCGAGCTGATGCAATTCGTCGAGACGGCGGACGAGGCCTGGGACATCATCGTAAAGTTCTACGAGAAGCTGGAAGCCGAGCAGGCCGTGGCGGCGCACGGCTGACGGCAAAAGACGCCCCGGCATGGCCGGGGCGTTCCAGTCGGACGTGCTTACTTCTTGTGGCGCTTGCCGATTTCGTCGGGGGTGATGAAACCGTCGCCGTTGCGGTCGCGCTGCTTGAACATGGCGGCGGCGGCCGTTTCCATTTCCGCCTTGGTCAGCGTGCCGCTCTTGTCGGCGTCGGCGCGCTCGAACAGGCGCAGGCCCATCCGGTCCATGCGGGCATCGCGGAGGGCCTGCCGGGCGGCATCGCGCGCTTCGCCTTCCGTCGCCTTCACCGCGCGGAACGCCTTGCGGGCGTCGCGGAAGGCTTCGCGCTTCGCATCGACCTCGGCCTTGGTCACCTCGCCATTCTTGTCCGTGTCGAGGCGTTCGAAGGCCTGCATGGCGCTGGCCAGCATCTCGGCCTGCGAGACCTTGCCGTCCTTGTCGGTATCGAGGCGGTTCATCATGCGCTCGGCGCGCCGTTCGCCGCCCCTGTCATGATGGCCCTTGGCGTGATGACCCTTGGAGCCGGCATCCGCCGTGTCGAGGGCGCCGTCCTTGTTCGTGTCGCGGCGCGCGAAGATCGTCTCCGCCGAGGCGAGCACCTCGGCCTCGGAAAGCGTGCCGTTCTTGTCGGTATCCGCCCCGTCGAACATCCTGCCCGCGCCGGGCAACATGTAGGGACCGCCGGCGCGCAGCGCCTCGCGGGCCTTGTCCCTGTCGGCCTCGGCGGCGTCGCGGACCGCCTTGCGGGCGTCCTTGAACGCCTCGCGGCGGGCCTTGATCTCGTCCTTCGTCACCCCGCCGTCGCCGTCGGCGTCGAAGGCCTTGAAGGCGGCGGAGACGTGCGCCTTGTATTCGTCGAGCGAGACCTTGCCGTTCTTGTCGGCGTCGAGGCGCTCGATCATCGCGGCATGGCGCTGGTGATGCCTGCCCTCGCCCTTGGCGGCGAATGCGGGGGCGCTGAGGCCCGAAAGAAGAAGGCCGGCGGCAACGGCGCCGAGCAGAAGGTCTTTGTTGGCCATGGTCGTTCCTTATCCATCATCATGTCCCTTGGGAGCGAGGATAGGGGGAACGCCGGCCGGCGCCAGTTACAAATTGGTAATTCAACCTTTTGACCGGAAAGGGTTTTTTCCGTGTCGGGAATGTGGCCGGCGGGGCTGGCTCAAAGCAGCGCGTTGAGGAAGGCCGTCAGGTCCGAGGTGGCGTAGTCGATATGCCGGTCCTCTTCCGTGCGCTTTTCCCAGGCGTCGGTGAATTCGTGGCCGGCGTCGCGCGGGGTCAGCAGCACGGTCTTCATGCCGAGCGTCTTCGGCACGACGAGGTTGCGCGGCAGGTCCTCGAACATCACGGCATGGGTCGTCTCGACCCGGTGCAGCGCCATGAACTTGTCATAGGTCTCGCCCGCCGGCTTCGGCACATATTCCGCCGCCACGATGTCGAAGACGTCGTCGAAATGGTGGAAGATGCCGAGCGCCCTCGCCGCCATCTCGGCATGCCTGACGCTGCCGTTGGTGAAGATGAACTTGCGGCCCGGCAGCGCCTGGATCGCCTCGCCGAGCGGCAGGTCCGGCGACAGCACGTCGTAATCGATCGCATGCGCCTTTTCGAGGAAGTCGGACGGGTCGATGCCGTGATGGATCATCAGCCCCTTCAGCGTGGTGCCGTGGTCGAAGTAATATTGCTTCTGCAGGGCGCGCGCCTCCTCGCGCGACAGGCCCAGCAGCGCCGAGACGTAAGCCGTCATGTTCTTGTCGATCTGCGCGAAGAGGTCGACATGGTGCGGGTAAAGCGTGTTGTCGAGGTCGAAGACCCAGTCACGCACATGGGAAAAATCGGCTTTGTTCGGAAGATCGCTCATGGCCCGTCTTATGGCACGGGCGGGCGGCGAGGAAAACGGAAATTTGGGGGAGGCAGCGCCCGCCGCGATGGATTTGCCCGAACCCGCATGCTAGCGGCAGAGCATGGAAATCTGGGTTCTCATCACCATCGCCGCGGCCTTCCTCCAGAATGTCCGCTCCGCCATGCAGAAGCACCTGAAGGGCCGGATGGGCACGACCGGGGCGACCTTCGTGCGCTTCGGCTTCGGCATGCCCTTCGCGCTTGCCTATATGGCGGTGCTGGTCTTCGCCTTCGCAAGGCCGCTGCCGGTGCCGAACGGCGCGTTCTTCCTCTGGGCGGTCCTCGGCGGCATCGCGCAGATCGCCGCGACCTTCCTGCTCGTCCACCTCTTCTCGTTCCGCAACTTCGCCGTCGGCACCGCCTATTCGCGCACCGAGCCGGCGCAGGCCGCGCTGTTCGGCCTCGTCTTCCTCGGCGAGCGCGCCTCCGCCGGCACGCTGGTCGCCATCGCGGTCTCCGTCGCCGGGGTCATGGTCATCTCGGTCGCCCGCAGCGCCGTTTCCGTGCGCTCGCTGTTCACCTCGGTCCTCACGCGCACCGCCGGCGTCGGCCTGCTCTCCGGCACCTGCTTCGGCATCTCCGCCGTCGCCTACCGCTCGGCCTCGCTGGCGCTGGCCCCGAGCCTGCCCGCGCCCGACTACGCCATGCAGGCGAGCTACACGCTGGTCTTCGTCATCGTGCTGCAGACGCTGCTGATGCTCGGCTGGATCCTGGCGCGCGAGCGGGCGGAGCTGGGGCGCATCGCGGCGGCCTGGCGGCCGGCGCTGCTGGTCGGCTTCGTCGGCGCCACGGCCTCCTTCGGCTGGTTCATGGCCATGACGCTGCAGCAGGCGGCGGTGGTGAAGGCGCTGGCGCAGGTGGAGATGCTCTTCACCTTCGCCTCCACGGTCTTCATCTTCAAGGAGCGCATCAACCGGCTGGAAGTGGCCGGCTGCGCGCTCATCGTCGTCGGCGTGCTCGCCCTCATCGTCTACGGCTAGAGCATTTCCAGCCGAAACGAAGTCGCTTCGGCGTCGGATAATGCGACAAAAATGCTCCAGTTCAGGGAATGATCAGCGTGCCCGCGCCGTGCTCGGTGAAGATCTCGAGCAGCACGGCATGGGCCGTCTTGCCGTTGAGGATGACGACGCCCTGCACGCCCGCCTTGATGGCGTCGATGCAGGTCTCGACCTTGGGGATCATGCCGCCGGAGATCGTGCCGTCCTTGATGAGCGCGCGGGCCTCGGCGACGGAGAGCTCCTTGATGAGCTGGCCGTTCTTGTCGAGCACGCCCGGAACGTCCGTCAGGAAGAGCAGGCGCGTGGCGTTCAGCGCGCCGGCGATCGCCCCGGCGAAGGTGTCGGCGTTGATGTTGTAGGTATGGCCGTCGCGGCCGGGCGCGACCGGGGCGATGACCGGGATCATCTCGGACTTGGCGAGCAGGTCGATCAGCGTGCGGTCGACCTCCACCACCTCGCCGACGAAGCCGAGGTCGAGGATGCGCTCGATATTGCTGTCCGGGTCGACCACGGTCTTCCTGGCCTTCTCGGCGAAGACCATGTTGCCGTCCTTGCCGCACAGGCCGATCGCCCATTCGCCCGTCTGGTTGATGAGGGCGACGATCTCCTTGTTGATCGAGCCGGCCAGCACCATCTCGACGATCTCGACCGTCTTCTGGTCGGTGACGCGCAGGCCCCCCTCGAACTTCGATTCGATGCCCATCTTGCTCAGCATCGCGCCGATCTGCGGGCCGCCGCCATGCACGACGATGGGGTTGACGCCCGACTGCTTGAGAAGCGCGATGTCGCTGGCGAAGGCCTTACCCAGCTCCGGGTTGCCCATGGCGTGGCCGCCGTATTTCACCACGATGGTCTTGTTCTCGTAGCGCTGCATGTAGGGCAGGGCCTGCGCGAGAAGGCGGGCTTGGGTTTCGCTTTCGGATAGGGACATGGCGGCCTCGTGGAATTGGACGGGGCCTGTTTAACGCATGTTTGGCGGCGATGGAATGATCCCCCGGCCACAATGGCGCCCCGCGCCGGAAAAAGCCCTGAGGGCACATGGATCGTCGGTGCGGCTGGCCTTTGCGGATAGGATGGCGCTCCGGCGCATTTGCATGAGCAAAACCGTTTTGGCATTCCTATATAGAGGATGCGGGGCCTGCCCCGCGGCAATCCGTCGAACGAGAGAGTGCATGAGCCGATGACGGCGTCCGGTCGAAAGATGAGAGAACCCTGCTGCGACGAGGTGATCGCGGGCGAATACGTGCTCGGCGCGCTGTCCGCCGAAGAGCGCAGCAAGGTCGAGGCGCGGCTTGCGAAGGACCGGCAGTTCGCCGCCATCGTCAGCCGCTGGAAGGAGAACCTGTCCGCGCCCGACGACGCGGGACTGCCCGCCTATCCTCATCCGGTCGGCCGGGACGTCCTGACCGCCGCGCCGCCCGATGCGGTGCTTTGCGGCAAGGTCGCCGGCGGCTGCTGGCATTCGCTGACGCTCTGGCGCGCGCTGGCCTTCGCCTCGCTCGCCGTCGCGGCGGGCCTCGCCTTCTCGATGAGCGCGCTGCTCGCGCCGCGTCCCGGCGAGGGCGTGCTGGAGGTCTGGCTGACCGAGGAGGGCAAGGCGCCCGTCTCGCTCGGCGTGCTGCCGGGAAAGGGCAGGGACGGGCTTGCCGTGCCGGCGGGGCTGCACGAGCGTCTTGCGGCGGGCGGCAGGCTTTCCGTGCGGCCGAGGCCCGTCGGCGGCGGCGCGGAGCCGATAGCCGCGCGGGCCAATTGAGCTATCGCGCGATGGCCGTGAGGATGGCGTCGCGCAGCGCGTCGAGCCCGCGGCCCTTTTCCGACGAGGTCGCCAGCACCTCGGGATAGGCGGCGGGCCGCTTGGCGATCTTCTGCAGCGTCTCCTCGACGAGGCGCGGAACGCCCGCCTCCTTGATCTTGTCGGTCTTGGTCAGCACGATCTGGTAGGAGACGGCCGCCTTGTCGAGCAGCGCGAAGACCTCCTCGTCGTTCTTCTTGATGCCGTGGCGGCTGTCGATCAGCACATAGACGCGCTTCAGCGTCGAGCGGCCGCGCAGATAGTCGAAGACCAGCTTCGTCCACGCATCCACCTGCTCCTTCGGCGCCTGCGCATAGCCGTAGCCGGGCATGTCGACCAGCGCCATGGGCGGCAGATCGCCGTCCGCGCCGGAAAAGCCGTCCGGCACGAAGTAGTTGAGCTCCTGCGTGCGGCCGGGCGTGTTGGAGGTGCGCGCCAGGCCCTTGTGGCCGACCAGCGCATTGATCAGCGACGACTTGCCGACATTCGAGCGGCCGGCAAAGGCGATCTCCGGCGGCCCCTCGGGCGGCAGGAATTTCATCGCCGGCACGCCGCGGATGAAGATCCACGGCCTGCCGAACAGCGGCTTGTCGTCCTGTACGCTCGTCTCTGTCATCGATTTCTCTATCGTCTCGTCAGGCTTCCGGCTTCCCGGTTTTGGCCGGGAATGTCAAGCGGAGCCGGCGCGCCAAAAGAAAACCCGGCGCAAGGCCGGGTTTTCGCGATGGTCGCCGGAAGCGTCGTCAGGATGGTTTGGCCTTCTTGCCGAACAGGCCCTTCAGGTTGTCGAACAGCTCGATCTTCACGCCATGGCGCTTCATGATGATCGCCTGCT
>JBDHSZ010000129.1:0-10977 GCA_039812945.1 Shinella sp.
TATCGCCCACAGGAGTGTGAAGGGGGGAACATGCCGGGAACCGACAAATCAGATCGCCAGAGGGCAACCGTCACGGACAAGGAAGCGCTGGATTTCCACGCCAACGGCCGCCCCGGCAAGCTCGAGATCACGCCGACCAAGCCGATGGCGACGCAGCGCGACCTGTCGCTCGCCTATTCGCCCGGCGTCGCCGTGCCGGTGAAGGCCATCGCCGAGGACCCCGCCACCGCCTATGACTACACGACGCGCGGCAACATGGTCGCCGTCATCTCGAACGGCACCGCCATCCTCGGCCTCGGCAATCTCGGCGCGCTCGCCTCCAAGCCGGTGATGGAAGGCAAGTCCGTCCTCTTCAAGCGCTTCGCCGACGTCGATTCCATCGACCTCGAGGTCGACACGGAGAATGTCGACGAGTTCATCAACTGCGTGCGCTATCTCGGCCCCTCCTTCGGCGGCATCAACCTGGAGGACATCAAGGCGCCCGACTGCTTCATCATCGAGCAGCGGCTGCGCGAACTGATGGACATCCCGGTCTTCCACGACGACCAGCACGGCACCGCCATCATCGCCGCCGCCGGCCTGATCAACGCGCTGACGCTGACCGGCCGCGACTTCAAGACGACCAAGCTGGTGTGCAACGGCGCGGGCGCCGCCGCCATCGCCTGCATCGAGCTCATCAAGGCGATGGGCTTCGCCCCCGACAACGTCATCCTCTGCGACACCAAGGGCGTCATCTACCAGGGCCGCGAGGACGGCATGAACCAGTGGAAATCGGCACACGCCGTCAAGACGGACCGCCGCACGCTGGCCGACGCCATGAAGGACGCCGACGTGGTCTTCGGCCTTTCGGCCAAGGGAGCGCTGTCGGAGGAGATGATCCGCTCCATGTCGCCGCGGCCGATCATCTTCGCCATGGCCAATCCCGACCCGGAGATCACCCCGGAAGAGGTCGCCCGCATCCGTGACGACGCGATCGTCGCGACCGGCCGCTCGGACTATCCGAACCAGGTCAACAATGTTCTGGGCTTCCCCTATATCTTCCGCGGGGCGCTCGACGTGCGCGCCTCGACGATCAACGACGCGATGAAGATCGCCGCCGCCGAGGCGCTGGCCAACCTTGCCAAGGAGGACGTGCCGGACGACGTCGCCGCCGCCTATCAGGGCGTGCGCCCGCGCTTCGGGGCGCAATACATCATCCCCGTGCCGTTCGATCCGCGCCTGATCTCGGCCATTCCCGTCGCCGTCGCCAAGGCCGCGATGGAGACCGGCGTCGCGCGCAAGGACATCCCGGACCTCGACGCCTATGCCCGCGACCTGCGCGCCCGGCGCGACCCCATCGCCTCGACGCTGCAGCAGATCTACGCCCGCGTGCGCCGCCAGCCCAAGCACGTCGTCTTCGCCGAGGGCGAGGAGGAGCAGATGATGCGCGCGGCCATCTCCTATGTGAACCAGCAGCTCGGCACCGCCATCCTGATCGGCCGCGAGGAGCAGATCCGCGAGACCGCCGGCAAGGCCGGCATCGATCTCGACCGGCCCGGCATCGAGCTGGTCAATGCGCGCATCTCCAAGCGCAACGGCGCCTATGTCGACTATCTCTATGCGCGCCTGCAACGCAGCGGCTTCCTGTTCCGCGACGTGCAGCGCCTGATCCACAACGACCGCAACCATTTCGGCGCCTGCATGGTGGCGCTCGGCGACGCCGACGCCATGGTGACGGGCCTCACCCGCAACTATTCGACGGCGCTGGAGGACGTGCGCCGCTGCATCGACGCCAAGCCCGGCCACCGGGTCATCGGCGCCTCGCTGGCGCTCTGCCGCGGCCGGGCCGTGCTCGTGGCCGACACCGCCGTGCACGACATGCCTTCCTCGGAGGAGCTCGCCGACATCGCTGAGGAAGCGGCAGGTCTCGCCCGCCGCCTCGGCTACGATCCGCGCGTCGCCATGCTCGCCTATTCGACCTTCGGCCATCCCTCGGGCGAGCGCTCGGAGCGGGTGCGCGAGGCGGTGAAGATCCTCGACCGCCGCCGCGTCGATTTCGAATATGACGGCGAGATGGCGGCCGACGTGGCGCTCAATCCCAAGGTGATGGAGCAATATCCGTTCTGCCGCCTCTCCAGCCCGGCCAACGTGCTGGTCATGCCGGCGTTCCACTCGGCGTCGATCTCGACGAAGATGCTGCAGGAGCTCGGCGGCTCGACCGTCATCGGCCCGCTGCTCGTCGGCCTCGACAAGTCGGTGCAGATCGTCACCATGGGCGCGCGCGACAGCGACATCGTCAACATGGCGACGATAGCGGCGTTCAATTCGGGGGTCTAGGCAGGAAGCGAATAGCGAATAGCGAATAGCGAATAGCGAATAGCGAATAGCGAATAGCGAATAGCGAATAGCGAATAGGATGCGTCTATCTTGTTCTATTCGCTACTCCCTATTCGCTATTCGCCATAGCCATCAACTTCCGAAACGCCCGGCATCGGCCCCGTAATAATTCAGATAACGGCCGGAGATCTTGCCGATCGGCAGGACGATCAGGACGTCCGTCGTGTTGAAGGCGCGGTCGACCACCGCGCCGTCGCCGATCGCCGCGCCGAGACGCAGGTAGCCCTTGACCAGCGGCGGCATGGCGGTGAGCGCCTTGCGCGCGTCGATGCCCTCCGTTGGCATCAGGTCCATGGTGCGGAAGAGTTCCGGCCGGGCCGAGACGCTCCATTCGTCCCGGGCGAGAACGTTGTGGTGCAGGAAGGAAAGCGCCAGCGCATGCTCCGCCGGCACGGTGCCGTGGAAGGAGGCGCAGCCGAACATCACGTCGATGCCGTGCTTCAGCGAATAGGCCCAGGCGCCCTGCCAGAGCAGCTCCACCGTGCGCTTGGTGCGGTAGGCGGGCAGCACGCAGGAGCGGCCGAGCTCCATGAAGCGCTTGTCGGGATGGCGGGCGATCAGCGCGTCGACGTCGAATTCCGACTGGGAATAGAAGCCGCCGGAACCGGCCGCCACGTCCTGCCGCAGCAGGCGATAGGTGCCGACGATCTGCTCTTCCGCATCGCCCTCGATCGAGGTGTCGAGCACCAGCAGGTGGTCGCAGACCATGTCCCAGGCGTCGATGTCGCGCTTGCGGCGCACGGCGTCGGGCGAAAGCGTCGCGTGCATCTCCTCGACGAAGACGCGGTAGCGGACGGCCTGCGCGGCGTCGATCTCCGAGACGGAGCGGGCGATGCGCGTCTCCAGATGGCCGATGCGGCCGAGCACGTCCGCGCCGGAGCGGCCGGGCACGGACGCCGGCTTGCGGGCGATCTCCTGGGAAACGGTGGTCTGGGCGAGGTCGAGCGTCATGGCGATGTACCCGTTCTGCGAAACTGCGTGGGTTAGACCACGATTCTGCAACAGGATAATGACGTAAAGCAGGCTTGGGTAGCCGCCATGCGGCCACGGCCCGCCGTCAGGCCATGGCGCGGCGGGTCAGGCGGGCGATCTCCGCGAGCAGCGCGGCCGGGTCCGCCGGCTTCGCCAGCACCGCATCCGCACCGATATCCAGCAGCTCCTCGCGCAGGCCGGCGCGGCTGTCCGCCGTCAGCACGACGAGCGGCAGGCGGGCCTTGCCGTCATCGCAGCGGGCGATGCGCGCGATCATCTCCGCGCCCTCGCCGCCCGGCATGCCGAGATCGGTGACGATGAGATCGGCGGCGAAAGCATCCGCAGCCCCGGCGAGCGCCGAGACGAGGCCCGGATAATCCGGCACATGGCGCACGACATGGCCCGCGCGCTCCAGCACCGAGCGCACCAGCATGGCGTTGACCGGATCGTCCTCGGCGAGGAGGATGCGCGCGCCCGCCGGGGCGGCCGGCAGCGGGTCGGACACGGCCTGCGGCAGGTCCTTGAGGATCGGGCGGTTGTCGTTGATCGCGTCGCGCACCTCGATACCCTTCACCCGGCCGCACAGCACCTCGACCAGCGAGCGCTCGCGCAGCGGGCGGATCAGCCAGGAATCGTAGCCTTCGCCATTGCCGATCGCCCGCGCGCCACGCTCCTCCGGGTTGACGAGATAGATGCGGCGCGCTCGGCTGTCGCCGAGATAGGCAAGACCGGCGAGCTCGCGGCGGAAGGCGCCGGCGAGGCGGTTGTCGACGATGATGTCGGTCAGCTCCGCCTTGCGGCCGGAAAGGCGCTGGGCAAGGTCGAGCGCCTCGGGAATCGAGGTCGCGCGATGGCAGGCGCCGCCGAGCGCGTCGATGGTGCGCGCCAGCGCCGCCGAGGCCGGGCCTTCGGGGGCGAGGAGGAAGACGAGGCTGCCCGCCAGGATGCCCTTGCGCGCGCCGCCGGCCGCCTTCACCGCGCGCGGATCGACCGGCATGCGGATGATGAAGGTGCTGCCCTTGCCGGGCGTGCTTTCCAGCGTCAGCGCGCCGCCGGCCTCGCGAAGGATGCGGGCGGAGATGGCAAGGCCGAGGCCGGTGCCGCCGCTGCGCTGGGCGGCGCTGCCCGTCTGCTCGAATTCCTCGAAAATGCGCGCCTGCTCCCCGGCATTCATGCCGGGGCCGGTATCGCTGACGCGGATGACGACGGCGTCGCGGTCGAGCGTGGTTTCCAGCGAGACGCCGCCGGCATGGGTGAACTTCACGGCGTTGCCGACGACGTTGTAGAGCACCTGGCGCAGGCGCGGCGCGTCGTACATGAGGAGGCCCGGCACCTCGGGCGAGACGAAGGAGCCGATCTCGATGCCCTTCTCATGGGCGCGGGGGGAGAGCATCTCCACGACGCTCTCCAGCATCGGGCGCACCGGCTCCTCGGAGGGGCGGAGCTGGAAGCGACCGGCCTCGATGGAGGAGAAGTCGAGAAGATCGTCGACGAGCTGGACGAGGGCGTGGCCGGACTGGCGCATGCCGGCGAGATAGTTCTTCTGCTCGGCCGTCAGCCGCGTCTGGCCGATCAGGTGCGACATGCCGAGGATGCCGGAAAGCGGCGTGCGGATCTCGTGGCTGACGGTGGCGAGCAGGCGCGACTTGGCGGCGCTCGCCTCCTCCGCCTTCCGGCGGGCGCGCTCACGCTCGCCTTCGGCGCGGCGCTCCTCGGTGACGTCGCGGGCGATGGAATGCACGACCAGCTCGCCGGAGGCGGGATCGCGCACGGTGACGTCGTGCCAGGAATAGATGCGCCCGGCGACATCGACGTCGTAGCGATGGGGTGTCGCCTGCGAGCGGAAGGCAAGGCCGAGGGCCTCGCAGGTCCTGCCCTCGACATCGGCCACGCCGGTCAGCGTGCGCAGCACGGCATTGGCGCCGAGGATGCGGCCGTCGAGCGCGCGCATGACGACGATGTCGCCCAGCACGTCATGGATGGCCGAGAGGATTTCCGAGGTCTCGCTGCGCTCCCAGGTGCGGTCGTGCGCGGCCTCCATGCCGGCGGCCGGACGGCGGGTCCGCAGGAGGAGGATCGCGCCCGCAAAGCCCGCAAGGCCGAGGCCGGCGGCGGCGATATAGAACCCGGCCGCCATGCCCGTCGACAGGACCAGCGCGGCCATCAGCAGCCCGATGCCGGCGATCACGCTGCGGATCGCCGCATGGCCTTCCGGCTCGGGCGCCGGCGCGGCGCGCTCCATGTCGTCGGGCGCGCGCGCCGCATCCCCTTCGGAAGGGTCGCGGGCGGGGCGGCGCGGTTCATCGGCGAATTCGGCCCTGAGCCGGTTCTGTAGCTTGACGGGTTCACTCATGAGACCCGCTTAGCACGGCGTCCGTTCAGATCGGCTTCAGCAAGTCGTTCGAATTTTAGCTTTTCGGACGGCGCAGCAGCAGGACCTCGTCGAGGATGACGAGGCCGGCGCCGATGGTGATGAAGCTGTCGGCGAGGTTGAAGACCGCGAAGGACCAGGTCTCGGTGTGGAACAGCACGTAGTCGATCACATAGCCGAAAAGCGCCCGGTCGATGAGATTGCCGAAGGCGCCGGCGATGATGAAGGCGTAGCCGGCATGGGCGAGCCCGTGCGCCTTCGGCGTCTGCCGCCAGAGCCAGACGACGAAGGCGACGACGAAGAGCCGGAGCGCGACGATGAACCAGCCCTCCATGCCCGACAGCATGGAGAAGGCGACGCCGTAATTATAGGTGCGGTAGAGCGCCAGCACCGGCAGGACGTGCACCGGCTCCTGGAAGGGAAGCCAGATCTCCACGGCGAACTTTATCGCCTGGTCGAGCAGCAGCGCGACGAGGATGAGGACGACGACCGGCAGCGGCCGGGAGAAAAGCGGGATGCGCTCGCTCATGCGCGCTCTTCCAGCGTCAGGAGATGGCGGCGCGCCTCGAAGAGCATGATGCCGGTGGCGATGGCGAGGTTGAGCGAATCGGCAAGGCCCGCCTGCGGGATGCGGGCGAGCGCGTCGGCCTCGCGGGCCAGCTCCTCCGGCAGGCCGGCCTGCTCGTTGCCCATCAAGAGGACGACGGGCTTCTTGCGGTAATCGATGGTGCGGTAGTCGACCGCGCCGGCAAGATGGGTGGCGACGACGGAAACGCCCGCGCCCTTCTTCCAGGCGATGAATTCGGCGGGGCTCGCCTTGACCAGCGGCAGGGCGAAGACCGAGCCCATGGTGGCGCGCACGGTCTCCATCGAATAGGGATCGGTCGTCTCGCCGATCAGGATGACGCCGCTCGCGCCCGCCGCATCCGCCGTGCGGATGATCGTGCCGAGATTGCCGGGATCGCGCACCCGGTCGAGCGCCACATAGGTCTCGCCGGCCTGCGGCTTCAGGTCGCGGAGATTCGTCCAGCGCTGGGCGAAGACGCCGACGACCATCTGCGGATTGTCGCGCCGGGTGATCGAGGACAGCACCTTCTCGCTGACCTCCAGCACCAGCCCGCCGCGCGCCACCGTCTTCGTCGCGGCCTGCACGACCTGCGGCTTGTCCTTGACGTTCTTGGCATAGATCAGCGTCCTGATCTCGAAGCCGAGTTCCAGCGCGTCGATGACCAGCTTCAGGCCCTCGGCGAGAAAGCTGCGCGTCGCGTCGCGGTCCTTCTTGTTGGCGAGCGCCTTGATGTCCTTGACGATGGGGTTGGCGAGGCTCGTGACCTCCTTCACCTGCCCGACGCGGCGCGTTGCGTGGTGATCGTGGCTCATGCGCTGATCCATCGGCTGAAGAGGGAGGTGGAGAGGGCGCGGCCGGCCTCGCCGCCGTCCGGGCCGCTCTCGCGGATGACGAGCTCGCCCGATTCCACCGTGCCGCCGGCCCCGCGCATGGTCTCGCGCATCAGCTCGTGGATGGAATAGAAGCTCGCGCGGATCGAATAGGCCGTCAGCACGAGGCCGATGGCCTTGGGCGACAATATCCCGCGGCAGATGTCGAGCATCAGCGGCAGGTGGTCGAAGAGATGCCAGACCTCGCCGTTCGGGCCGCGGCCGAATTTCGGCGGGTCGGTGAGGATGATGTCGTATTGGCTGCCGCGGCGCTCCTCGCGCTGGATGAACTTCATCGCATCCTCGCAGATCCAGCGGATCGGCAGCTTCTCCATGCGACCGAGCGCCTGGTTCTCGCGCGCCCAGCCGATGGCCTTCTTCGAGGCGTCGACATGGGTGACCTCCGCGCCGGCGCTTGCCGCGACCAGCGAGGCGACGCCCGTATAGCCGAAGAGGTTGAGCACCTTGACGGGCCGGCCCGCCGCCGCGACCTTCTCCTTCATCCAGCTCCAGTGGGCGAGCTGTTCGGGGAAGACGCCGACATGGCGGAAGGCGGTGAAGCGGCCATGGAAATCGACGCCGAGGAGCTGCATCGGCCAGGTCTCGCCGAGCGCGGCCCTCGGGAACTTCCAGCGGCCCATGCCGTCCTCGTCCGTATCGCCGGTGAAGAGGGCGTCGGCCTTGTCCCAGACGCTATCGGGCAGGCTGCGCTGCCAGAGCGCCTGCGCCTCGGGGCGCACGATGCGGTAGGGGCCGTATTGCTCCAGCTTCTCGCCGGCGCCGCTGTCGATGAGGCGGTACTGGTCCGAGCCGGCCGTCTCGAGGATCACCGGCACGCGCTCGGCGGGCTTTTCGCCCTCGCGGCGGATCAGCGGGCGGGCGGGGGCTTCTGGCGCGGGACGCGGTTCCTTCTTCGGAACCTGCATTTTCACAGGCGGCCTGCTGTGTGCCGGGGTCCTTGCGGGCGCGGCGGGGCCGCTCTTCGGCCGGCGGTGTCTGTCCTTCACGATCGATCGTCCGTCGTCGGTTGAAATCTGGCCGGCAGCGCCGGAAAACAAGCGGCTCCCATACCATCCCTCCCCCACTTGGCAAAGCGCTTTCCGATTGCGATAAATCCTGAACCGTTCCGGGAGGAGGATCGATCATGGACATGTCCGGCGAAGAACGCATTGCCGCCCCGCGCGACGCCGTCTGGGCGGCGCTCAACGATCCCGAGATCCTGAAGGCCTGCATTCCGGGCTGTCAGTCGCTCACCATGAAATCGCCGAGCGAGCTGGAAGCCACCGTGAAGATCAAGATCGGGCCCGTCTCGGCGACGTTCAACGGCGAGGTGACGCTCTCCAACCTCAACCCGCCGGAAAGCTACACGATCTCGGGCGAGGGCAAGGGCGGCATCGCGGGCTTTGCCAAGGGCGGCGCGGACGTGCGCCTCACGGAGGACGGCGGCGAGACGATCCTTGCCTATGACGTGAAGGCGCAGATCGGCGGCAAGCTCGCCCAGCTCGGCTCGCGGCTCATCGATTCGACATCGAAGAAGCTGGCGGCGCAGTTCTTCTCCGATCTCGGCGCGCGGCTGAACGGCGGGTCCGCTTGATCTAGCGCCCCGAAACCGGCACCACGGCCTGCGAGGCGATGGCCTCGGCGCGGGTGCGGTGTTTTTCGGCCTCGCCGTGCCACTTCACCGCCTCGCTCGCCTCGACGCGGGCGCGCTTGCGGTATTTGCCCTGGGTGAACCAGGTGATCAGCGCGCCGAGGACGAGGCCGAAGATCGTCGCGAGGAAGAGGTAGACGAAGAAGGGCGCGGTGACGGAGAGCATGCTGTCCTCCGGCCGGAACGGATTGAGCGCCAGCGTCACCGGCTGCCGGTTCGCCACCGACAGGACGATCAGCACGATGGCGATCGGGATCAGAATGACGACGTTGACTATTCTCTTGACCATAGCCTCACCTTAACGGCGTCGCCGCCTCAATCGTCCTGGTCGGCCTGACCGGGATTGAGGCGCTCGCGCAGCTCCTTGCCTGTCTTGAAGAACGGGACCCACTTCTCCTCGACGAAGACCGCATCGCCCGTGCGCGGGTTGCGGCCGGAGCGCGAGGGGCGGTTCTTGACGGAAAAGGCGCCGAAGCCGCGCAGCTCCACGCGGTTGCCCGCCGCCAGCGCGTCGGTGATCTCGTCCAGCACCGCGTTGACGATGTTCTCGACATCCCGGTGGTAGAGATGGGGATTGCGAGCTGCGACGATCTGAACCAGTTCCGACTTGATCACTGTATCCCCCTCAAAGTTCTTGTTTTTCAATCGCGGTCAACCTGCCAAACCGAGACCAGACCGTCAAGAAACAACTTTTCCCCGGCCAGCTTTTCGATCGCCGGCTGGAGGTCGAGCGACAGGCCGAGCACCGAGCGGGCGAGTTCGCGGATGCTGCCGCCGATGAAGGGAATGCCCGAGCCCTTCGTCGGCTCGTAGTCGACGACCGGCAGGTCGGCCGCCACCTTGCGCTCTTCCAGATAGGCGCGGATCGCCTCCGGCCCGCCCAGCGTGTCGACCAGCTTCGCCGCGAGCGCCTGGCGGCCGGTGAAGATGCTGCCGTCGGCAAGGCGCAGCACATCGGCGCGCGGCAGCTTGCGGCGCTCGGCGACGAGATCGACGAACCAGTCGTAGCTGTCCATCACCATGGCGCGGATCATCGTCTTGGCCTCCTCGCTCGCCGGGTGGAACGGCGAGGGCTCAGCCTTCAGCGGCGCGGACTTGATCTCCTCCAGCGAGACGCCGATCTTGTCCATCAGCTCCTTCATCTGCGGATACTGGAAGAGCACGCCGATGGAGCCGGTGATCGAGCTTTCGCCGGCGATGATCGTGTCGCCGGCCGTCGCGACCATGTAGCCGGCCGAGGCGGCGAGCGTGCGCACGTCGGAGACGACCGGCTTCTTCTCCGCCACCTTGCGCAGCGCCTTGAAGATCACCTCGCCGCCATAGGTCGTGCCGCCGGGCGAGGCGATCGTCACGACCAGCGCCTTGGCCCGGTCGTTGCGGGCGATCCGGTCGAGCCGCTCCAGGAGGTCCTTGTCGTCCTGGATGATGCCGGTGATGCTGACACGGGCGATATGGTCGCCCGCCCCGCCGCCCGGCCAGCGCCAGGCGGCGGCGGCGAAGATCGCGGCGAGCGCGATCAGCACGGCCGCGACGCGCCAGAAGGTGAGCTTGCGGCGCAGTTGCCGGCGGTCGGCGATGGCGGATCGTTCCATGTCCTGTCCTCGATGCTGATGGCCGCCTTTCCTCAAGGAGGCTTGCAGAAGGCCCTATCGATATGGCATTCCCCGCGCAAATGGCAAATCGTCGCCGAACTTTCTTGGACATCCATTGTTTGTTCAGGAATAATCGCCATATGGGGCCCGTAATACTTGCGGCCCCCTCGGGCGCGGCGAGCGCCGGAACCGGGAATTCAAGCAGGCAGGATGCTGGACAGCGCGACAGAAGCACCGACGGGTGCAACGGGTGCAGGCGTGACCGCCGAGGCTTACCGCCTCGCGACGCGGCATTCCCGGCGCGTGCGCCTGTTGAAGATCGCCCTGCCGGTCGCCGCCCTCGTCATCGGCGCGGTCTTCGCGGTCGTCTCGATCGTGCGGACCTATATTCCCGACAATCTCCAGGTCGAAAGCGCGACCATCGAGGACGGCAAGATCGTCATGCGCAACCCGGCCATCGCCGGGCGCAACGACGACGGCATCAGCTACTCGATGAAGGCGGAGCGGGCGCTGCAGGACATGAAGCAGCCCGACGTCATCGCGCTCGAGAACATCATCGCCAAGATGCCGGTCAACGA
>JBDHSZ010000130.1:0-10962 GCA_039812945.1 Shinella sp.
GTCTTGCCGTGGTCGACGTGGCCGATCGTGCCGATGTTTACGTGAGGCTTGTTGCGCTCAAACTTACCTTTTGCCATGTCTTTTTCCTATGAACGAAAGTTGGGCTAACCGGCCCGTCCGGTTTGGCAGGCGTTTAAGGCTTTCGCAACGAATGCGCAAGCCTTAAATGCACGAGCGAAACTGCCGGAAACGGGCGGAGGCGAGCTGGATACGCCTTAAATCGGGACGCGGAATCGCTTTTTCAAGGCAAGGCTTTAGGGCGAATCGCCGTTTCGCGCCGCACCGGGAAACCGGCGGGAATCGGGTCTATGCATCGCGCCGGGATCGGCCTGCCGGCAAGGCCGGCATCCCCTCGCCCGGCATGGGCAGATACCTGCGCCCCTTGCAGGGCGCAGGCGGGAGCCGAGGCTAAGCCAGCGCCGGCAGCAACTGGTCGATGCTCTTCTTGGCGTCGCCGTAGAACATGCGGGTGTTGTCCTTGTAGAACAGCGGGTTCTCGATGCCGGAATAGCCGGTGCCCTGGCCGCGCTTGGAGACGAACACCTGCTTGGCCTTCCACACTTCGAGCACCGGCATGCCGGCGATCGGCGAATTGGGATCCTCCTGCGCCGCCGGATTGACGATGTCGTTCGAGCCGATGACGATGACGACGTCGGTCTCCGGGAAATCGTCGTTGATCTCGTCCATCTCCAGCACGATGTCGTAGGGCACTTTCGCCTCGGCGAGCAGCACGTTCATGTGGCCCGGCAGGCGGCCGGCGACGGGATGGATGGCGAAGCGCACGGTCTTGCCGGCCGCGCGCAGCTTGCGTGTCAGTTCGGAGACCGATTGCTGGGCCTGCGCCACCGCCATGCCGTAGCCCGGCACGATGACGATGCTGTCGGCATCGTTCAGCGCCGCCGCCACGCCTTCCGCATCGATGGCGATCTGCTCGCCGGTGATCTCCATCGCCGGTCCCGTCGTGCCGCCGAAGCCGCCGAGGATGACCGAGACGAAGGAGCGGTTCATCGCCTTGCACATGATGTAGGAGAGGATCGCGCCCGACGAGCCGACCAGCGCGCCGGTGACGATGAGAAGGTCGTTGCCGAGCGTGAAGCCGATGGCGGCGGCCGCCCAGCCCGAATAGCTGTTCAGCATGGAGACGACCACCGGCATGTCGGCGCCGCCGATGCCCATGATCAGGTGATAGCCGATGAAGAAGGCGGCGAGCGTCATGAGGACGAGCGTCCAGGCGCCGGCGCCGTTGACATACATCACCAGCAGGATCAGCGAGAGGAGCGCAGCACCGGCGTTCAGGAGATGCCCGCCGGGCAGCTTCTTCGCCTTGCCGTCGACCTTGCCGGCCAGCTTGCCGAAGGCGACGACCGAGCCGGTGAAGGTGACCGCGCCGATGAAGACGCCGAGGAAGACCTCGACCTTCATGATCGAAAGCTCGACCGGCTCCTTGTGGGCGAGGAGCGCGGCGAAGCCGGTCAGCGTCGAGCGGGCGGCCTCGTCGAGGCTTGCGACGTTTACCGCTTCCAGATGGGCGTTGAAGCCGATGAAGACGGCGGCAAGGCCGACGAAGGAGTGCAGCGCGGCCACGAGCTGCGGCATCTCGGTCATCTGCACGCGCGAGGCGACGAAATGGCCGAGCACCGCGCCGCCGGCGATCATCAGGACGATGACGAACCAGTTGCCGACGCCGGGCCCGAAGATCGTGGCGACGACGGCGAGCGCCATGCCGACGATGCCGTACCAGACCGCGCGCTTGGCGCTTTCCTGGCCGGAAAGGCCACCGAGGGAGAGGATGAAGAGGACTGCCGCCGCGATATAGGCGGCCGAAACGATACCGATGGTCATGATCAAATCCCCTCGCTCACGACTTCTGGAACATGGCGAGCATGCGCCGGGTGACGAGGAAGCCGCCGACGATGTTGATCGTGGCGATCAGCACCGACAGCGCCGCCAGCAGCACCACCAGCCAGTTGCCTGACCCGATCTGCAGCAGCGCGCCGAGGATGACGATGCCCGAGACCGCATTGGTGACGGCCATCAGCGGCGTGTGCAGCGAATGCGAGACGTTCCAGATCACCTGGAAGCCGACGAAGCAGGCGAGCACGAAGACGATGAAGTGGCTCATGAAGGCCGCGGGCGCGAAGGCCCCGACGATCAGCATGAGCGCCGTGCCGACGGCGAGCAGCGCAAGCTGGCTCTTCGTCTCGGCCTTGAAGGCGGCCGCTTCCGCCGCGCGCTTCTCCTCCGGCGTCGGCTCCTTCACCTTCTCCTTGGGCTTCTGCGCGGCGATGGCCGCGATCTTCGGCGGCGGCGGCGGATAGGTGATCGCCCCCTCGAAGGCGACGGTCGCGCCGCGGATGACGTCGTCCTCCATATTGTGCACGACCGTGCCGTCCTTGCCGGGCGTCAGGTCGGCCATCATGTGGCGGATATTGGTGGAATAGAGCGCCGAGGACTGGGCGGCCATGCGGCTCGGGAAGTCCGTGTAGCCGATGACGGTGACGCCGTTGGGCGAGACGATCTTCTGGTCGGCGACGGTGAGGTCGCAATTGCCGCCGCGCTCGGCGGCGAGGTCGACGACGACGGAGCCCGGCTTCATCGCCGCCACCATGTCGGCAAGCCACAGTTTCGGCGCATCGCGGCCGGGGATCAGCGCCGTGGTGATGACGATGTCCATCTGCGGCGCGAGCTCGCGGAACTTGGCAAGCTGCTTCTCACGGAATTCCGGCGAGGACGGGGCGGCATAGCCGCCGGTCGCCGCGCCGTCCTGCTGCGCGCCGCCGTCGAAATCGAGATAGACGAAATCCGCGCCCATCGATTCGATCTGCTCGGCCACTTCCGGGCGCACGTCGAAGGCATAGGTCTGCGCGCCGAGCGAGACGGCGACGCCGGTGGCGGCAAGACCCGCCACGCCCGCGCCGATGACCAGCACCTTGGCCGGCGGGACCTTGCCGGCGGCGGTGATCTGGCCGGTGAAGAAGCGGCCAAAATTGTTGCCGGCCTCGATCACCGCGCGGTAGCCGGCGATGTTGGCCATCGACGACAGCGCGTCCATCTTCTGGGCTCGGCTGATGCGCGGCACCATGTCCATGGCGATGACGTTCGCGCCCTTCTCGCGGGCCTGCTCCAGCAGCTCCGCGTTCTGGCCGGGATAGAAGAACGAGATCAGCGTCTTGCCCGGCGAGAGAAGCCCGACTTCCGCCGTCGTCGGCGGACGGACCTTGACGACGACATCCGAGGCCGCGACCAGCGCGGCCGCGCCGTCGACCACCGTCACGCCGGCGGCCCGGTAGGCATCGTCGGAAATGCCGGCCAGCAGGCCGGCGCCGGCCTCGACGAGGCAGGCATAGCCCAGTTTGCCGAGCTGAACCGCGCTATCCGGTGTCATGGCGACACGGGCCTCGCCCGGATAGCTCTCCTTGAGCGCTCCAATCTTCGCGTTCATTCTCTTCCTGCTCCCCACTGCGTATCCATCCGCGGCAACTCCGGTACCCGCAAAAACCAACGCGGCATAACGACTAAAGTCGAACCCCTTGTCCAGACCCGCCTGGCGCGAATCCGTCCATTTTTGTCGCTTTTAAGGCCCAGCCGGGCAATTTCTTTTTCCGTGCGCGCCTGTCGCCTTGTCCGCGTCCCCGGCTCCCCTGCGAAAGGCGCCCGCGCGGCCGGACGCTGCCGGCGCGCCGCCGATCCATTGCATACACTGCCGGATACAAATCGATCGTCCCATCGCATCCATGAACCCAGATACCATACAATTATCGTTCCTTGACATTGCATACAAAAATCATAGCATGCGTATCCATATCCGCATCGTCACCCGAAGCCAGCGAGAACGCCGATGGACCTCGACAACAGAACCGATCGCCACCCGACCCCGCGCACGACCCTCGTGCTGTCGCGGTCCGAAATCGAAGGACTGGTGACCATGGCCGAGGTCATCGAGGCGGTGGAAACCGCGCATGCCGACATGTCCGGCGGCACGGCCGCGCAGCCGGCGGCGGTCGCGATGAAGCTTCCTTCCGGCACCGGCGCCTATCTGGCGATGCCCGCCCTTGCCGACCGCCAGGGGCTTGCCGTCGTCAAGCTGCTTGCCGACATCCCCGACAACACGGCGCGGAACCTGCCGATGCAGCGGTCCGTCGCGCTGCTGGTCTCGCAGGAGACCGGGGCGCCGGTGGCGATCTTCCACGGCCAGATCCCGACCCGCATCCGCACGGCCGCGGCGAGCGCCGTGGCGACGCGCCATCTTTCGCGCGCCGACAGCCGCGTGCTGGGGCTGATCGGCGCCGGCGACCTTGCCGTCGAGCATGTGCGCGCCATCCGCGAGGTCCGGCCGATCGAGCGCGTCGTGGTCTGGTCGCGCTCGCAGGCCACCGTCGCCCGCTTCATCGAGCGGGTGGGACACGACTTTCCCGATCTCGTGCTGGAGGGCGCCGCCTCGCCGCAGGACGTGTTCGCCGAGGCCGATATCGTCTGCACGCTGACCCCGTCGCGCGAGCCGCATGTCAAGGGCGCCTGGTTCAAGCCGGGCCAGCATATCAACGCGGTCGGCGCGCCGCCGCGCCCGGACCATCGGGAGATCGATTCCGAAGGAATGGCGCGGGCGCGGGTCTTCCTCGACAGCGTTCCGATGGCCATGCACGATTCCGGCGATCTGCTGCTGGCCATCGCCGACGGCGCGATCACCGCGCAGCAGGCCTCGACCGAGATCGGCGACGTCATCACCGGCGCGGCGGCCGGCCGGTCATCGGCCGACGAGATCACCCTGTTCAATTCCGTCGGCCTTGCCATCCAGGATCTGGCGATCGGCGGCCTCATCGTCGCAAGGGCGCGCGCGAAGGGCATCGGCAGGGAAATCGACCTCACCGCCTGAGGCCGGGGCTCCCGCCTCGGCGAAGGCGACCGGACTCTCCAGTTGTCGGACGGGCCGCGGCACTTCCGGGCCGTCTCGACCATGATTCATGGAATGCCGTCAGCGCCTGGTCGCCATCCACAAGACGTGGCGCGCGCCGCTGTTCCTTTTGCTGGCGCGCACGCTCACCTCGTCCGTGGCGAAACCGACCTCGCGCAACCGACGTGTGAACGCACGATCCGGCGCGGAGGACCAGACGGCGAGTACGCCGTTCGGGCGCAGCGCGGCCATGGCGGCCCTAAGGCCGTCATGGCTGTACAGACCGTCGTTGGAAGCGCGCGTCAGCCCGTCGGGGCCGTTGTCGACATCAAGCAGGATCGCATCATAGGCCGCCTTCTTCGAGCGGATGAGCGCACCGACGTCGCCGAGATGAATATCGACACGCGGATCGTCGAGCGTGCCGTCATGGAGTTCCGCCAAGGGTCCACGCCCCCATTCGACCACAGCCGGGACGAGTTCGGCGACAACGACGCGGGCATCCCGAGGCAGCGCGCCCAAAGCAGCCCGCAACGTGAACCCCATGCCGAGGCCGCCGACAAGCATGGTCGGGTTTTTCCGGCCCGCGATGCGCTCGCAGCTCATGGCCGCCAGCGCCTCTTCCGAGCCGCTCAGCCGGCTGTTCATGAGCTCCGTCGAGCCGAGCATGATGGAGAATTCGCTACCGCGCTGCTTCAGGCGCAGTTCGCCCGCCTCGCCGGGAATGGTCGCGCGGTCAAGTTGGATCCAGGGAAGCATCGGGACATCTCGTTACATCGTTCGACGGCCTCGTATCACGGCAGCCGTCCCGACGACATCACATTCTCGATGAATGAGGGGGCCGAAGGCAAACCGGCCGCTCTTCGACCGGCTTGCCCGTCGATGGTCACGTCGCTGACCCTTGGCGCCGGGCATTGCCCGTAGCCATGTTCCCGGTCGGCCAAGGCTCAGCGGCCTTCCCACGAAGGATTCCTAAGCGGCCTTCGCGGTGGAAGACGCCTTGTTGATAGCCGTCACGGCCAGGTTCGTCAGCTTGTTGTTCGTCGCCTTCTCCTGGTCGAGGATCTCGCTCAGCAGCTTGTGCGCCTCGTCGTGGCCGAGATCCTTGGCCCATTCGCGGAGCGAACCGTAGCGGGCGATCTCGTAGTGCTCCACGGCCTGGCAGGCGGCGAGAAGGCCGGCGTCGAGCGCCGTTCCCTCCGCCTCCTTCATCAGTCCGTCGGCCTCCTTGATCAGCCCCTCGATGGCGTCGCACTTTTCGCCGGACGCCTTCTTGCCGATGGACTTGAACACCTGCTCCAGCTTCCTGATCTGCTCCTTCGTCTCCGAAAGATGCTCCTCGGCGGCTTTCTTCAGCTCGGCGCTCCTGGCCGCCTTGGCGACCTTCGGCAGCGCCTTGGTGATTGCGTTCTCGGCATAGTAGACGTCCTGAAGCGTATGCTCGAAAATATCAGCCAGCGATTTCATGTCGTCTCTCCTTCGCAGAAATGAAATGCGCCGGAGAAAGCGATAAGTCCGGGAATCGTTCCGGAGAATTCCGCAGCCGTCCGAAAAGCCTTTGGCGGCGGAAGACATGCCCCTCAAGCCGGCAGCCCCGGTTGTGAACAGGACTCCAAGATTACAACCAAGCGCCGATAATATCGGAAGGCAAAAACTAAAAGTTGACAGCCCGGTTCGGCCAATCTATATATCGGCCGTCGATATTTGCTTGCTGAGCTTTGGTTATCGCGCGTCTGACACCGCTCCCTGAACGAACCTTTTCTTTCAAAAATCGCTATCACCGTCCGCAACGCCGCGAGCGTTGTGGTCCTCTTATTGCTATGAAAGGGTTCTTCATGACCACTGGCAGGGCTTCGGCTTCATTCAGCCTGACAATGGCGGCGTCGATGCGTTCGTTCACATCTCTGCCGTCGAGCGCGCCGGAATGCGCGAGCTCGTCGAAGGCCAGAAGATCGGCTACGAACTGGAGCGCGACAACAAGTCGGGCAAGATGTCGGCCTGCAACCTTCAGGCCGCCTGATCCATCCCGGTATCCGCTCTCCGTTGACCACGGATGTACTGGCACTGTCGAGAGCAAGATACCAGCAAGGTCAGGCGGATCGCCTGGCCTTTTTTGTTGCCGCGCGACGTCGCGGCGTCCAATCCGGAAAAGACCATGTCCCAGACACACAGCAAATCCCGCCAGAAGGCGGAGATCGCCTTCGCCCATGCCCAATCGCAATTCTTCGCGCGCAACAGCGCCGTCGAGGAACTCGATTCCCTCGTTCTGGCCCGCGAGGAAAAGACGCGGCGGCTTCGTGAAGCCCGCCTCTCGAAAGAATTGAAGGATCGGGAGGCGGCCATGGCCTCTCTCCTCGCCAAACGGGCCAGGTCGGCCTGACCATTGCAACGCCTTTGCAGGATAAAGATTTGAAGAACGCCAGAAACAACGACCTTTCCGACCGCCGCACCGCGGCCGCGGAGGCCAAGACCGCTCTCCTGAACGCCTATCGCACGGCAAGGACCGCCGCCGAACCCGCCCGGCTGGAAAGGCAGACGGAGCGCCTCGCCGTCGCCGCTGCCAGGCAGGAGCGGCAGGCTGAACGCGAGCGGGCAAAGCGCGACGAAGCCGAACGACGGGCGGCAGAGGCCGCCGAGCGGCAGGCGGCCGCAGAGGCGGCGGCGCGCGCCGAAACCGAGACGAGTGAGGCAGCCGAAAGAGATCGCATCGCGCGGGTGATCGAGGACGAGGCCGCCCGCAAGGCGGAGCGCGACCGGCGCTACGCCAACCGTAAGGCCCGGCGCGCCTAGCGCCCGGGTTTCAGCGCGTCGGTCCCCACGCAATCACAGCCTTTTGCGATGCGCTTTTGGCCCTCACACCGAAGGAATCCCGCATGACAGAAAACACCGGCGAATTCCACGCGATCAATACGGCCTGGCAGATCGCGATCCAGGAAATCCTGCGCATGGTCATCCGCGACATGTATCATGCGGGCGGAGAGGAAGCCTTCCTGGCGAACATCAAGCGCATCGAGGAGGCCGCGGTCGACAGCATCTATGCCGACTTGCGGTTGCGTGGAACGAATGAATGGACGGAGGTGCTGGTCAAGGACAAGGCGAGTAATTTCGTGAGCACGCTGCTGACGTCGTTCACATTTGATCGCGCCTGACCGGAGCGCGCCCTGACGTCCCTGAGCGTGGCGCCTTTACTCCATTGCGGCCGGAGCAAGTCCCAGGATCACGGGCGCGATCAGGGAGACGCCGGACAGCAGCAGCAGGACGAAGGCTGAGAAGCGGAGCGCGCGCGCCGAAAGCGCCGGGGGCCAGCGGCGCGCCAGATAGGTCGAGACCAGGACGGCCGGCAGACCGGCAAGCGTCCAGGAAAGCGCGTGATGCCGCCAGTCGCCGCTCGCCGCGACGAGACCGAGACGGAACACCGAGTTGAGCGCGAAGACCGCCACCAGCGTCTCGCGGACGACCCGGTGCGGCAGGGGCTGGCGATAGAACTGGAAGACCAGCGGCGGCCCGGCAGTGGAGAAGAGCCCGCCCATCAGGCCGCCGAGCGCGCCGAAGAACAGGAAGGCGGGCCCGCCCGACTGCCGCGCCAGCGGGGCCGGCCGCCGGACCAGTTGGAGGCTCGACAGGACGATGGCGACCCCGAGGACGAGGCGCAGCGCCGACAGCGACGAGGCCGCCAGAAGCGCCAGCACGCCGTAACCGGCGGCGACCATGGGCAGGGCCCCGGCAAGCGACAGAAGGAACGGCTTCACCGCGATATCGCGCCAGCCGCGCGCCAGCACCATCACGGCATTGGCGAGCGTCAGCAGGCTGACGACGATGGCGGCCTCCGGCAGCGGGACAAGACCGGTCAGCGCCAGGGCGCCCATCAGCAACAGGCCGAAGGCGAAACCGGTCAGGGTCTGCACATAGGCCGCAACGAAGGCGAGCGCGGCGAAGAGGACAAGTTCGCTCGCGCCGATCATGCCGCGGGGCCGGCCGCCAGGACGAGGGTGCGGAAGGGCTCGAGCCGGTCCAGATCCGGCACCGTTCCGAGACCCGGCCCCTGCGGCAGCGCGACGACGCCCTTCTCCACCACGGGCCATGCGGGCGCGACCGCGTCGCGCAGCGGATTCGGATTGACGTCGATTTCGAGCAGCCCGTCCCCGCCGGCTGCCGCCAGGATATGCGCCGAGGCGGCAAGGCCGATGCCGGCGCCGAGGAAATGCGGGCAATAGCGCCGGCCCGCGGCGATCGCGGCCCGGGCCACGGCGCGGCATCCGGTCGGCCCGCCCCATTTTGCCGCATCGGGCTGGATGACGGAGAGGTGGCCGGCGCGGATCGCCGCCCGGAAGACCTGCAAACCGGCAAGATTCTCTCCTCCGGCGAGCGGCGTCTCCGTCAGCCGCGCAAGCTCGCCCCAGACGGCCGGGCCGGCATCGACGCGCACCGGCTCCTCCATCCAGCCCAGCCCGAGATCGGCCGTCGCCAGCAGGAAGTCCCGCGCCGCTTGCGGGGAGAACGCCTGGTTGGCGTCCGCATGCAGCATTTCCCCGGGCCGCAGGCTTCCGGCGAGCGCGCGGATCAGCGCCAGGTCGCGGTCGAAGTCGAAACCGACCTTGACCTTGAAGTCGCGGTAGCCGGCCCCGCGGGATTGCGCCACGACCGTTTCGGCGTCGCGGATATGAATGCCGCTGGCATAGGCGCGCACCGCGCCCGCCGCCTCGGGCGACAGCGCCACGGCAAGCGGCACGCCGCGGCGGCGGGCGGCAAGGTCCCAACAGGCCATGTCGAAGCCGGCGATCACCTGCGCATAGGGGCCGGCCTCCCCGGTCTGCAACACGAGGACATGCGTTGCCGCGGTCAGTTCCTTCCAGAGATCCGCCGGATCGGGCAGCGGCCTGTCGAGGATGCGCGGCGCGATATCCGAGACGAGCAGGCGGGCGCGGTGCTCCGCGCCGCAGGCCGGCCAGTTGCACCAGATCTCCCCCCAGCCGACCAGGCCCGCATCGTCCTCCAGCCGCACCAGCACGGCCGGCCGGTCCCTCATCGTGCCGAAGGACGTCGAGACAGGCCTTTCGAGCGGCACGCGGAAGACATGCGCCTCGACGGACCTGATCACCGGGGAACGGTCGGAACCTGCCTTGCTCATGGCGTCCTCACCCCGCAAGGAAGCCGCCGTCGACGGCATAGACCGTGCCGGTGGCATAGCGGGCGGCCGGCATGGTGAGGAAGACCACGGCGCCCGCCACCTCCTCCGGCTGGCCCCAGCGTTTCAGCGCCGTGCGCGCGGCGATCCGGTCGCGATGGGCGATATCCTTGCGCCCCTCGCTGTTGATCGCCGTCTCGATATAGCCGGGCGCGACGGCGTTGACCCGGATGCCCTCCTCCGCCCAGGCGAGCGCGAGGGCCTTGGTCAGCATCACGACGCCGCCCTTGCTGGCGCAATAGGCCGGAAGACGGGGCAAGGCGGCGAAAGCGTTCATGGAGGCGATGTTGACGATGGCGCCGCGGCTTGCGGCAAGATGCCCGCGAAAGGCGGTGGAGGTCCGGAACGTGCCGGTCAGGTTGACGTCCAGCACGCGCTGGAAGGTTTCTATCCGGAACTCCTCGTCGCGCGCAAGGATGCCCGCGCAGTTGACGAGCGCATCGACCCGCTCGAAGCGCGCGGCGAAAGCCGCCACGGCCTCGTCGGAGGTGACGTCCAGGACGGCGAGTTCGACGCCCGGAAGGCGCGACAGGGCCGAGCGGTCGAGCGCGGCGCGGTCGTGGCCGGTCGCCACGACCTTCGCGCCCCGGGCGTGGAACAGCGCGGCGATCGCCGAGCCGATATCCCCCGCGCCGCCGACGACGACGACCTGGAAGCCGGGTGGAAAGGCGAAAGGATCCGTCATTCCGCCCATCAGATGCCTGCCACGGCGACATATTTCAGCTCGAGGAAACTCTCGATGCCGTAGGAGGAGCCTTCCCGCCCCATGCCCGACTGCTTGACGCCGCCGAACGGCGCCATCTCGTTGGCCAGCATGCCGGTGTTGACGCCGACCATGCCCGCCTCCAGTGCTTCGGCGACCCGCCAGACGCGACCGAGGTCACGTGCG
>JBDHSZ010000131.1:0-10933 GCA_039812945.1 Shinella sp.
CCTCGGCCGCCAGAAGCGCCGCCGCTCTCGTTCGATGAGCGGCGTTATAGGCCCAACATTCTAAACCGTCAACAGACGTGTGACACTTTTTTGAAGAATTCTTCGGAAAAATGCGTTTGGCTTTCATTTCCCCGGGAAATGCACTGGTTTTCGGGGGCTTCTCGCCACGCTCCGGCGGCAAATGGGCCATTTGCCCTCAGATTTTCACATTCCACGCCTCTAGAGGAGGCAGAAGAAGCGGCGTGATTTGACTCGCGGGCCCACCTGCGTGCATCTTCCCGCGCTGAAAACAAAAACGGCGACACAGGGCGAAGCATATCGGCATGACCACAGACCGGACCATGATCCGATCGCTCGGCAATGAGCCGCCGATCCTCGCCGACGGGCGCAAGGCGCCCGACCGGCGGGAGATTTCCCTTCGCTGGCTTTCCGGCACCTTCCTCACCGGCATCACCTCCTCCATCCTGATGGGCGTCGCGCTCTTCGCCGCGCTCGACGGGCGCCAGCAGCTCGCCATTCCGGCGGAAGCCTTCGCCGCGCTCGGCGCGCCCAGCCAGGCGAGCCGCAACGGCGAGACGGCCAAGCGCGGCGAGCGCGTGCTGGAGCCGGCCATCGTCGCCAAGCCGGCCGACAAGAAGATCATGGAAATCTCCACCATGATCCATGACGGCGAGAAGGAAGTGGTGCGCCGGCAGCCCTTCGCCCATGTGAAGATGGCGCTCGCGGCCAATCACGCGACGAACGAGGACTATCCGCGCTTCGATCCGCTCGCGATCTTCTCGACCAACGGCAAGGACGCCGCCCCCGCCTCGCGCATGGGCACGATCTATGGATCAGATGTCGAATCGGAGGTGGCGCTGCAGACCGACGCCTTCCCGGTCGGCGGCTCGGCGCTCGACTATGCCGACCAGATGTCGATCGAGGAGGTCGAGGAGAATGTGCGCACCAACGGATCGGTGCTGACCGACGGCAGCACGCAGGTCGCCTCGCTCTACTATGTCGATCCGCAGCGCTTCGCCTCAGACAGCTCGGACCTCGACCTTCTCGGCCTGACGGCCCGCATCGTCGAGGAGAACATGAGCGTGTCGAGCTTCGACACGCTGACGCCCGACGACACCGAATATGCCGACGACGTCATTCCCGTGCGCCGCGCCGCCGGCATCGACCAGGTGATGACGGCGGCGGGCTATACCAAGGCGCAGGCCGAGGACGTTTCCGCCTATCTCGAAGGCCAGCTCGGCAGCAAGCAGCTTGCCGAGGGCGACGTGCTGCGCATCTGCATATCGCAGAAGGGCAAGGAAGCCAGCATCGTGCGCGCCAGCGTCTATTCGCGCGGCCGCCATGTCGTGACCGCCGCGCTCGACGACAGCGGCCGCTTCGTGCGCGGCGCCGAACCGCCGGTCCTCGATGCCGTCGCGACCGCCTTCGACGACGACGGCCGGCCGACGATCATCGCCGGACGCGACCTGCCGCGCGTCTATGACGGCATCTACCGGGCGGCGCTTTCCTACGGCATGGGCCAGGACATGACGGCGGAGGTCATCCGCATCCTCGCCAGCAATGTCGATTTCCAGGCGCAGCTCCGCCCGACCGATTCGCTGGAGGCCTTCTTCTCCGTCACCGGCGAGAACGGCATGGCGACGGAGGAATCGGAGATTCTCTTCCTCGATGCGAGGTTCGGCGACACCGAGACCCGCGTCTACCGCTTCCAGAACCCGGAGGACGACACGGTCGACTATTACGACAAGGACGGCAAGAGCATCCGGCAGTTCCTGCTGCGCAACCCGGTCCCGAACGGCGTCTTCCGCTCCGGCTTCGGCATGCGCCGCCATCCGATCCTCGGCTTCTCGCGCATGCATACCGGCGTCGACTGGGCCGCGCCGCGCGGCACGCCGATCATCGCCGCCGGCAACGGCACCGTGGAGAAGGCCGGCTGGGATTCCGGCGGCTACGGCAACCAGACGCTGATCCGCCACGCCAATGGCTACGTCTCCTCCTACAACCACCAGAGCGCGATCGCCAAGGGCGTCAAGCCGGGCGTGAAGGTCCGGCAGGGCCAGGTGATCGGCTTCGTCGGCACGACCGGCCTTTCGACGGGCCCGCACCTGCACTACGAGATGATCGTCAACGGCAACAAGGTGGACGCGCTGAAGATCCGCCTGCCCGGCGGAAAGTCGCTGGAGGGCAAGGCCCTCGCGCAATTCGAGATCGAGCGCAAGCGCATCGACGACCTGCTCGGCCGCGGCAGCGCGACCCAGGTCGCCGAAACGCACTGAGAATGCAGAAGGCGCGGGCCGGAGCCCGCGCCTTGTCTTTCCATGGACGGCCCGTCAGGCGGCCTTGTTCACCGCCGCGCCGCGCGGCGAGAAGAGCAGCCGGTCGGAACCGGCCGTGACCTTGACGGTCGACCCGTCCGGAATCTCGCCGGCAAGGATCTTCTCCGCCAGCGGGTCCTGAAGGTGCTTCTGGATCGCCCGCTTGAGGGGACGCGCGCCGTAGACCGGGTCGTAGCCCTTCTCGGCCAGCCAGTGCACGGCCTCCTCGTCGAGATCGAGGACGATCTTGCGGTCGGCCAGCAGCTTGCGCAGCCGCTCCATCTGGATATCGACGATCGCGCCCATTTCCGACCGCCTGAGGCGATGGAACAGGATGATCTCGTCGATCCGGTTGAGGAATTCCGGCCGGAACGCCATCTTGACGACATCCATCACCTGGTCGCGGACCGCATCGCTGTCCTCGTTCTCGCCGAGCGCCGTCAGGTATTCGGCGCCGAGGTTGGAGGTCATGATGATCATCGTGTTGCGGAAGTCCACGGTGCGGCCCTGACCGTCGGTCAGGCGGCCGTCGTCGAGCACCTGCAGCAGCACGTTGAAGACGTCCGGATGCGCCTTCTCGATCTCGTCGAACAGCACGACCTGATAGGGCCGGCGGCGGACGGATTCGGTGAGCGCACCGCCTTCCTCATAGCCGACATAGCCGGGAGGCGCGCCGATCAGCCGGGCGACGGAGTGCTTCTCCATATATTCCGACATGTCCATGCGCTGGATCGCCGTCTCGTCGTCGAAGAGGAAGCGGGCGAGCGCCTTGGTCAGCTCCGTCTTGCCGACGCCGGTCGGCCCGAGGAAGATGAACGAGCCGATCGGCCGGTTCGGATCCTGCAGGCCGGCGCGGGCGCGGCGGACGGCGCGGGAGACCGCCTGCACGGCGTCGCCCTGCCCGACGACCCACTTGCCGAGCTCGTCTTCCATGCGCAGGAGCTTGTCGCGCTCGCCTTCCAGCATCTTGTCCACGGGAATGCCCGTCCAGCGGGACACCACATGGGCGATGTTGTCGGGGGTCACGACCTCCTGCACCATCGGATCGACATCGCCGGCATCGCTCCCCTCGGCCTCTTCCAGCTCCTTCTCGAGCTTGGGGATGATCCCGTAGGCAAGCTCGCCGGCGCGCTGGAACTCGCCCTTGCGCTGGGCGATGGCCAGCTCGTTGCGCAGCTCGTCGAGCTGGCGCTTGAGGTCGGCGGCACGGCCGAGCTTGGATTTTTCCGCCTGCCAGCGCGCGGTAAGCGCATCGGCTTCCTCTTCCAGCGCGGCAAGGTCGATCTCCAGCTTTTCGAGCCGGTCCTGCGACGAGCGGTCGGTCTCCTTCTTCAGGGCCTCGCGCTCGATCTTGAGTTGGATGATGCGGCGGTCGAGCTCGTCGAGCTCCTCCGGCTTGGAATCCACCTGCATGCGCAGCCGCGAGGCGGCTTCGTCCATCAGGTCGATCGCCTTGTCCGGCAGGAAGCGATCCGTGATGTAGCGGTTGGACAGCGTCGCGGCGGCGACGAGGGCCGAATCGGAGATGCGGACCTTGTGGTGCTGCTCGTATTTTTCCTTGAGGCCGCGCAGGATCGAGATCGTATCCTCGACGGTCGGCTCGTCCACCATGACGGGCTGGAAGCGGCGGGCGAGCGCGGCGTCCTTCTCGACATGCTTGCGATATTCGTCGAGCGTGGTCGCGCCGACGCAATGCAGCTCGCCACGCGCGAGCGCGGGCTTCAGGAGGTTGGAGGCGTCCATCGCCCCCTCCGCCTTTCCGGCGCCGACCAGCGTATGCATCTCGTCGATGAACAGGATGATCTCGCCGTCCTCGGCCTGCACCTCGGCAAGCACGGCCTTCAGCCGCTCCTCGAATTCGCCGCGATATTTCGCGCCGGCGATCAGCGCGCCCATGTCGAGCGCCATCAGCTTCTTGTCCTTCAGGCTCTCCGGCACGTCGCCGTTGACGATGCGCAGCGCGAGGCCCTCGGCGATGGCGGTCTTGCCGACGCCGGGCTCGCCGATCAGGACGGGGTTGTTCTTGGTGCGGCGCGACAGGACCTGGATCGTCCGGCGAATCTCGTCATCGCGGCCGATCACCGGGTCGAGCCGGCCTTCGCGGGCGTCGGCCGTCAGGTCGCGGGCGAATTTCTTCAGCGAATCGAAACCCTGCTCCGCGCTCGCCGTGTCGGCGGTGCGGCCCTTGCGGATATCGTTGATGGCCTGGTTGAGCTTGGCCGCAGTGACGCCGGCCTTGGCCAGGATGTCGGAGGTCGCGGCGGATTTCTCGATCGCCAGCGCGAGCAGCAGGCGCTCGACGGTGACGAAGCTGTCGCCGGCCTTCTTGGCCGCCTCTTCCGCGGTGGAGAACACCTTGGCCAAAGGCTGCGCGAGATAGACCTGACCGTTGCCGCCGGTCACTTTCGGCAGCTTGGCGAGGGCGGCGTCATTGGCGATCCGCGCTTCGCGCGCGCTGCCGCCGGCCCGCTCGATCAGCGACGCGGCCATGCCCTGTTCGTCGTCGAGCAGCACCTTCAGCACATGCTCGGGCGTGAATTGCGGATTGCCGTCGGCCAGCGCCTTCGTCTGGGCGGACTGCAGGAAACCGCGAACCCGCTCGGAATATTTCTCGATATTCATCATCTGCCTCCATAACTCGACCGGCCCTTCGAGGCACCGGACGATGATTCAGGATAAGGCTCCCATCAAGGCGAGCCCTTCATGGCGAATATGGTGGAGGGATTTTCGGAATTAAAGGGCGTGCGGCAGGCCCGGAACGACATTTTTGCCGCGACCTGCCGAAACGCAAAAAACCCGGCGCAGGGCCGGGTTCTTCCGTATTCCGAGGGATTTCGGCTTATTCCGAAGCCGCTTCCAGCGCCGGGGCGTCGCCGCCGGCCGGCTGGGCGTCCTCGCCTTCGGCGGCCTGGCCTTCGCCGCGGCGCGGGCGGCGCGGACGGGCGGCATTGCGGCGGCGCGGGGTGCGCGGCGCGGCGGCTTCCTCTTCGAGCGCCACTTCGGCCGGCGTGCCTTCGATCACCGGCTGCGGGCCGGAACCGTCGTCGACGGGCTGCTCGACGGCGACGGGAGCGGCGGCCACGGGCGCCGGCTCGTCGACGGGGGTCGAATCGATCTCGTCCTGGTCGCGGTCGAAGCCGTCACGGTCGTTGAAATCGCCGCGATCGCCGTTGTCCGAGCGCTCGTCGCGCGGGAAGCGCTCCTGCATCTGCGCCTGGGCGGCGGCGATGATGCGGTTATAGTGCTCGGCATGCTGGAGATAGTTCTCCGCCATGACACGGTCCCCGGCGCTCTGGGCGTCGCGGGCAAGCGCGGAGTATTTCTCGGCGATGTGCTGGGCCGTACCCCTGATCTTCACGTCCGGACCCGAGCTGTCATAGGTCCGCGTCAGGGGATTGCCGCCCTTGCGGTGGCTGTTATGGTTGCTGTTGTTGCTATTGTTATTGTTGTTGTTACGCCCGCGGCCGCGCTTGTTTTGCTGTCCTGGCCTCATATGTCACTCACCTAACGTATCGTGTCTTGATGATTCATGTGTCTGCACGCTTGATCGGGACACGCCAGATCAAGCATCCTTACCCGCGGGCAAACCACGCCGGTCGGTGGTCCTGTCGCCGTAAGACGTCAAATTAACAGGTACCCGCACGGGACAGTCTTCAACCCTAGCAACTCTTCGAGAGAGCAATCCTCGCGATCGGGTCATGCGGGAGCGAATCCCTTGCGCATGACCTCTTGCCCAGTGCGTGCCCGCAAACTATCCCGCTTCCTTCACGATTCCAAGCCTTTTCTTTGCAACTGCGGAATTTGCTGCGCTGGTGCAGCGAATTCTACACCGCCGTTGCTTTGGAAAAGACGAGCACGCGGTCGTTGCCGCCAAGATCGCGCACCGCCTCGATCCGCGCGAAACCCTTCTCGCGCATGATCGCGGTAACGCAATCCTTCTGGTCGTAACCGATCTCGTAAGCCACCAGGCCGTTTTCCCTGAGGTGCCCGCCCGCCCCGGCAGCGATGGCGCGATAGGCGTCGAGCCCGTCTTCGCCGCCGTCCAGTGCCAGGATCGGATCGTGGAGCCGGACGTCCTCGTCCAGCATTCCGATGACGGAGCGGACGATATAGGGCGGATTCGACACGATGATGTCGAAGCTCCCCGTCACGGCTGCAAACCAGTCGCTCTCGACCGTCTCGAAACGGTCCGCGACCCCGTTGATATCGGCATTGCGCCGCGCCGTTTCAAGGGCGCCCGCCGACAGATCCGCCCCGACGCCCGTGCTGCCGGGAACGAGATCGAGCAGGGCGAGGCAGATCGCCCCCGTCCCCGTGCCGAGATCGAGGATGCGGCAGCCGCCGCCGGCGACCATCCTCGCCGCATGGGGCACGAGCGTATCCACCAGGATTTCCGTATCCGGCCGAGGCTCCAGCGTCTCGGGCGAAAGCGCGAGGTCGAGCCGGGAGAAGGCCCGGCGGCCGAGGATGCGGTGCACCGGCTCGCGCGCCGCGCGCCGCGCCAGCGCCGCGTCGATCATCGCCCGCTCGGACGCATCGAGCGGCCGCGCGCCGTCGGTGACGAAGGCGGTGGAGGAGAGCTTGAGAAGGCCGGCGATGAGAAGCCGCGCCTCCTGCGCCGCATCGGCAAGACCCGCCTCGGAAAGCCGCCGCCGCGCCGCGGCCAGCGCCTCGGCGAGCGTCGCGCCGCTCATCGGCCCTGTTCGCCGAGCTGCGCCAACTGGCCGGCCTGGTAATCCGCCACCAGCGCGTCGACCACCTCGTCGATCTCGCCGACCATCATCCGGTCGAGCTTGTAGAGCGTCAGGTTGATGCGGTGATCGGTGACGCGGCCCTGCGGGAAATTGTAGGTGCGGATGCGCTCGGAGCGATCGCCCGAGCCGACCTGGCTCTTGCGGTCGGCGGAGCGCTCGCTGTCGGCGCGCTGGCGCTCCATGTCGTAGAGCCGCGAGCGCAGGATCTGCATGGCCTTGGCGCGGTTCTGGTGCTGCGACTTCTCCGAACTCGTCACGACGAGGCCGGTCGGCAGATGCGTGATGCGCACGGCCGAGTCGGTCGTGTTGACGTGCTGGCCGCCGGCGCCCGACGAGCGCATCGTGTCGATGCGGATGTCTTCCGCCCGGATTTCGATATCGATCTCCTCGGCTTCCGGCAGCACCGCCACCGTCGCGGCGGAGGTATGGATGCGCCCGCTCGCTTCCGTCTCCGGCACGCGCTGGACGCGGTGCACGCCCGATTCGAACTTCAGCTTGGCGAAGACGCCGCGCCCGGTGATCGTCGCGATGATCTCCTTGAAACCGCCCGCCTCGCCCTCGCTGGACGAGACGACCTCGACCTTCCAGCCGTGGGCGGCGGCATAGCGCTCGTACATGCGGAACAGATCGCCGGCAAAGAGCGCCGCCTCCGAGCCGCCCGTCCCGGCGCGGATTTCGAGGATCGCGCTCTTCTCGTCGGCGGCGTCCTTCGGCAGGAGCAGGATCTGCATCTCCTTTTCGAGGCCTTCGAGACGCTCCCTCAGCTCCGGCAGCTCCATTTCCGCAAGGTCGCGCATCTCGCGGTCCGTCGCCTTGTCGGCCAGCAGCACTTCGAGGTCGGCGATCTCGCCGTTCACCTTCTCGTAGTCGCGCACCTTCGCGACGACGGGCTGCAGCTCAGAATATTCCGAGGCGAGACGCACATAGGTCTCCGAATCCGGCCCCGCCGACATGCGCGCCTCGATCTCGCCGAAACGGCGTTCGAGTTCGCGCATCTTTTCAACGGGAAGCTTCGCCACCGTTCAACTCCAGTCTGGTCTTTAAAGCGGAATGCCGTTCTCGGCCGCGAAATCGGTAAGGATCCGGCGGATCGAGGTCGTCGGCTTCAGGTCGTCGATCGCCGGCATCAGCACCGATTCGAGCTTGCCGGCATCCAGCGACAGCAGCATGGACTTCACCGGCCCGATCGCCGCCGGCGACATGGAGACCGAGCGGAAGCCGATGCCGAGCAGCGCCATGGCGGAGATCGGCTTGCTCGCCATCTCGCCGCAGAGCGTGACCGACGTCTCGTTGCGCACGCCCGCCCGCACGATATCGCGCAGGATGCGCAGGAACGGCCGGCCGAGCGTGTCGAAACGGTCGGAGACGCGGGCATTGCCCCGATCCACCGCCATGGCGAACTGGAAGAGGTCGTTCGAGCCGACCGAGACGAAATCGACCTCGTCCATCAACTCGTCGAGCTGCCAGAGCAGCGCCGGCACTTCCAGCATCGCGCCGAACTGGAGCTTCTTCGGCAATTGCTCGCCAATCTTCGACTGGCGCTGGATTTCCTTCTGGAGCAGGTCGCGGACCTCCTTCAGCTCGGAAACCTCCGTCACCATCGGCAGCATCAGGCGCAGGTCGTTGCCGGCCGCCGCGCGCAGCATGGCGCGAAGCTGGGTGCGCAGCAGCCCCGGCCGGTCGAGCGACAGGCGGATGGCGCGCCAGCCGAGCGCCGGGTTCTCCTCCTCGGCCGCGCGGAAATAGGGCACGACCTTGTCGCCGCCGATATCGAGCGTGCGGAAGGTCACCGGACGCCCGCCGGCATGCTTCAGCACGTTGCGGTAAAAGGCCTCCTGCTCCTCCGCCTTCGGCATGGTCGAGGCGATCATGAACTGCAGCTCGGTGCGGAAGAGGCCGATGCCGGACGCACCGGATTCGTTGAGATGCGGCAGGTCGACCAGGAGGCCGGCATTCATCTGCAGATTGATCGCGCAGCCGTCCCTCGTCACCGGCTCGACGGCGCGCAGCGCGCGGTACTGCTCCTGCCGGCGGGCGCGGAAGCGCACCTTCTCCTCATAGGAGCGCTGGAGATCGGGCATCGGGCGGATATGCACCTGCGCCCCGTCGCCGTCGACGATGATCGGATCGCCGTTCTCGGCGAGCGCCACCGCGCCGGCCGCCTGGCCGACCACCGGAATGCCCATGGCCCGCGCGACGATCACCACATGGCTCGTCACCGCGCCCTCTTCCAGCACCAGGCCGCGCACGTTCTCGCGCGGATAGTCGAGCAGCTCGGCCGCGCCCATGGCGCGCGCGACGATGATCGCATCGTTCGGGAAGCTGGTGGCCGAGAGCTTGGCGCCATAGCCGGTGAGCTGGCGCAGCAGGCGGTTCGCCAGATCGTCGAAATCGTGCATGCGCTCGCGCAGATAGGGGTCCGTCATGCGGATCATGCGCGCCTTGGTCTCGCTCTGCACGCGCTCGACCGCCGCTTCCGCCGTCAGGCCGTTGCGGATCGCCTCCTCGAGCTTGCGCACCCAGCCCCGGTCATGCGCGAACATGCGGTAGGTCTCCAGCACTTCGCGATGCTCGCCCTCCATCGACACCTCGCGGCGCGACAGCATGTCGTCGATGGAGATGCGCAGCGACCCGAGCGCCTCGGCGAGACGGCCGAGCTCGTGCTCGGAATCCTCGTTGAGCAGGTTCGTGACGACGATGCGCGGCTCGTGCAGCACGACATAGCCGAGCCCGATGCCCTCGCCGAAGCTCGAGCCCTCGATGGCGACGGGACGGGAGAGGTCCAGCTCGAGGCCGGGCCTTGTGAGCTTCTTCAGCTCGCCGGTCGCCACCATCTCGGCGATCACCATCGCCGTGGTCTCGAGCGCCTCGACCTCGTCCTCGCGATAGGTGCGGCTCGCCTTGTTCTGCACGACGAGGACGCCGAGCGCCCGGCCGGTGCGCAGGATCGGCACGCCGAGGAAGGAGTGGTAGATCTCCTCGCCCGTCTCCGGCAGGTAGGTGAAGGCGGGATGCGACTGGGCATCGGAAAGGTTCAGCGGCCGCGCGGAGGCCGCGATCGTGCCGACGAGGCCCTGCCCCATCTTGAGCTGGGCGAGGTGAACGGCGCCGGGATTGAGGCCCTCGGTCGCATAGAGTTCGAGAATGCCGTCGGAGCGGAGCACGTAGACGGAACACACTTCCGCGACCATGTTCTGCGCGATCTGGCGCACGATCTGGTCAAGGCGCTCCTGCGGCTCGAGCGGCTCCGCCATCAGTTCGCGCAGCCGCTTGAGAAGAACGCGCGGACCCGCGGAGAGGTCTCTCATCGCGTGGCGTCTCCCGAAAATGTCGTTACCCGCCGGCGTCACCGCGCCGGCGATCATAGGATCGGCTGCGAGTCGGCCGTTCTTACTTCTTATCGAGACCGTAGACGGAATGCAAAGTCCGAACGGCGAGTTCCGCATAGGGGCCGTCGATCAGGATGGAGATCTTGATCTCGGAGGTGGTGATGGCCTTGATGTTGATGCCCTTGTCGGCAAGCGCGCGGAAGGCCGAGGCGGCGACGCCCGCATGGCTGCGCATGCCGATGCCGATGACCGAGACCTTTACGAGGCCCGTCTCGTGCTGGATGACGTCGAAGCCGACCTGTTCCTTGGCGGCTTCGAGAACCTTGAGCGCCTTCTCCATGTCGCCGGAGGGGACGGTGAAGGTCATGTCGGTCTTCGAGCCGTCCTCGGAGATGTTCTGGACGATCATGTCGACATTGATATGGGCTTCCGCCAGCGGGCCGAAGATCGCGGCCGAGACGCCCGGCCGGTCGGCGACGCGGCGGAGCGAGATCTGCGCTTCATCCTTGGCATAGGCGATGCCGGTTACGACTTC
>JBDHSZ010000132.1:0-10858 GCA_039812945.1 Shinella sp.
TCGGTTTCCGACATCTTGTTCACGGCGGCGATCTCGCGGGCCATGCGGTCGAGGGCGGCCTCATAGAGCTGGCGCTCGGAATAGGACTGTTCCGGCTGGTTCTCGGCGCGGTAGAGGTCGCGGACCACCTCGGCGATCGAGATCAGGTCGCCGGAATTGATCTTGGCGTCGTATTCCTGCGCGCGGCGCGACCACATGGTGCGCTTCACGCGGGCCTTGCCCTGGACAACCTTCAGCGCGCGTTCGACGAAATCGGTCTCCGACAGTTTGCGCATGCCGATGGAAACGGCCTTGGCAACCGGCACCTTGAGACGCATCTTGTCCTTTTCGAAATCGATGACAAAAAGCTCGAGCTTCATGCCGGCGACTTCCTGCTCCTCGATTGCGACGATCTGGCCGACGCCGTGAGCGGGATAGACGATCGACTCGCCGGTCTTGAAGCCCTGGCGCGTGGAAGATTTCTTCTGCTGGGTCGTCATTCTGTTCAAATACTCCCTGTTACGCTCCCCGGCGGCAGCCGGGGTGGGTCTGGAGACCCGGGAAAGACGGGGGGCACCTTGGGGTGTCACCGCTCTGGTCCGCCCGCCATGCGCAAAAAGGTCCGCTTCGACGCGATCACATTTGAGCAACCGGGGTTGCCTATGGGAGGTGAGCGACGTTGAGGGATCGTTTGCTTTCGTGGTGGTGTTCGGGCACGCGAAATGCCGCGATTTGGATCAGTTTTGCGACCCTATCACAAAAAAGTGCCGAAATCAATAATTTGCTTCGCATGGGTCATCAAGCCTGCCCTATCGCCTTTCGGCGGGAGCGAGGCTTTTTCCCCAGGATCGGCCGCCGCGGGGCGTTGAGGCCTGCCGCTGCGCGGTGGCGTGATCAGTCGCCCTGGCCGGGATTGGGCGAGAAGAACTGCTCGTACTTGCCTTCCACGCCGTCCATTTCCTTGGCTTCCGGCAGCGCGTCGCGCTTGACGGTGATGTTCGGCCAGATCGAGGCATATTCCGTATTGATCTGCAGCCACTTGTCGAGGCCCGGCTCGGTGTCCGGCTTGATCGCCTCGGCGGGACATTCGGGTTCGCAGACGCCGCAGTCGATGCATTCGTCGGGGTGGATGACCAGGAAGTTCTCGCCCTCGTAGAAGCAGTCGACGGGGCAGACTTCCACACAGTCCGTGTACTTGCAGCGGATGCAGTTGTCGGTCACGACATACGTCATGATTCACTCCAGAAACGTCATAAGGCGGCGGAGGCGGGGCCGCCCGGCGCCGCAGAACCTGTCACGCAGTCGGCTTGCCGGACAGAAGAGGGCCACGCTCGCGCAGGCTGTCCGGTGGCTGAGGTAAAGGCTTTGCGGGCGCTTTGCAAGCGTAATACATGCGCCGCCGGGCGCGTGCGAGGTATAGAATTCTAATCGTCGCCGTCGCCGGGAAAGGCCTGCAGCCGGTCGGTTTCCCGGCGTTCCCGCTTTGTCGGCCGTCCGGCGCCCCGCTCGCGCGTCGCCTGGGCGAAGAGATTGCGCTCCTCGCGGGGCGGCGGGGGCGGCGTCATGTCGCTGTAGAGCAGGCGCGCTTCCTCGTAGGGGCCGCGCCGTTCGCCGGGCCGCAGCACCTTGACCGTCATGTCGTGCCGGTCGAGCGAGAGGACGACGACATCGCCGGGACGCACCGCATGGGAGGGCTGGCGGACGCGCACGCCGTTGACGCTGACATCGCCGGATTCCACGGATTTCGCCGCGAGCGAGCGGGACTTGCGCAAGCGCGCGAAGAACAGCCACTTGTCGATGCGCTGCCGCGCCTGACCTGCCGGCTGTTCCTCGTCATGCGCCATGGCCTACTTCTTCAACTGCTCCTTGAGCGCCGCGAGCTTGGCGAAGGGCGAATCCGGATCGATCGGCTTTTCCTTGCGGGGCGGCCTTGCCTCGAACTTCGCCTGCTGCGGCTTGCCGCCGCGCTCATTGCGCTCGCCGCGATCGGGACGGTTGCCGCCCTGCGGCTTTCCGTCGCGGCCCTTCTGGTCCGGCCGGCCGCCACGCCCGCCCTCGCGCCGGTCGCCGCGCTCGCCGGCCTGCTGGCCGCGATTGCGCTCGCCGCCGCGGCGCTCGCCACGGTCCTGACGCTCGCCCTGGCGCTCACCGCCGTGACGGTGGCCGCCCTGGCGCTGGTTGTCGTGGCGCGAGCCCGGACGCCAGAGCAGGACCGGCTTGACTTCGGCCGGCTCGCCCTCGGCGGGAGCTTCCGTCGCTGCCGGGGCTTCGACGCTCTCGGTTTCGGCGGCAGGGGCTTCCGTTACGGCAGCTTCGGCGGCGGGAGCTTCCGCTTCGACGGCTTCGGCCGCGGGCGTCTCGTCGGCTGCCGCCGCCGGAGCGTCGCCTTCGCCGGCCGGGTCGGCGTCATGCTCGTCCGCGGTTTCCGCGGCGGCTTCCGTCGGCGCTGCGGCCGGGGCCTGCGCGGCGAGGAAGGCCGCGGCCTCCTCGGCCTTCACGCTGTCGGCGCGGTAGCCGAGGCCCTTGAGGATTTCTTCCATGTCGTCCGGCGTCGCGCCGAGGATGGAGAGCATCGCCGTCGTCGCCATGAAGCGGCGGCCGTCATAGGCGCCGTCCGGGCGCGGCGTGCCGGGCTTCCACTGCAGCAGCGGGCGGATGAGGTCGGCGAGGCGCTCGAGGATATCGATGCGCACGGCGCGCTTGCCGAGGAAACGGAAGCCGGCGAGCTTGTAGAAGGCGCGCTCAAAGCTCGGATCGGTGACGACCGAGGTGCGGCCGGCGGCCAGCACCGGGATGAGGTCGCCGTAGCCCGGCTTGTCGAGGCCGTCGTTCTTCAGCGCCCAGAGCAGGGTGATGAGTTCGGCCGGAGCCGGCTTCAGGAGCGCCGGCATGAAGATGTGGTACGCGCCGAAGCGGATGCCATGCTTGCGCATCGAGGCGCGGGCGTCCTGGTCGAGGGCCTTCACGTCGTCGGCGACGTCGCGGCGGAACAGCACGCCGAGATTCTCGACGAGCTGGAAGGCGAGGCCCTTGGCGAGGCCCTGCAGGTCCTCCGCGCGGGAAAGATCGTCGAGCGGCTTCAGGACGGTGGCGATGTGATGGTTCACGAAACGCTCGACGCGGGCGGCGACGTGGTCGCGCGCATTGCCGGTGAGCTGCTCGTCGGAAAGCAGGATGACGCGCGGGCGCATGACATGGTCGGAGGCGGCAAGGCGCGCGACGGGATCGCCGAGCCAGCGCACGGTGCCGTCGGAGCCGAGCGCGAGGTCGGCATTGCCGGCCGCATGCAGGCGCGCGGCGCGGGCCTCGAACTCCAGCGCGAGCGCCTTCTGCGCGGCCGCCTGCACGGCCTTCGCGTCGGGCCCTTCCGTGCCGGAGGCCAGCGTGAACCGGAACCCGGCCAACTGCCCGACATGATGTCCCTCTACGAAGACATCGCCATTCACACTGATTTCAGCTTCCAGCATCGCATTCTCTCTCAGGCGCTTCATGAGCACAGATGTCCTGCGATCAACAAAGCGTTTCGTCAACCGTTCATGTAGCGCATCGGACAATCGGTCTTCGATTTCCCGCGTCTTTTCCTGCCAGTGTGTCGGATCGGCAAGCCATCCGGGCCGATTCGACACATAGGTCCAGGTCCTTATCTGCGCGATTCGCGCCGAAAGCGTGTCGATCTCGCCGTCGGTGCGGTCGGCCCGGCGCACCTGGTCCGCCATGAAGTCCTCGTTGACCGCGCCGCGCCGGACGAGGTCCGCAAAGAGCGTCGAGATGAGGTCGGCATGCTGGGCGGGCGTGATGCGGCGGTAGTCGGGAAGCGCGCAGGCCTCCCACAGTTTTTCGACGCGCTCGGGCGTCGTCGCGAGGTCGCGCACGTCGGGATAGCGCGAGAGGTGCTCCAGCGCCTGCTGGTCGACGGCCGGCAGCGCCCGCGTCAGGCCACTGATCGGCGGCGGCGCGTCGAGCGACTGGCGCAGGGCCTGCAGCGAGCCGTAGTCGAAGCGCGTCGTGCGCCATTGCAGCACCTTGATCGGGTCGAACTGGTGCGTCTCGATGCGCTTGACCAGCTCGTCGTCGAAGGGATCGACGCGGCCCGTCACGCCGAACGTGCCGTCGCGCAGGTGCCGTCCGGCGCGGCCGGCGATCTGGGCGAGCTCGGCCGGGTTGAGGTTGCGGAACTGGTAGCCGTCGAATTTGCGGTCCTGCGCGAAGGCGACATGGTCGACATCGAGGTTGAGGCCCATGCCGATGGCGTCGGTGGCGACGAGATATTCGACGTCGCCTTCCTGATAGAGCGCCACCTGCGCGTTGCGGGTGCGTGGGCTGAGCGCGCCGAGCACCACCGCCGCCCCGCCGCGCTGGCGGCGGATCAGCTCGGCGATGGCATAGACCTCGTCGGCCGAGAAGGCGACGATGGCGGTGCGCTGCGGCAGGCGGGTGATCTTCTTCGAGCCGGCATAGAAGAGCTGCGACAGGCGCGGCCGCTCGACGACATGGATGCCGGGCAAAAGCTGCTCGAGGATCGGCTTCATGGTTGCCGCGCCGAGCAGCAGCGTCTCGTCGCGGCCCCTGAGATGCAGCACCCGGTCGGTGAAGATGTGCCCGCGCTCGAGGTCGCCGGCAAGCTGCACCTCGTCGATGGCGACGAAGGCGGCGCGCGTCTCGCGCGGCATCGCCTCCACGGTGCAGACCGAGAAGCGCGCCATATGCGGCGTGATCTTCTCCTCGCCGGTAACGAGCGCGACATTGTGCGCGCCGACCTTCTCGACGAGCCGCGCATAGACCTCGCGCGCCAGCAGGCGCAGCGGCAGGCCGATGACGCCCGTCTCATGCGCCACCATGCGCTCGATCGCGTAATGGGTCTTGCCCGTATTGGTCGGGCCGAGCACCGCGGTGACGCCGCGGCCGCTCAGGATCATGGGTGCTTGCGACAAGTCACGTTCCGGCAGGTTTCAGTTCCGGCTCACAGATGCCCATCGGCGCGGCCGATGGCAAGGGGGGAGGCGAAATGCGGCTTTCCGGTTTTGGCTCTCCGAGGCGGAGGGATGGACATCAGGTCTCCCGGCGGTCGAGGCGCGCGAACATTCCCTTTCGGAAACAATAGAAAGAGACGATAGCCGGGAAGACGCCGAAAATACCAGCCATGGCGATGATCTCCTCCATCGAGATGCTCCGGCCTGTCATCCCCCATATCAGCAGACCAAGGGCGACACCGGTAAATCCGCAAAGCGCTGCGGTGGCGTAAAGCGCCGCCGGCCTCCTGATCTTCAACAATGGCCGATATAACAGAAGACTGCCGAAAACGGCGGGCGGGAAGCCGATAATGTAGGCGACCGGCAGCGTAATAAGAAACGCCATTCCAGTAATGGGAATATGCAATGGGCTAAAGGTAGATTCTACGGTGACCTCAACCATGACCATCCCCCAGAAAACGATATGCCCCGTCAAAGGGCCGACAACCAACCCGACCGCTATCAATCGACGCAGATGCGGAAAGAGGCGCGGATCGAGAACCCGCAGATCGGAGGGAATGTCGTCAGGGCGCATCCGGTTTCCTGTTGCCGCCGTGCTTCGCTCAGACCGGATGATCGCGCAGATCCGCCCCGTCCCAGCCGCCGGCGGCCTCATCGAGCGGGAAGACCTCCTCGGTGAGATAGGGCCCGCCGCCGACCGATTCCTTGGAGGACATCAGCACGAAGCGGTTCACCGTGAAGGGCGCGGTATGGAAATTGCCGCGGCCCGTCAGGTAGTGGGCGACGTCCTCGGTGCGGGCGTTGCGCAGGCGCGCGAGCGTGACGTGGGGCGTGAACTTCCTGGGATCGGCGGGCAGGCCGAGGCGCTGGCAGAGACGCTCGATCTCCGCCTGCAGCGCGTACATTTCCGGGGCCTGCGTGACGCCGGCATAGACGCAATGCGGCTTCTTCGAGCCGAAGGAGCCGATGCCGGAAAGGGAAAGCTGGAATTCCGGGCGCTCGATGCGGTCGAGCCTGTCGACCACCTCGTCGGCCGTGCGCCCGTCGATATCGCCGATGAAGCGCAGCGTGATGTGGAAGTTCTCGACGTCGATCCAGCGGGCTCCGGGAAGGCCGCCTCTCAGGAGGGAGAGGCTCATCGCCGCGTTGCGCGGCACTTCGAGGGCAACGAAAAGTCTCGGCATGGCGACTTCTCCCTACTGGAATGTCCTGTCAGCGAATCACGCAAAGGATTTTTGCGCAACCCTAATTTCGCACCCGCGAGAACTACTCCCCCGCGGAAATCGACTTGAGGAAGGCCTCCGCGGCCGGAAGCATCGCCTGCACCATGACGGCGACGCCCTGCGTGTTCGGATGCATGCCGTCCTCCAGTTGAAGGTTCGCCTTGGTCACGACGCCGTCGAGAAAGAACGGATAGAGCGGCGCGCCGTGCTTTTCGGACAGGCGCTGGTAGATGCCGTTGAAGCGCCCGGCATAGTCCGCGCCCATGTTCGGCGGGGCGAGCATGCCGACGAGAAGGACGGGAATGCCGCGCTCCTTGAGGCGGGTCAGCATCGCGTCGAGGTTCTTCTCGGTCTGTTCGGGGGCGATGCCGCGCAGCGCGTCGTTGGCGCCAAGTTCGAGGATGACGCCCTGCGTGCCGTCCGGGATCGACCAGTCGAGGCGGGCAAGGCCGCCGGAGGTCGTATCGCCGGAAACGCCGGCATTGGCGATCTCGACGTCATGGCCCTTCTCGCGCAGCGCCGCCTCCAGCTTCACCGGGAAGGCGTCGGCGGCGGGAAGCTGGTAGCCGGCCATCAGGCTGTCGCCGAAGCCGACCAGCCGGACCGGCTCGGCCCGGGCAAAGCCGGCGGATAACAAAGCTGTGATTGCAAGTGAGGCGAAAAATCCGAGCGCCGCTTTAAACGACATGATGCTGATCCTAGATTGCGGGCATTCCAGTCTTTCCCATCATATAGGGCAGAATTCCTTGGCCAGAACCATCATCGATCTGAAAAAAGCCGATCTCACCCTCGGCCAGGCGGCCGCCTCCGTCCATGTGCTCAAGGGGATCGACCTTTCAATCGATGCGGGCGAATCGGTCGGCATCGTCGGGCCGTCCGGCTCCGGCAAGTCGACGCTGCTGATGGTGCTGGCCGGCCTGGAGCGGCTGGACAGCGGCGAGATCCATATCGACGGCGCGGGCCTGCACGGCATGAACGAGGACCAGGTGGCGGATTTCCGCGGCCGCAACATCGGCATCGTCTTCCAGTCCTTCCACCTCATTCCCAACATGACGGCACTGGAGAACGTCGCGGTGCCGCTGGAGCTCGCCAATGTGCCGGACGCCTTCGGCATCGCCCGGCGCGAGCTGACGGCGGTCGGGCTCGGCGAGCGCCTGTCGCATTATCCCGGCCAGCTCTCGGGCGGCGAGCAGCAGCGCGTGGCGATCGCCCGCGCCCTCGCGCCTGCGCCGAAACTGCTGATCGCCGACGAGCCGACCGGCAATCTCGACGCCGAGACGGGCCGGCAGATCGCCGATCTCCTGTTCGCCAAGCAGGCCGAGCGCGGCACGACGCTGGTGCTGGTGACGCACGATGCCGCGCTTGCCGCCCGCTGCGGCCGGCAGGTCGCCATGCGCTCCGGCGAGATCGTCTCGGGCGCGGCGCCCACGCGCGCTCCGGCCGAGGCGGTGCCGGCATGAAGGCCGGCGCGGTCCTCCGGCAGTTTCCGCTGGCCCTGCGCCTGGCGCTGCGCGAGATGCGCGGCGGCCTGAAGGGCTTCTACATCTTCCTCGCCTGCATCGCGCTCGGCACGGCGGCGATCGCCGGCGTCAATTCGGTTTCCAGCGCCATCACCGAGGCGATCGCCTCGCAGGGGCAGACCCTGCTGGCCGGCGACATGCGCTTCGAGTTCCGCAACCGTTTCGCCACGCCCGAGGAGCTGAAGCATTTCGAGGGGCTCGGCGACGTCTCGCTCTCCTCGGGCCTGCGCTCGATGGTGCGCCTGCCGGACGGGTCCGACCAGACGCTGGTGGAGGCCAAGGGCGTCGACGGGGCCTATCCGCTCTACGGCAGGCTGGAGACCGACCCGCAAAAGCCCGCCTCGGAGCTTCTCGCCTGGGAAGGCGACGCCTTCGGCGCGGTCGCCGCGCCGCTTCTTCTGGATCGCCTCGGGGTTAGCGTCGGCGATGAGCTGCTGCTGGGCACCGCGAAGATCCGGATAACGGCGACGCTGCTGCGCGAGCCGGACGCCGTCTCCGAAGGCTTCGGCTTCGCCCCGCGGCTGATGCTCTCCGAAGAGGCGCTGCAGGCGAGCGGCCTCGTGCAGACGGGCAGCCTGGTGGAGAATGCCTACCGCATCCGCCTTGCCGATCCCGGCCGCCCGCTCGCCGCGCTGCGGGCGGAGGCGAACACGGCGTTCCCGGCCGCCGGCTGGTCGATCCGCACCTCCGACAGCGCCGCACCGGCCCTGACGGCCAATGTCACCCGCTTCTCGCAGTTCCTGACGCTGGTCGGCCTGACGGCGCTGATCGTCGGCGGCGTCGGCGTCGCCAATGCGGTGCGCGCCTATCTCGATTCCAGGCGCTCCGTCATCGCCACGTTCAAGTGCCTCGGCGCGCCCGCCTCGCTGGTGGCCCTTGTCTATCTCACACAGATCGCGCTGATCGCGGCGGTCGGCATCCTGATCGGCCTTGCCGCCGGCGCGCTGATGCCGGTCGTGGCGATGCGCTTCCTCGGCGGCGTGCTGCCGGTTCCGGCCGAGGCCGCGCTCTATCCCTCCGCCCTGCTGCTGGCGGCCGTGTTCGGCCTCCTGACGGCGCTCGCCTTCGCGGTCCTGCCGCTCGGCCATGCCCGCGAGGTGCCGGCGACGGCGCTCTTCCGCGAGCAGGGTTTTACGGCGAGCCGCCTGCCGGGCTGGCCCTATGTACTGGGCGCCGCCGTCCTCCTCGCGGCGCTCGCCGGGCTCGCCATCGCCACGGCCTACGACCGCTACATCGCCGTCGTCTTCCTCGCGGCCATCGCCTTCGCCTTCATCGTGCTGCGCGCCGTCGCCCTGCTGATCACGATGCTGGCAAGACGCAGCCCGCGCGTCAATTCGCCGGCGCTCCGGCTGGCGCTCGGCAATATCCACCGGCCGGGGGCGCTGACCTCCTCCGTCGTGCTGTCGCTCGGCCTCGGCCTCGCCCTCCTCGTCACGCTGACGCTGATCGACGGCAACCTGCGCCGCGAGCTGACCGGCAACCTGCCGGACCGCGCGCCGAACTTCTTCTTCATCGACATCCAGAGCGCCGAGATCGAAGGGTTCCACGACGTCCTGAAGGCGAACATGCCCGAGGGCAAGATCATCGAGGTGCCGATGCTGCGCGGCCGGGTGATGGAGCTCAACGGCGTCGACGTCGCCAAGGTGAAGGTGTCGCCGGAGGGCCAATGGGTGCTGCGCGGCGACCGCGGCGTCACCTATGCCAGGCGCGTGCCGGAGAATTCCACCCTGTCGGAAGGCGAATGGTGGCCGGAGGACTATTCCGGCGAGCCGCTCGTCTCCTTCTCCGCCGAGGAGGGCCGCGCGCTCGGCCTCAAGCTCGGCGACACGGTGACGGTCAACGTGCTCGGCCGCAACATCACCGCGCGCATCGCGAATTTCCGCGATGTCAAGTGGGAATCGCTGTCGATCAACTTCGTCATGGTCTTCTCGCCGAACACCTTCGCCGGCGCGCCGCATGCCTGGCTCGCCACGGTCATCGACCCTTCCGCGACGGCCGGACAGGAGGCGGCGACGCTGAAGGCGATCACCAACGCCTATCCGACCGTCACCAGCGTGCGCGTCAAGGACGCGCTCGACGTCATCAACGAACTGGTCGGCCAGCTCGCCACCGCCATCCGCGCGGCGGCGGCGGTGGCGCTGGTCGCCTCGGTCCTCGTGCTGGCCGGGGCGCTCGCCGCCGGCAACCGCGCCCGCGTGCACGACGCCGTCGTGCTGAAGACGCTGGGCGCCACGCGCGCCACGCTGATCCGCGCCTTCAGCTACGAATATCTGATGCTGGGGCTGGCAACGGCCGTCTTCGCGCTGTTTTCCGGCGGGGTGGCGGCCTGGTTCGTGGTGAGCCGCATCATGAAGCTGCCGTCGAGCTTCCTGCCCGACGTCGCCGTCATGACGGCGGCGATCGCCCTCGTGCTGACCGTCGGCATCGGCCTTGCCGGCACATGGCGCATCCTCGGGCAGAAGGCCGCGCCGGTGCTGCGCGAGCTTTGAGGCCCCCTGGTCCCGGGTGGGTCTTGTGCAAGACACAATTCATGCTCATATTCTGGGCAGACAAGCTGGGGCCCCTCAGGGCTGCCAGGAGGCTTGAGACAAGAGGAAAACATGGCTGATCTCCGCAACTACCAGACCCGAACGGCCAATGCCGGCGCTCAGGCCGGCGCGGTCATCGACGAGGGCCTGCGCGCCTATATGCTACGGGTCTACAACCTGATGGCGCTCGGGCTGGCGATCACCGGCGTCGTGGCCTATTTCGCCTCGCAGGCCGCCTTCGCCGACGGTCAGTTGACCGCCTTCGGCCAGGCGATCTATGTGAGCCCGCTGAAATGGGTCGTCATGCTCGCCCCGCTCGCGCTGGTCTTCTTCCTGAGCTTCCGCATCCACACGATGAGCGTGGGCGCCGCGCAGGCGACCTTCTGGGTCTATGCCGGCCTGATGGGCCTGTCGCTGTCGTCGATCTTCCTGGTCTACACCGGCGCCAGCATCGCGCAGACCTTCTTCGTCTCCGCCGCCGCCTTCGGCGCGCTGTCGCTGTTCGGCTACACGACGAAGCGGGACCTCTCCGCCATCGGCTCGTTCCTGGTGATGGGCCTGTTCGGCCTGATCATCGCCTCGCTCGTCAACCTGTTCCTGCAGTCCTCGGCGCTCGACTTCGCGATCTCCGCGATCGG
>JBDHSZ010000133.1:0-10858 GCA_039812945.1 Shinella sp.
GGGAAATCCTCGATCTTCTCGACATGCTGGATGCCGGCATTGTTGACGAGGATATCGACGCCGTCGAATTCCTCCACCGCCGTCTGGATGAGGTCGGAGATTTCGTGCGGCTTGGTCATGTCGGCGGGATGGTAGAGCACGCGGCCCGCGCCGAGGCCGTCGAGCTTCGCCCGGATAGCCTCGATCTCGTCCGCCGCGCCAAAACCGTTGATGACGACATTGGCGCCGCTTTCCGCAAAGGCGCTGGCAATGGCAAGGCCGATGCCGCTGGTGGAGCCGGTGACGACGACGCTCTTCATCTTGTTTCTCCCTGTATGCTGCGTTGCGGTAGCCTACGCTTAAAACTCGAGCGATGACAATTGTGTTTTGCGCGCTACAGTCCCTTTCGGGATGAAGCGCGATTTGCGTTTTATTTTCTTTTGACATTCGTTTTTGTATCGTATTGAAGATTCCGAAGGGTCTGGGAGCGGCCCGCAACTGGGAGGGAATGATGGGCGGATATGTTCTCGCGATCGATCAGGGCACCACGTCGAGCCGGGCGATCGTCTTCGACGGCGACCAGAAGGTCGTCGGATCCGGCCAGAAGGAATTCACGCAGATCTTCCCGCAGTCCGGCTGGGTCGAGCACGACCCGGAGGAGATCTGGGAAAGCGTCGTCTGGTCGGTGAAGGCCGCGCTCGGCAAGGCCGGCGTCAAGGCCGCCGACATTTCCGCCATCGGCATCACCAACCAGCGCGAGACGGTGGTCGTCTGGGAGCGCGAGAGCGGCAGGCCGATCCACAACGCCATCGTCTGGCAGGACCGCCGCACCGCCTCCTATTGCGAGAAGCTGAAGAAGCAGGACCTCGAAAAGATCTTCACGAAGAAGACCGGCCTGCTGCTCGACCCCTATTTCTCCGGCACCAAGCTCTCCTGGATGCTCTCCAACGTGAAGGGCGCGCGGGCGCGGGCGGCGAAGGGCCAGCTCTGCTTCGGCACCGTCGACAGCTTCCTCATCTGGCGGCTGACGGGCGGCAAGTCCCACGTCACCGACGCCACCAATGCCAGCCGCACGCTGATGTACAACATCGCGGCGAACGAATGGGACGACGAGCTGCTCGACATCCTGCGCGTGCCGAAGGCCATGCTGCCGGAGGTTCTCGACTGCGCGGCCGATTTCGGCGTGACGGAGAAGGGCCTGTTCGGCGCGGAAATCCCGATCCTCGGCGTTGCCGGCGACCAGCAGGCCGCGACCATCGGCCAGGCCTGCTTTGCGCCCGGCATGATGAAATCCACCTACGGCACCGGCTGCTTCGCGCTGCTCAACACCGGCCCGGACATGGTACGATCGAAGAACCGCCTGCTCACAACCATCGCCTACCGGCTCGACGGCGAGACGACCTATGCGCTGGAGGGCTCGATCTTCATCGCCGGCGCGGCCGTGCAATGGCTGCGCGACGGGCTGAAGGTCATCAAGGCCGCCGCCGATACCGGCGATCTCGCCGGCAAGGCCGACCCGACGCAGAACGTCTATCTCGTGCCCGCCTTCACCGGCCTCGGCGCGCCGCACTGGGACCCGGAGGCGCGCGCCGCCATCTACGGCATGACGCGCAATACCGGCCCGGCGGAATTCGCCCGCGCCGCGCTGGAGGCCGTCTGCTACCAGACGCGCGACCTGCTCGACGCCATGCACAAGGACTGGAAGAACAACGGCAACGAGACCGTCCTGCGCGTCGACGGCGGCATGGTCGCCTCCGACTGGACCATGCAGCGTCTTGCCGACATCCTCGACGCCCCCGTCGACCGCCCGACCATCCTGGAGACGACCGCCCTCGGCGCCGCCTGGCTCGCCGGCCAGCGCGCCGGCGTCTGGCCGGACCGCAAGGGATTTGCGAAATCCTGGGCCCGCGACACGCGCTTCACGCCGAAGATGGACGAGAAGACCCGCGCGGTGAAGATCAGAGGCTGGAAGGACGCGGTGCGGCGGACGCTGAGCGCCGGTTGAAACGGCGCTTTGCCGCCATAGCCCCTCACCCTAACCCTCTCCCCGCAAGCGGGGAGAGGGGACGTGCCCCACGCACGGTTATTGGTTGAGGAAGCCGGTGCGGCATATCCTCTTCGCCCCGCTTGCGGGGAGAAGGTCCCGGCAGGGGGATGAGGGGCAAAGCTTCATACGCTCCCATCCAATCAACAAAAATATTCCGATGCGCCCTGTCGGCTGAGACGTTACTCCTGCGTCTATCAACCACGGGAGTCCACCATGCTGTATGCCGTTCTTTGTTACGATGCCGAAAGTGAAGTCTCAGCCTGGTCGAAGGAACTGGACGACAAGGTCATGGCCGATCTCGGCGCCGTCAACCAGCGCTATGCCGAGGCCGGCAAGCTCGGGCCTGTCGCACGACTGATGCCGACGACGGCGGCCGTCACCGTGCGCAAGGGCGCGACGGACAATATCGTCATGGACGGCCCGTTCGCCGAGACCAAGGAACAGTTCCTCGGCTTCTTCGTGCTCGAGGCCGAGACGCTGGAGGAGGCGATCCAGTTCGCCCGCGAGCTCTCCGCCGCCAATCCGGCGAACGGGACCTATGAGATCCGGCCGTTGCAGTTCTTCAACCCGGGGGTGCCCATAACATGACGGACCTTGCCTGGATCGACCTGGCGCTGACATCGGCGCGGCCGCAGGCCATGGGGGCGCTGCTGCGCTATTTCCGTGACCTCGACATGGCGGAGGAGGCCTATCAGGAGGCCTGCCTTCGCGCGCTGAGGACCTGGCCCGTCAAGGGCCCGCCGCGCGATCCGGCCGCATGGCTCATCTTTGTCGGCCGCAACAGCGGCATCGACCAGGTGAGGAAGCGCGCGAGGAACCGGCCGCTGCCGCCCGAGGAGACGCTTTCCGACCTGGAGGATGCGGAAAGCGATCTCGCCGACCGGCTGGACGGCGCGCATTATCGCGACGATATCCTGCGCCTGCTCTTCGTCTGCTGCCACCCGGACCTGCCGGCGACGCAGCAGATCGCGCTGGCGCTGCGCATCGTCTCCGGCCTCTCGGTCAGGCAGATCGCGCGGGCCTTCCTCGTCTCCGAGGCGGCGATGGAGCAGCGCATCACCCGCGCCAAGGCGAAGGTCGGGGCGGCGGGCGTTCCCTTCGAGGCGCCGGACGCGGCGGCGCGGGCCGAGCGGCTCGGCCTCGTCTCGGCGATGATCTATCTCGTCTTCAACGAGGGCTATTCGGCCGGCGCGCCCGGCAAGGCGGATACGCCCTTCTGCACGGAGGCGATCCGGCTGGCGCGGCTGCTGCTGAAACTCTTCCCCTCCGAGCCGGAGATCATGGGCCTGACGGCGCTGCTGCTGCTGCAGCATTCCCGGCTTGCCGCCCGCTTCGACGGGCAGGGGCAGATCGTGCTGCTGGAGGATCAGGACCGCTCGCTTTGGGACCGCGCTCTCATCGACGAGGCGCTGGTGCTGATCGACAAGGCGATCCGCCACCGCGCGCCCGGCCCCTTCCAGGTCCAGGCGGCGATCGCCGCGCTGCATGCCCGCGCCGCGACGGCGGCAGAGACGGACTGGCACGAGATCGACCTGCTCTACCAGACGCTGGAGCGACTGCAGCCCTCGCCGGTGGTGCGGCTCAACCGGGCCGTCGCGGTCTCCAGGCGCGAGGGGCCGGCGGCGGCGCTGGCGCTGGTCGAGCCGCTGGCGGACAAGCTCGACGGCTATTTCTATTTCCACGGCCTGCGCGGCGGCCTGTTGAAGCAGCTCGGCCGCTATGCGGAGGCGCATCAGGCCTTCGACCGCGCCATCGCGCTCGCCACCACCTCGGCCGAGGCGGCGCATATCCGCCAGCATCTCGACAGCATGCAGCGCGAGATGGCCGACGCGCAAAAATAAGCGGCGTCCGGTGTCGGATCGGGTTCCCGCCGGCCGTCCTTGATGCGAACCGCCGATCAAGCCCCAAGAGGAGAAAGACATGACCGAGACCGCCGACATCAAGCCCGCCAGCAACCGCGAACTGGTGCTGACCCGCGTGCTGAACGCCACGCCCGCCCAGATCTTCAAGGCCTGGACGACGCCGGAGCTGATGAAGCAATGGTTCGCGCCAAAGCCCTACGAGACGCCCGTCATCGAGATCGAGCCGCGCGACGGCGGCAAGTTCCGCACGGTGATGACCGGCCCGGATGGCTTCCACATGGACAATACCGGCATCTTCCTGAAGGTGGAGAAGGACCGGCGCATCATCACCACCGACGCCTTCGGCCCGGATTACAAGCCGACGGAGAAGGCCTTCTTCTCCGCCGAGATCATCCTCGACGACCTCGGCGATGGCCGGACCCGCTACACCGCCATCGCCCGCCACTGGACCGTCGAGGACTGCGAGACGCACGACAAGATGGGCTTCCACGAAGGCTGGGGGCAGGTGGCGACGCAGCTCGAGGAGGTGGCGTCGAAGCTTTGAGCACCGGGACGGGGCGGGCGACCGCCCCGTTTCCGCCTACCCCTTGAACACACTGTTTCCCGGCAGCCCCCTTCCCACCCGCCTGCGCCGGCCATATCTGAGGGAAAACCCTCTTCATCAGGAACATCCCATGGAACTTGGCCTCTATACATTTGCCGATGTCGATCCCCATGCCGCCGACAAGGGGCGGGAAGGGGAGCGGCGGCTGAAGGAGCTTCTGGAGGAGATCGAGCTTGCCGATCAGGTGGGGCTCGACGTCTTCGGGCTCGGCGAGCATCACCGGCCGGACTATGCCGCCTCGGCGCCGGCCGTGGTGCTGGCGGCCGCTGCGGCGCGCACGAAGAATATCCGGCTCACCAGTGCGGTGACGGTGCTGTCGTCGGACGATCCGGTGCGGGTGTTCCAGCAGTTCTCGACGGTCGATCTTCTTTCGGGCGGCCGGGCGGAGATCATGGCGGGGCGGGGCTCCTTCATCGAATCCTTCCCGCTCTTCGGCTATGCGCTCGACGATTACGACCGGCTGTTCGAGGAGAAGCTCGACCTGCTGCTGGCCCTCAACGAGAGCGAGACGGTCTCCTGGACCGGCACGATGCGCGCGCCGCTTGCGGGCATCGGCGTCTATCCGCGGCCGGTGCATGGCCGGCTGCCGGTGTGGATCGCCGTCGGCGGCACGCCGCAATCGGTGGCGCGGGCAGGGGCCTATGGCCTGCCGCTGGCGCTCGCCATTATCGGCGGCGTGCCGGCGCGCTATGCGCCGCTCTTCGATCTCTACCGCGAGGCCGCGCGGCGCGCGGGGCAGGACGAGGCGAGGCTGAAGACCAGCATCAATGTGCATGGCTTCATCGCCGATACGACCGCGGCTGCCGCCGATATCTTCTACGGGCCGCAGGCCGAGGTGATGAACCGCATCGGCCGCGAGCGCGGCTGGGGCCCGACGAGCCGGGCGCAGTTCGACCAGTCGACCGGGCCGGACGGCCATCTCTTCCTCGGCGACCCCGAGACGGTGGCGCGCAAGATCGTCGCGCATCAGAGGATCTTCCGCAACGACCGTTTCCTGCTGCAGATGGCGATCGGGCCGATGCCGCACGACCGCATCCTGCGCGGCATCGAGCTCTACGGGACCAGGGTCGCGCCGCTGGTGCGCGAGATGCTGGCCCAGGCGGGGGAGGAAGAGGCCGCTTCCGCCTGACAGCGCCGCGCGAACGTGCTAGGAGCATTTCCAGCCGAAGCGACGTCGCTTTGGCGTCGGATAATGCGGTAAAAACAAGAACCTAGAGTGTTCCCGGTGAACCGGAGCTCACCGGGAATGCTCCAGGACGCCGCGCGAAAGAGAGATGCGATGACCCTTGGAAACGACGAAGACCTCGACGGCCTGAAGGCGATCGGCCGGATCTGCGCCAATGTGCTGCAGCACATGTCGACCGCCGTGCGGCCCGGCATGACGACGGGCGAGCTCGACCTGATCGGCCGGCGCATGCTGGAGGCGGCGGGCGCGCGCTCGGCGCCGGAAAGCTGCTACGGCTTTCCCGGCGCGACCTGCATCAGCGTCAACGAGGAGGTGGCGCACGGCATTCCGGGCGACCGGGTGATCCGGCAGGGCGACCTCGTCAATATCGACGTCTCGGCCGAACTCGGCGGCTATTTCGCCGATACCGGCGCGTCCTTCACCGTGGGGCGTCCGGCGCCGGCGGTGGAGCGGCTCTGCCGCGACGGCAAGCGCGCGCTCTGGGTCGGCCTCAAGGAGGTGAAGGCGGGCAAGCCGCTGGCCGGGGTCGGCAACGCCATCGGCGAATTCGCCCGCAAGAATCGCTACACGCTGATCGCCAACCTCGCCAGCCACGGCGTCGGCCGCTCGCTGCACGAGGAGCCGGCGGAGATCGCCACCTGGCCGGACCCGCAGGAGACGCGCCATATGACGGAGGGTCTCGTCTTCACCGTCGAGCCCTTCCTGTCGCTCGGCGCCAACTGGGCCGAGGGCGGCGACCGGGACGAATGGACGCTCTACAGCGAGCCGAGCGCGCCGACCGTGCAGTTCGAGCACACCGTCGTCGCCACGCGCAACGGCCCGCTGGTGGTGACGCTGCCGGGGTGAGCTGCACGGCCTGCGGCCGCGCCGGCGCGCCCTCCATTAAATCTCGGTAATCCGGGCGTCCGGCGATTGTTGCGATGCGCAAACTCCTCTAGGTTCTCCCGCGAACCGGCGGCGCTTCTGCCCCATGCAAACGAGAGTTTCGCAACTTGTTCCATTCCTTCTTTCCGCAGCCGAAGCTGTTCTTCATCTCCCTTGTCGTCTGGACGCTGCTGGCCATCGCGGTCTGGTACCTGGTCGGCGCCGATTTCGGCGCGGTGATCGGCCTGCCGCCGCTGCCGGCCGGCACCGAGCCGCCGGTCGGCCTCGGCTATTTCGTGACGCCCGACAATATCTGGTTCTACCTCTATTTCCTCATCTGCACCGGCCTCTTCGGCCTGTTCTGGCAGATCAGGGCGAAGGACCATCCCTGGACCAACTGGTCGATCTGGGGCTCGGCCTTCATCATCTTCTCGACCTATTTCTCGGTGCAGGTCTCGCTCGCCATCAACAACTGGCGCCGGCCCTTCGGCGACACGCTGATGGGCGCCTTCCAGCCGAACAGCACCGTGACGATCGAGAATTTCTTCGACCTGATGCTGATCTTCTGCCAGATCGCCTTCATCAGCGTCTTCGTCTATGTCATCACGCGCTTCTTCGTCAGCCACTACGTCTTCCGCTGGCGCACGGCGATGAACAACTACTACATGTCGCTGTGGACGCGCGTGCGCCATATCGAAGGCGCCTCGCAGCGCGTGCAGGAGGACACGATGCGCTTCGCCACGATCACCGAGGGTCTCGGCGTCAGCCTGATCGATGCGGTGATGACGCTGATCGCCTTCCTGCCGGTGCTCTTCGCGCTCTCCGTCCATATCGGCCCGATGCCGTTCATCGGCGAGGTGCCGCATGCCCTGTTCTGGGCGGCGATCCTCTGGTCGGCCTTCGGCACCTTCCTGCTCGCCTTCGTGGGGATCAAGCTGCCGGGCCTCGAATTCCGCAACCAGCGCGTCGAGGCGGCCTACCGCAAGGAACTCGTCTATGGCGAGGACGACGACACGCGCGCCCAGCCGCCGACGGTGCGCGAGCTCTTCGACAATGTCCGGACCAACTATTTCCGGCTCTATTTCCACTATCTCTATTTCAACGTCGCCCGCTCGTTCTACCTGCAGGCGGACAACCTGTTCGTCTATTTCATCCTCGTGCCGACCATCGTCACCGGCAAGATCACCTACGGCATCCTGCAGCAGATCCTGACGGCCTTCGGCCAGGTGTCGAGCTCGTTCCAGTATCTCGTCAATTCCTGGTCGACGATCATCGAGCTGCAATCGATCCACAAGCGCCTGAGGGCCTTCGAGGCGGCGATCGAGGGGCAGGAGCTGCCGAGCATCGACCGCCAGTTCATCGACGTCGGCGGCAACGAGGAGCTGGCGCGCTGAGGCGCGGCGGATGAAAGGTCAGAGGGCGGCGCCGTCCGCCTTCTTCTCCTTTTCGAGGATATCCAGCGCCCCGGCATAGCTGACGCAGGCGACATCCGCCTTGCCGCAGGTCTCCGTCAGGAAGGTGTCGAGCGCCCGCCAATAGGCGCCGGCATTCATCTCGACGAAATGGAAGCCGAGCTGGAGGGGGATGCGCTCGCCGTCATACTGTTTGTCGAAGGCGTCGCGGTAGGCCTTCAGCGTGCTCTCCTCGAAGGCGGCGCTCTTCTCCGGGTTCTCCTTGCCCTTCGAATGGCGGACATAGAGATTGTAGTCCATGGCGATCACCGGGCGCTGCGCCGCGCCCTCCGGGACGAGCGGCAGGCCGAAGCGGGCGATGTCGCCGCTCCTGACCGGCATGGCCGGCCCCTTGGTGACGAGGCTGGCGTCATAGGTGAAGCCCTCCGCCTCCAGCGCCTCGACGAGGCCGCTTCCGGCCGAAAGATAGGGCGCGCGGAACCCCTTGAGGTCCTCTGCGACGAAGCGCTGCCAGTCGGCCGGCTCGCGCTCGCCGACGCCGGCGTTCCGCCAGCCGTTTTTCAGCGCGTCGCGGAAGAAGGCGAATTCGGCCTTCCAGTCCTTGGCGCTCCACTTGCCGCCGTCGAAATGGCCGCAGGCATGGCTGGCGATGTCGTGGCCCTCGAGCCTTGCCAGCCAGATCTCGCCGAGGCGCAGGATCGTCTCCTCCTTGTCCTGCGAGAAGCCGACATTGGAGCGGCCGCGCTTTTCGTGCGGCGCCTGGTATCTGGCGCGCTCGGCCTTGTCGAACAGGAAGGTGCAGGAGAGGAAATAGGTGAAATGCGCGCCGGTGCGCTTGGCCATGGCGCGGCTCTTCTCCCAGAGCAGGTTGTCGTGCGCGCCGTCGAAGGAGACGATGACGAGCTGCTTGCGCTTCGCCGTCCCGGCCGCCGCGTCGCCGGCCCCGGCCGGACCCGCCGTGAGGGCGGCGGCGAGGGAAAGGAGGAGGACTGGCGAAGAAAAGGAAAACGACATGACGACCCGCGACAATTTGCAAAGGGCCCCTCATCGGTCCGGAATGCGGCAATCCTTTGATCGCACGGGAATTGTCGGCTATCTCAGGGGCACGGAAATCTTATCAAGGGTCAATCCATGACATTGCTCGTCGCCGGTCTCGTTCTCTTCGTCGTCACCCATCTCTTGCGGCCCGTCGCCCCCGGTCTGCGCGATGCCGGCATCGCCGCGCTCGGCAAGCCGGGCTGGATGGCGCTGCACGGCGTCGTCTCGCTGGCGAGCCTCGTGCTGATCGTCTACGGCTTCATCGATGCGCGCGAGAATGGCGGCGACGGGGTCTTCGCGCTCTATACGCCGCCGGCCTTCATGGCGCATATCACCCTGACACTGATGGCGATCGCCTCGATCTGTCTTATCGCCGGGTTCCTGCCGGCCGGGCATATCCGCGCCAGGCTGAAATTCCCGCTGCTCGTCTCCATCAAGATCTGGGCGCTGGCGCATCTCCTCGCCAACGGCGAGAGCTATTCCGTGCTGCTCTTCGTGACGATCCTCGCCTGGGCGGTCATCCTGCGCATCACGCTGAAGAAGCGGATCGCCGCCGGCGAGACGAAGCTGCCGGTCTTCGTCTCGGCGAAATACGACATCATTTCCGTCGTCGCCGGTCTTGCGCTTTATGCGGTCATCGTCTTCTGGCTTCACGAATGGTTGATCGGCGTCGCGCCGCTGCCCTGATGCAGGGTCGATACAGGCGCTTTTCGCGCCTGCCCCCTTACAACGCCGAGAAAATCGGGTAGAAGGCGCTAACTTTAAACCTCAGTTCCGCCGGAAAACGACATGGTAAATCAGGACGACAGCTTTATCCGCGAGGTGAACGAGGAACTGCGCTCCGACCAGATGCGTCTGGTCTGGCAGCGTTTCGGCCGCATCTTCATCGCCGCCGCCGTGCTGGTCGTCCTCGGCACGATCGGCAAGGTGAGCTACGATTACTGGCGCGACAGCGAGGCCTCCGCCGCCGGCGACCAGTTCCTCGCCGCCCTGACGCTCGCCCGCGAGGGCAAGAAGGACGAGGCGCTCGCCGCCCTCACCGGTCTGGAGAAGGAAGGCTTCGGCTCCTATCCGGTGCTGGCGCGCATGCGCTCGGCCTCGCTGCTGGCGGAAACCGACGCGCAGGGCGCGGTCGATGCCTTCACCGCGATCGCCAAGGACGGATCGGTGCCGCAGGCGCTGCGCGATGCGGCGCGCCTTCGCGCCGCCTATCTCCTCGTCGATACCGGCAGCTACGAGCAGGTCTCGGCCGAGGCCGAGCAGCTTGCGACGCCGCAGAGCGCGCTGCGTCACTCCGCCCGCGAGGTCCTCGGCCTTTCCGCCTATAAGCACGGCGATTTCGCCCGCGCCAAGGACTGGTTCGAGGCGATCGTCAATGACGGCGAAAGCCCGCGCAACGTCGCCAACCGCGCGCAGATGCTGCTTGACCTGATCGCGGCAAGCGGCAAGCTGTCCTCCTGATCGGGAACGGAACACGTTCATGAGCTTCACCGTCGCCATTGTCGGACGCCCCAATGTCGGCAAGTCCACCCTGTTCAACAGGCTCGTGGGCAAGAAGCTCGCGCTCGTCGACGACACGCCCGGCGTCACCCGTGACCGCCGGCCGGGCGATGCCCGCCTCGTCGACCTGAAATTCCGCATCATCGACACGGCCGGCCTCGAGGAGGCCGCGCCCGAGACGCTGCAGGGCCGCATGCGCGCCCAGACGGAAGCCGCCATCGAGGAAGCCGACCTCTCGCTCTTCGTGGTCGATGCCAAGATGGGGCTCACCCCGGTCGACCAGACCTTGGCCGAGATGCTGCGCCGCAAGGGCAAGCCGGTCGTGCTCGTCGCCAACAAGTCGGAAGCGCGCGGCTCGGACGGCGG
>JBDHSZ010000134.1:0-10818 GCA_039812945.1 Shinella sp.
CGCCATGCAGGGGCGCGGACCATCGGCCAGAACGAAAAAACCTGCGTCGTATATGGAATGCCGAGAGTGGCTTTCGAGCTGGGCGCCGTCGAGCACCAGTATCCGCTCTCCTCCATTGGGGAGGAAATCTTGAAGATCACTGCGGCCCGTAGAGAAGGGAGCGAATAATGTCTATCGCTGAAAAGATCAAAGTTCTTATCGTTGACGACCAGGTGACGAGCCGCCTCCTGCTGGGCGATGCCCTGCAGCAGCTCGGCTTCAAGCAGATCACCGCCGCCGGCGACGGCGCGCAGGGCATGGCCATCATGACCCAGCAGCCGCATCACCTCGTCATTTCCGACTTCAACATGCCGAAGATGGACGGGATCGAGTTCCTCCAGGCGGTGCGCTCCAACCCGAGCACCAAGAAGGCGGCCTTCATCATCCTGACCGCGCAGGGCGACCGCGCGCTGGTGCAGAAGGCGGCGGCGCTCGGCGCGAACAACGTGCTGGCCAAGCCCTTCACCATCGAGAAGATGAAAGCGGCGATCGAGGCCGTGTTCGGGGCATTGAAATGATGGCAGACGCCGGGACGCGCCGCGTCCATGTCATTCAGGGCGAATACAAGGTCTTCAACGATCCGAACGTGGTGCTCACCACCATTCTCGGCTCGTGCGTGGCCGCCTGCATGCGTGACCCGGTCATCGGCGTGGGTGGCATGAATCACTTCCTGCTGCCGGGCTCGGCCGAGGCGCTCGCCTCGGGGGGCGATGCCACGCGCTACGGCGTGCATCTGATGGAACTCCTGATCAACGGCCTCCTGAAACAGGGCGCGCGGCGCGACCGGCTGGAGGCGAAGATCTTCGGCGGCGCGAGGACGATCGCCCGCTTCTCCAATGTCGGCGAGCAGAACGCGCTCTTCGCCCGCCGCTTCCTGATGGACGAGGGCATCAAGATCGTCGGCGAGAGCACCGGCGGCGAGCACGGGCGCAAGCTGGAATACTGGCCGTCGAGCGGCCGGGCCCGGCAATATGCGCTGACGGGCGTCGAGACGCAGAAGACGGTGGCGCTGGAACAGCGGCCCGCGCCTGTGGTCAAGCCCGTCGAAAGCTCGATCGAATTCTTCTGAGCGGCTCGCCGCAAGGACGATAGTACGAACAGTATTGCGTTGCCGGTTCTCCACCATCCGCCGGCTCGTACAGAAAAGGGTAACCCATGCAATCCGAGTATCTGAGTGCCGCGACCGCCATGGAGGAAGCCCTTCCGGATGTGCTGATGCGTATCGTGTCCGAACTGCACGACGTCGCCTATCTCATGGAGCGCATCGAGCCGCAGCTCGCCGCCCTCAACGACGAGGGGGCGGGCGACGCCAACGAGCGCATGATGGTGCTGCAGGGCATCGACCTCGCCGTCCAGAAGACGCGGGGGCTCGCCGAGTTCATCGACACCATCACCGGCGGCATCCCCGCCGACTGGGTGGTCGACGTCACGACGGCGCTGAACCTGGTGAAGCTGGCCGACATGCAGAAGGCGCTCGGCAACGGCCTGCGCCACGGCCATTCCCAGCCGCTCGGCAAGGCGGCCGGCGATTTCGAGTTCTTCTGAAGCGGTTTTCCTTGGGAAATTCCCCGTCCGGCGGCGCCCCTGCGGCGCCGTCTTCGTCTGCGCAGGACATGTTCGCGCAAGTTTCGCCGTCTAGTCTCCAGCCCGGATCAGTCAGGTCCGCGTATTCCATGGGGCAGGTCGGCGCGTGCGGAAATGTGCCGGTTCCGCCCCACGTGGTTGAAAATGCGCCTGATAGCGCCGGCATGTCGAGCCGGTGTCCAGGCGACTAGTCCGTGCGGGAACAGAATGAATCTGTTGGAACAGTTGACGAAAGTCTACAAGAACCTGGCGTCGCTGGGGCAGGCGAAACTCGCGATGCTGGCGGGAGCCGCCGTCGTTTCGGTCGGTCTCGTGCTCGCCGCCGGGATTCTCGTGAACAAGCCCGCCTACGAGACGCTCTATGTCGGCCTGGAAAAGACCGACGTGAACCAGATCAGCCTGGCGCTCGCCGAGGCCAATATCGACTTCAACACCGGAACGGACGGCGCGAGCATCGAGGTCCCCGTCGGCCAGACGGGCAAGGCGCGGCTCTATCTCGCCGAGCGCGGCCTGCCGAGCAGCGCCAATTCCGGCTACGAGCTCTTCGACAAGGTCGGCTCGCTCGGCCTCACCTCCTTCATGCAGGAGGTGACGCGCGTCCGGGCGCTCGAAGGCGAGATCGCCCGCACCATCCAGCAGATCAGCGGCATCGCCGCCGCCCGCGTCCATATCGTGATGCCGGAGCGCGGCAATTTCCGCAAGGCCGACCAGGTGCCGACCGCCTCCGTCATGATCCGCGCCAGCGCGCAGGCCGGCCGCGAATCGGCCGCCGCCATCCGCCATCTCGTCGCCGCCTCCGTTCCGGGCCTGGAAGTGGACGGCGTGACGATCCTCGATTCCGCCGGCCAGCTCCTCGCCTCCGGCGACGACCCGGAGAACGGCGCGGTCAACCGCTCGCTGACGGCCGTGCAGACGGTCCAGAGCGAGATCGAGCGCAATATCGAGAAGGCGCTCGCGCCCTTCCTCGGCATGGAGAACTTCCGCGCCAGCGTCACCGCCTCGCTCAACACCGATACGCAGCAGATCCAGGAAACGGTCTACGATCCGGAATCGCGCGTCGAGCGCTCCGTCCGCGTCACGCGGGAGAGCCAGAAGTCGAGCCAGCAGGCGACCAACAAGGCCGCGACGGTCGAGCAGAACATTCCGCAGGGCGGCCCCGACGGCGACGGCAAGGGCCCGCAGTCGAGCGACGAGGCGGACAAGAAGGAAGAGCAGACCAACTACGAGATCAACAGCAAGACGGTCGCCACCGTGCGCAACGGCGTCGCCGTCGAGAAGCTGTCGGTCGCGGTCGTCGTCAACCGCGCCCGCGTCGCGGCCATGGTCGGCGAGCCGGTCGACCAGGCCAAGGTCGACGCCTATATCGCCGAGATGCAGAAGATCGTCTCTTCCGCCGCCGGCCTCAACACCGATCGCGGCGACGTGGTGACGATCACCGCGATGGAATTCCTCGATCACCAGTTGCTCGACGCGGCCGTGCCGGGACCGGGCGTCATGGAGGTGCTGACGCGCAATCTCGGCGGCATCATCAATGCGCTCGCCTTCATCGGCGTCGCCTTCCTGGTGGTGTGGTTCGGCCTGCGCCCGGCGGTCCGCTCGGTCAGCGGCGGCGGCTCCGCCGGCGCGCTGGAAGGCGATGCGGCCGGCCTCGAACTGCCCGACTTCTCGCCGGCCGGCGGGATCGGCGGCCCCGGCGCCACCCTCATGGACGGCTTCGGCGCCGACTTCGGCTTCGACAGCACGGACGACCTGCTCAATGCCAGCGACGAGGGCGACGGCGCCTTCAACCGCCGCGTCAAGGAAGGCCCGGAACGCCGCCTCGGCCGGATGGTCGAGCTCAGCGAGGAGCGCGCCGCCAAGATCCTGCGCAAATGGGCGGTCGACAAGGAAGCCGCCTGACAGGCTCCAGGATGGAAACCAAGGAACGCGGCCGGAAACGGCCGCGTTTTTCGTTGCGCGGAAAATATGTGCCCATCCGTTTTGACCGCGCCCTGTCGCTTTTCGGCAACGCTTGCCCCGCCCGCTTGCAGCAAATTTTTCGCAATCGGCCCCTTGCCGCCGGCCTGCGTTTTCACGAGAGCCTGATCGGCAAAAAAAGTTTGCCGCCCGCCCGCCCGTGCGACGCGCAATTCGTGATCGCATCGGCGGTTTCCGCTGCGCCACGATGAGGCGGCGCGTCTCGAATATTTCATGGTTAACAGAGGCTTAAACGAACGGCCGCGCCGCGCTCCGCCAAGCAAATCACCCCGGCGGGCACGACTCACAGATGCGGCCAAAAGTAAATCCCGAGAAGATGGCGGTGGTTTTTAGCGATGGCCGATGTACACTTTAGTCACTGATTCGCTTGGTGATTCTTGCCGATGCGGCCTGACCGGTAGGGGTTCGGACGGTTCCGAACGCTTGGAGGGAAGGAGGCATGGATCCCCGTTCGGAATCGGAACAGGGGGCTATCATGGAAACGATCCGGTCGGATGTCGCGGCCTGGGAATCCTATGGATTCTCCGCCGAGACGGGTGAGCGTAAGAGTGCGCGTGAACTGTTGGTTCAACACCTCGGACGCTGTGCGGATCGCGCCGGCCTCTCCTCGGGATTGAGGGCCCTGACCGATTATGTCAGCGCCTCGCATTACCTTCTGCTGCGCCACGACGTCATGCCGGAAGCCCGCCTCGAGAGCGTCGTGGCCTCCGACTGGTCCTTCGACCTGGTGCGCGGCATCGCCGGCGCCCAGCTCGCCGGCCAGTCGCGCATCAGCGAGCTGGACCGGTGCCTGACGCTGCTCAAGCCCTGCTTCAGCCATCTGGCGGACGACGTCGCCCTGCCGAAGGGCATCAGCCGCGAATATTGCGTCATCGCCTTCCATGTCGGCCGGGTGCGCATGTCGCTGCTGCTGCTCTTCCCGGAACATTTCATCCTGTCCCAGAGCAAGCTGCGCGATGTCGGGGTGATGACCGGTTACTTCGCCAGCGTCTGCTGCCGGGGCGCGTTCCTGCGGCAGGATCGCGAGATGGACCTGACGGAGCGCGAGGTGGAATGTCTCTACTGGATCGCCGAGGGCAAGACGAGCGACGAGATCGCCGTCATCCTCGGCATATCGCGCAACACGATCAACAACTACATCACCAGCGTGATGCGCAAGACCGCCACCAAGACGCGCTCCGAGGCCATCGCCTGGGCCGTTCGCAACGGTCTGGTCTAGGGGAGGGGTCGTCATGGGCATCCAGCTTTCCGCCCCCGCCGCCCTCGAGACGGAGATCCGCCTCGCCCGGCCGCCGAAGGGCGCGCGGGCATCGGATTTCGTCTCCCGCCTGCAGGTGATGCAGGCCATCCTCGGCGCCGAGCAGTTCGCCGTGCTGCGCCTTGCCGGCCACGGCCTGCCGTCCGCCCGCAAGCTCACGCTCTCGCTGCACAACTGGGCGCAGGACGTCGACACCAATGCCGGCCTGCTTCTCGAAGCCTACGGGCCGGCGATGCTTACCCATCTGGAAAGCTCCATGCTGCCGCTGATCTGGCAGGGCGCGGGCGACAATCAGTTCGCCGAATCGGGCGCGGAGATCTTCACCACGCGCCTTCCCGCGCGGCTGCTGCCCTGGTCGGGCATGGCCTTCCCCGTTCGCCTCGGCGCGCATGGCAACGGCTATGTCCTCTTCATGGGCGCCTTCATCGCGCCCTCCAGCGACCTGATCGTCGACATGCACATGAAGAGCTGCCAGGTGCTCATCGACATGCTGGCCGGCGAGGAGCGCAAGCTCGCCCCGGCCGAAGCGCTCAGCGAGCGCGAGATCGCCTGCCTGCAGATGGCCGGCGACGGCTGCATCTCCGAGGCCATCGCCGAGAAGATGGGGCTGTCCGTGCATACGGTGAACGCCTATCTCGGCACGGCGACGACCAAGCTGGACGCGGTGAACCGCATCCAGGCCATCGCCAAGGCCATCCGCCTCGGCTACATCGCCTGAAGGCGGCAACGGCCATGCAGGGGCATGGCCGCTTCCGGGAAAATCCTCAATGGGCGTGCTGCGCCGGCGGCGCGCCGGATTTCACGTAGCGCGCCTCGGCAAGGCTCCTGCGCAGGAACGCCGTGTTGTCTTCGGGATCGGCGGACGGGTCGCTGAAGGCGACATGGGTCACCTCCACGCCGGCCGTGTCCTTCTGCAGCAGCAGCCGGGCATAGACCGTCACGCCCTGCGGGCGCAGCTCCATGTCGAGCGTCACTTCCGGCTCCGTGTCCCAGTCGAGGCGGTAGTCGCCGCCCGCGCCGAAATTGATCGTGCCGGGCAGGAAATACAGCTCGGCCGCCGAGGAGACCAGGTCGGCGAGGTTTCCGTAGCACTCGAAACGCAACAGCGAGACGAGATCGGCGGCATCGAGCAGTCTCAGCTCAGTGGCGACCGGGCAGATTGCTTCGGCAACAATCTTCTCGCGCTCGGCGGAATAGGTGCATTTTCTCATCGGATCTAGTTTACCCGTCTGGTCTGGGGCGAGGCTGCGTAAACCCGGTGAATCAGCTCCGCCACGGCTTTGTAGAACACCGGCGGGATGACACTATCCACCGAGACTTGCGCAAACATTGAGCGGGCGAGCGGCGGATCCTCGAAGACGGGGATTCCGTTCTCCTCGGCGATCTCGCGGATCTTCAGCGCGATGAGGTCCTGCCCCTTGGCGACGACGACCGGCGCGTCGCCCTCCTCGCGCACATAGCGCAGCGCGACGGCGAAGTGGGTCGGGTTGGCGATGACGAGCGTGGCGCGCGGCACGTCCGCCATCATGCGGCGGCGGATGCGGTCGCGCTGGATCGAGCGCATGCGCGCCTTGACGATCGGGTCGCCCTGCGCCTGCTTCATCTCCTCCTTCACCTCCTGCTTCGTCATCATGAGCTGGGTGAACCAGTGGTGGCGCGTCCAGGCGAAGTCGAGGCCGGCGATGAGCGCGGTGGCGAACAGGATGATCAGCAGGACCTTGTTGATGTCCGAGCCCATCATGAAGAGCAGCGCCGCCGGCTCGGAGAACATGGTGTCGAGCGAGGCGTAGAAGTTTCCGCGCATGGCGAGCGCCACGACGAGCGAGACCAGCAGGATCTTGATCAGCGACTTGCCGAACTCGACGAGGCCCTGCTTGCCGAACAGGCGCCCGAGGCCCTTGATCGGGCTCAGCCGGCTGATCTGCGGGCGCACGCGCTCCATCACCGGGCTCGGCAGGTTCTGCAGCACCGAGGAGGCGATGCCGAACAGCATCATCATGGCGAGGATCGGCAGCAGCAGCGCGCCGGCCTCCCAGCCGAGATGGCGGAAGATGGCGATGACGTCGGTGCCGCTCCTGAGGTTCCAGGCTTCCGGCTGCTCGAAGAAGTCGCGCAGCGTCTCGTTCATGCGCGCCATGCCGCCCGGCAGGAAGAAGACGAGGAACAGGTAGATCGCCAGCGTCGAGGCGAAGATGGTGATCTCGCGCGAGAAGGGCGTGTTGCCCTTCTCCATCGCGTCGCGGATCTTCTTCTCGGTCGGGAGCTCTGTTTTGCTCTCCTTGTCGTCGTCGTCCGCCACGTCGCGCGCTCCCACAAACGAAAGGCCCGAACCCCATGTCAGGAGATTCGGGCCGAAAACACGCTCCGCTCGTGGCTGTGCCGTGTCAAGGAGGATCAGGCCGCCTGGGCTTCCTGTTCCTTCTCCTTCAACTGGATTTGCCCGGCCGCGGCAAGGCGGATGGCCTCCTGGGTGATCGAGCGACGGGCGATCGCCACCTCGCGCGGATTGCCGACATCGCCGGCGGCGAGATCCGATTCGATCATGCGGCGCTGGCGCGCGCCGATCGAGGAGAGCACCGCCTCGCGCAATTCCATCGTCGCCCCGCGCAGCGCGGCGGTGATGATGTCGCCGGCGACGTCGTTGAACAGCGCCACGCGGCTCTTCTGCGGCATGTAGAGCACGTCCTCGAAGAGGAAGATCTTCGGGCGCACCTTCTTGACCGATTCGGTCGAGACCGTTTCCAGCGAGGCGAGCATCTCGTCGACCTGCGACTTGTCGAGCTCGTTCATCAGGTCGGCCACCTTGTTCGAGCCGACCGAGTTGCGCTCCGCCTCCAGCGCGTTGATCATCTCGATCACCCGCGCCTCGACGATCGCCGTCGCCTTGGGGCTGGCGTCCTTGAGGTTGACGGTGCGGTTGATGATGTCGGCGCGATGCTCCTCGGGAATCTCCAGCAGCACCTTGGCGCCGAAGGAGGACGGCATCATCGACAGGATATAGGCGATGGTCTGCGGGTGCTCGTTGAGCAGGAATTTCGCGACGAAGACGGGGTCGGCGTCCTGCAGCCGGTCCCAGATCGTCGTCTCGAAGGCCTGGAAGGTGGCGCGGCGGCCGAGCAGGCCGTCCACCTCGTCCGGCGTCAGCCCCTCCTCGAGGATGCCTTCCATCATCTTGGCATTGTCCATCAGGCCGGCGCCCTCGGTGAACAGGTCCTCGAACTCGTTGACGAGGTCGATCAGCTCATGCGGCGGGATGGCGCGCAGGTTCTGCGCGGCGGCGATGATCTGCTGGAGCTCGCTCTGGGTGAAATATTTCAGCAGCTTGCCGGCGACGCCCTTGCCCATGGCGAGAAGGACGGCTGCCGCCTTCTCGACCTGCGACAGCGGTGTTCCGACCGCCGTGGATGTGCCGAAATTCTCGAAATCCATCATGGATCGTCTCCCTGAGACCTCAACCGGTCATCAGACTTTGCGTGTACTCTTCACTTCGATCAGCTTGACCCCGAAGCGGGTGTCGTCGTTCTCCAGGACGGTGATCTCGCCGCGGCCGATCACCCGGCCGTTGACCATGACCTCGACCGGCTCGCCGATGCGGCGGTCGAGCGCGATGGTTGCCCCTTCGCTGAGGTTCATCAGGCTGGAGACCTGCATCTGCGAGGATCCCAGGACGATCTGCAGATCGATCGGGATGTCCATGATGAGGTCCATGTTGGACTGCATGGCGCTGCCCGGGCGGGGCGCTTCGCCGAGATCGGCCGAGAAGTCGCTGCCGCCGCTGAAACCCGAGCCGGCAAAGCCCGTATTCGCGCCGAAATCCGCCGTGGCGCTGCCCGCGCCGAAGTCCGAGCCGCCGAAATCGCCGCCGAACGCGGCAAGCGGATCGGCTCCGGCAGGCGCGGCGAAATCCGCACCGAGCGAACCCGTCGCATCCTGCTGAAGAACGCCGCGCAGGTCGTCGATCGCCTGCTCCAGTTCCTGGTCGCCCGCGTTGATGGAAGACATGATGTCGTCAGCGATAGGTGTTTTCTTCGGTGCCATAAGCCCACTATTCCATTCGAAACTTGCCTGAGGCGTGCCGCCCCGCAGGCTTCACGCGCAAAACTATCCGATGATGTGCTGGAGAAGGTCTTCCTCCGAGCCGTAGGTATCCTTGACGCGAACCGTGTATCTTGCGCCCGACCGGCCGAACTCGCAGACATAGAGGTCGCGGCCGTTGGCATTGACCTCGACCCGCACGTCGCCCGCCTCGTTGAACGGGATGATGTCGCCCGGCTGCAGCCGGCTGATCGTGTCGAGCGTCTGCCGCTCCAGGCGGATGCGCGCCTCGAGCGTCACCTTCGAGCGGCGGACCTGCTCGCCGAGCCGCTCGCTCCACTCGACGCGGGTCCGGGCCGCATTCGCCGGCTTCGGCGCGGTGATGGTCGATTTCAGCATGGCCGACTGGGGAATGACGACATGGAAGGTCGACAGCACCGGCCCGATGCCGACAGCCATGTTGACCATGGCGACGAATTCGTCGTCGCTGCCGTCTTCCGTGGGCTTGCGGGTCTCCGCGTTATGCGCCGGGCCGAGGAAGGGCTCGAAGCCGTCCGCGCCGCTGACGGCGGTCTTCAGCACGCCGGAAATGCGGTCGAACATCATCGCCGCGACGTCGAGCTCGATCTTGGAGAGCGGGCGCGCTTCCGGGTCCTCGACCGTGTCGCTGACCGCGCCGAGCATGTTCTCGACGAGCGTGATGATCATCGGGCTGTCGCAGATCAGCGTGAAGCGGTCGCACCAGTCGCGCAAGGAGGCGTCGCAGCAGGCCATCGCCCCGCCGAGGCCGGAGACGAGCGGGCCGTAATGGCCGGTCTCGAAGCCGGCATAGGAGACCGCGACCTCGAAGCCGAGCTCGCTTTCCAGCATGTCGGGCAGGAAGCCGGCGAAGATGTCGCCGAGATCGGCGCAGAGCCTGGAGATGGTCGCCTGATCGCCGAGCTTGCCGGTGAGGCGCGCCAGCACGATGGGGTCCATGGCGGGGTGAGGGGTCACGGTCGCTGTGCTCATCCGTCAGGCCGCCTTCGAATCGCCGCCGCCGCCCGGATTCATCATCTCCTGCTCCACCGCGTCGATCGACGGACGCTCGTAGGAGGAGATCGTCTTGCGGCCGTATTCCAGCGCGACCTGCGGAACCGAGCCGTTCATATAGGCGAGCAGGGTCTGCTTGACGATGACGTAGAGGCGGTTCTGCTTCTCGCGCACCACCTTGATATTGGTGGTGATCGGCGCGACGACCGAATAGGACAGGAAGATGCCGAGCATGGTGCCGACGAGCGCCGAGCCGATCAGGCCGCCGAGGACCTCGGGCGACTCGTTGATCTTGCTCATCGCCTTGATGACGCCGAGAACGGCGGCGATGATGCCGATGGCCGGGAAGGCGTCGCCCATCGTCGACATGGCCTGATAGGGCTTCATCTTGTCGCGCGTGATCGTCTGGATCTCCTCGTCCATCAGCGCTTCGATCTCGTGGCTGCGGGCATTGCCGATGATGATGAGGCGGACATAGTCGCAGATGAAGGCGGTGAGCTCCTTGTTGGCGAGCACCGTCGGCGCCGACTGGAAGATCGGCGATTCCTCCGGATTGTCGATATGCGCCTCGATCTCGTTGCGCGACTTGGTGCGCAGATCCCGCATCAGGCTGTAGAGCACGCCGAGCGTGTCGAGATAGTCGCGCTCCTTGGGAACCTTGTGCTTGAAGGCCTCGACGAGCGCCTTGCCGGTTTCCTTGATCACCTTCATCGTGTTCGCCACGATGAAGCCGCCGACCCCCGCGCCGCCGATGATCATGAGTTCGAAGGGCTGGTTCAGCACTTCGACGTGCCCGCCCATGGCCATGAAGCCGCCCAAGACGCAGCCGATGGTGACGATGAGACCGATAATGATGTTCATGAGCGCAGGTGTCCCGACACAATTCTGACCCT
>JBDHSZ010000135.1:0-10667 GCA_039812945.1 Shinella sp.
CGGTTGTTGAGATGCGGTTCCGGCTCGGAGAGATAGCCCCAGTTGTAGCGCTTCATGCTCATCGGCCACGCGAGCGCGGCCGGCATCTGGATGAACGGCCCGATATCCGAGCCGCCATATTCCAGCACCATGACCGTATGCCTGCCGTCCTCCGAAAGCCGGTAGGCCAGCGCCGAGCCGGCCGAGCCGGAACCGATGATGATGTAGTCTGCGTTCTGCATGACCGTTTCTTTCCCGCCTGCGTTTAAGCCCCTCATCCGCCTGCCGGCACCTTCTCCCCGCAAGCGGGGCGAAGGGGAATGTGGCAAGCGCTCATTCCGATCAAATCAATACGGCGCCTCGACCTTGCCCATGGCGACATAGACCGTCTTCAGCTCCGAATAATGCTCCAGCGCCGCCAGCGAGTTCTCGCGGCCGAAACCGGATTGCTTGGAGCCGCCGAAGGGGATTTCCACGGGGCAGAGATTGTAGGTGTTGATCCAGAGCGTACCGGCTTCCAACTGGTCGACGACCCGGTGGGCGCGGGTGATGTCGGCGGTGAAGACGCCGCCGGACAGGCCGAACTCCGTGGCGTTGCCGCGTGCGATCACCTCGTCCTCATGCTCGAAGTCGAGCACGCACATGACCGGCCCGAAGATTTCTTCGCGCGCGATGGTCATCGTGTCGATGACGTCGGCGAAGACGGTCGGCTGGATGTAATAGCCGTCGCCGGAAACGTCGTTCGGAATGCCGCCTCCCGTCAGCAGCGTCGCGCCCTCCGCCTTGCCCTTCTCGATATAGTCGAGGACCTTGTCGCGCTGCGCCTTCGAGACCATCGGCCCGAGCTGCGTCGCCTCGTCCATCGGGTCGCCGATCAGGATCTTCTCCGTGCGCTCCTTGAGGCGCGACAGGAAGCGGTCCTTGATGCCCTTCTGCACGAAGACGCGCGTGCCGTTCGAGCAGACCTGCCCGGTCGAATAGAAGTTGCCGAGCATCGCCCCGCCGATGGCGCTTTCGAGGTCGGCGTCGTCGAAGACGATCAGCGGCGACTTGCCGCCGAGCTCCATCGTCACATGCTTGAGCTCGGAAGCGGCCGCGCCGGCCACCTTCCTGCCGGTCGGCACGGAGCCGGTCAGCGAGACCTTGGCGACGTCCTTGTGGTTGACGAGCAGCGGCCCGGTCGTCCGGTCGCCCTGGATGACGTTGAAGAGCCCCTTCGGCAGGCCGGCCTCGATGAGGATCTCGGCGATCCTCAGCGCGCCGAGCGGCGTGTTCTCGGACGGCTTGAACACCATGGCGTTGCCGCAGACCAGCGCCGGCGCGCCCTTCCAGCAGGCGATCTGCTGCGGATAGTTCCACGCGCCGATGCCGACGCAGACCCCGAGCGGCACGCGCTTGGTGAAGGCGAAGTCCTGCCCGAGCGGGATATAGTCGCCGTTGAGTCCCGCCGCCGCGATGCCGCCGAAGAATTCGAAGGCGTCCGCCCCGGAGGTCGGGTCGGTGACGATGGTCTCCTGGATCGGCTTGCCGGTGTCGAGCGTCTCCAGCTCGGAGAGTTCGCGGTTCCTTTCGCGCATGATCTCGGCGGCGCGCCTCAGGACGCGCCCGCGCGCCGTCGGGCTCATCGCCGCCCATTCCTTCTGCGCCCGTTTCGCCGAGGCGACGGCCTTCTCCACGATGGCGGGCGTCGCCGCATGCAGGCGGGCGATCACCTCGCCGGTGGCGGGATAGACGCTCTCGAACGGCGTGCCGGCAACGTCTTCCACATAGTCGCCGTCGATGAAATGCGAGGCTTTCGGTTGGGCTTTCATGTCATTCTCCCCGCGGATAGCGTTTGGATTCCTCGAGATTGTCGAGATTCATGTGGTTGCGCATGTAGCGTTCGGATGCCTTCTGCAGCGGCTGGTGGTCCCACGGATAGTAGGCCCCGTTGCGCAGCGCCTCGTAGACCACCCAGCGCCGCGCCTGGCTCTCGCGCACGGCGGCGTCGAAGGCGGCCATGTCCCAGCGCGCCTCGCGCATCTGGCGGAAGGCCGCAAGCGTCGCCCGGATCACCGGATCGTCCGCAGTCGCGAGATTGGTCAGCTCGTGCGGATCGGCCGCAAGGTCGTAGAGCTGTTCCGGATCGATCTCGCAGTGGATATATTTCCACTTGCCCTCGCGGATGGCGACGAGCGGCGCATAGGAGGCCTCCGCCGCATATTCCATCAGCACCGGCGTCGTGCGCTCCGCGCCGTCGATGACGGGCCGCAGGCTTTCTCCGTCCGTCCACGGCATCACCTCCTCCATGGAGATGCCGGCGAGGTCGCAGAGCGTCGGCGTCACGTCGAGATTGGAGGTCGGCGCGAGGTGCAGGCCGGGCGTCACGCCGGGGCCGGCGACCATCAGCGGCACGCGGGCCGAGCCCTCAAAGAAGTTCATCTTGAACCACAGGCCCCGCTCGCCGAGCATGTCGCCATGGTCCGAGCAGAAGAAGACCAGCGTGTCGTCCAGCATGCGCGTGCGCGTCAGCGTGTCGACGAGCTCGCCGACCTTCTCGTCGAGATAGGAGATATTGGCGAAATAGGCCCGGCGCGAGCGGCGCACGTCCTCCTCGCCGATGGCGAAGCTGGCATAGTCGCAGGAATGCAGGATGCGCGCGGAATGCGGGTCCTGCGCCTCCAGCATGCCCACCTCGGGCAGGAGATGTTCGCAGCCCTCGTAGAGGTCCCAGAACTTCCGCCGCGCGACATATGGATCGTGCGGATGGGTGAAGGAGACGGTGAGGCACCACGGCCGGCGCTGCGCGTCGTCGTTCTCGCGGGAAAGCTGGTAGAGCTTCTGGTTGGCGAGGAAGGCGACCTCGTCGTCATATTCCATCTGGTTGGTGATCTCGGCGACGCCCGCGCCCGTCACCGAGCCCATGTTGTGATACCACCAGTCGATGCGCTCGCCGGGCTTGCGATAGTCCGGCGTCCAGCCGAAGTCGGCCGGGTAGATGTCGGTGGTCAGCCGCTCCTCGAAGCCGTGGAGCTGGTCCGGCCCGACGAAGTGCATTTTTCCCGACAGCGCCGTGTAATAGCCGGCGCGGCGCAGGTGATGCGCGAAGGTCGGGATCGAGGAGACGTATTCCGCCGCGTTGTCGTAGACCTGCGTGCGGCTCGGCAACTGCCCGGCCATGAAGGAGGCGCGGGCAGGGGCGCAGAGCGGCGAGGAGGTGTAGTTGTTGCGAAAGCGCGCCGAGCGCGCGGCCAGCGCCTTCATATGCGGCGCATGCAGGAAGTCCGCCGGCCCGTCCGGGAACAGCGTCCCGTTGAGCTGGTCGACCATGACGATCAGGATGTTCGGCTTGCTGGCGGTCACGGGCGGGTCCTTGAAATGGCGATGGTGATATGCGGGGCGGCACCCCCCTCTGCCCTGCCGGGCATCTCCCCCTCAAGGGGGGAGACCGAATCGTGGAAAGGCCTTGCCCGTCGCATGCGTCGCAAGGCAGGGCAGAGGGAGGTAACGTCAATTCCGCTCATCCCCGCTCTCCCGCGCACGCCTGAAGCCGCGCATCGACATAGCCTTCCGTCAGCGCGATGGACGATTCTATGCTGACCGGCGCCGATTTCAGCCCCTGGCGCAGATAGAGCCCGTCGATCATCGCCGCCGCGCCGTCGGCGATCTCGCGGGCGCGCCCGGCCGGGCAGAGCTGCCTGAGGCTGGCGAGCAGGTTGGAGTTCAGCCGCCGCGCATAGACGACGAGCAGCCGCCGCACCTCGTCGGAGCGCTGGGCCTGCGAATAGAAGGCGAGCCACGCCGCCACCGTCTCCGGCGCGAACTGGTGCGCCTGGAAATTGACGCGGATGATCGCCGAAAGCCGCTCGCGCGGCGTCGCCGCCTGCTTGAGCGCCGCCACCGTGTCGGCGCGCAGCGTGCGCAGCAGGCTGCGGATCGTCTCGATGACGAGCTGCTCCTTGGAGCCGAAATAATGATGCGCCAGCGCCGGGGAGACGCCGGCATGGCGGGCGATCTCGGACATGCTGACGGTCAGCGAGCCGTGATCGCCGACCGCCCGCAGCGTCGCGTCCACCAGCGCCTTGCGCCGCACCGGCTCCATCCCGACCTTCGGCATCCCGTCCTCCTGATTTTGGTCAAGGATATTTTTAATTGAGTGATCAATCAACAAAAATCTGCCGGCTGCGGGGATGACGCGATCACCGGTCGCAAAGCCGGCCTGTCCTGTGCTAGGGTGGACTTGTTTTCATTCATTTTAGAGGTGCGACATGGTCCTCTCCCCCGGAACGAACCCTCTCTCGGAAGTGCGTGCGAAATGGGGCTGGTTCGTCGCTCTCGGCGTCGTCCTGCTTCTCTTCGGCGGTATCGCCGCCGCCAATCTCTTCGTGGCGACAGTCGCATCGGTCTATTATGTCGGCATGCTGATGATCGTCGGCGGCGCGGTGCATCTCGCCCATGCCTTCCAGGTCAAGGCCTGGCGCGAGACGATCTCCTGGGCGCTGAGCGCGCTGCTTTATCTCGCCGCCGGCGTGCTCGCCTTCGTCAATCCGGTGCTGACCTCGGCCGTGCTGACCCTCCTGATGGCCGCCGCGCTGCTCGTCGCCGGCGTCTTCCGCATCTTCGCCGCCTGGCGCGTCCGGCCGGAAAGCGGCTGGGGCTGGCTGATGGCGGGCGGCATCGTCACGGCGCTGGCCGGCGTGGTCTTCATCCTCGGCTGGCCGGTCAACAGCCTCTGGCTGCTCGGTCTCTTCCTCGCCTTCGACCTTGCCATGCAGGGCTGGGCGCTGATCGCCTTCGGCGTTGCGCTGCGCAAGTAGCCTTCCCGGTCCGCAGGCCGGCGGGGCGTTTGACAGCCGCCCCGCCAGCGCCTAGAAATTCCCTGTGGGATGGGGATGGAGCTCCCCGACAACCGCCGTTCCCCGGCTGATAGCTCCTGCCAGGCCGGCCAGCGATGGCCGTCGACGGCGGGAGCGTGTTTGGCACCGCCCGAGGGCGGTTTTTTGTTGTCCGGGCATCGGATCGCTGAACATGAGGGCAACGGACATGAACTATCTGATCGTCTTTCTCGGCGCGGGCATCGGCGGGGCGGGCCGCCATGGGGTGAACGTGCTCTCCGCGCGGCTCGTCGGCACGGCCTTTCCGGCCGGAACGCTCGTCATCAACGTGCTCGGCTGCCTGCTGATGGGGCTGATCGCCGGCTTCTTCGCCTTTCGCGGCCACCTGCCGCAGGAGGCGCGGCTGTTCCTGGCGACCGGCGTGCTCGGCGGCTTCACCACCTTCTCCGCCTTCTCGCTCGATGCGGCGCTGCTGTGGGAGCGCGGCGAGGCGGGGCTGGCGGCGCTCTATGTCGGCGCCTCCGTCGTGCTGTCGCTCGCCGCCGTGGCGGCGGGCCTTGCGCTGATGCGCGCGCTGCTGGCGGGAGGCGCGGCATGAAAGGGCTCCTGACGGGCTGGCAGGTCTGGGCGCTCGGCTCGGCGGTCTTCGCCGCGCTCACCGCCGTCTTCGCCAAGGTCGGCATAGCCGGGGTCAATTCCGACTTCGCGACCTTCATCCGCACCGTGGTCATCCTCCTCGCCATCGCCCTCATGCTGACGCTCGCCGGCAACTGGCAGGCGCCCGGCGCGGTGCCGGCGCGAAGCTGGGTCTTCCTTATCCTGTCGGGGCTGGCGACGGGCGCGTCGTGGCTGTGCTATTTCCGCGCGCTGCAGATCGGCAAGGCCGCGCAGGTCGCCCCGGTCGACAAGCTCAGCGTCGTCCTGGTCGCGCTCTTCGCCGTGCTCTTCCTCGGCGAGCAGCTCTCGACGGCCCACTGGATCGCCGTGCTGATGATCGGCGGCGGAGCCCTGCTGCTGGCGCTTCCCCTCTGAGCTTTCGCCCGCAAGCGATTCAAAAGACTCGCGCTTTGGGCTAGACCTGACGTGAGATTCCACATGAAGCACCGGGAGGAAAGCATGCCGGTTCCATCGACCATGTCCTATGTCGGGCTCAGCGCGCCCGGCGGCCCCGAAAACCTGGCGCTCGCGCAGGGCCGGACGCCCGAGCCTCGCGCCGGCGAGATCCTCGTGCGCGTGGCGGCGGCGGGCATCAACCGGCCGGATGTCCTCCAGCGCAAGGGCGACTATCCGCCGCCGCCGGACGCCAGCCCCATCCTCGGCCTGGAGATCGCCGGAGAGATCGCCGCGCTCGGCGCGGGCGTCACCGGCCATGCCGTCGGCGACAGGGTCTGCGCGCTCGCCAATGGCGGCGGCTATGCGCAATATTGCGCGGTGCCGGCCGGCCAGGCGCTGCCCTTTCCCAATGGCTACGACGCTGTGCGGGCGGCCGCGCTGCCCGAGACCTTCTTCACCGTCTGGGCCAATCTCTTCATGATGGCGGAGTTGAAGCCCGGCGAGAGCGTGCTGGTCCACGGCGGCACCAGCGGCATCGGCACGACGGCCATCCAGCTTGCCGCCGCGCTCGGCGCGCGGGTCTTCGCCACGGCCGGCTCGGCGGAGAAGGTCAAGGCCTGCCTCGATCTCGGCGCGAGCCGCGCCATCGACTACCGCAACGAGGATTTCAGCGCCGTCGTCCGGCAGGAGACCGGCAATGCCGGCGTCGACGTCATCCTCGACATGGTCGGCGCGGCCTATTTCGAGCGCAACCTCAAGGCGCTCGCCCGCGACGGCCGCCTCTCGATCATCGCCTTCCTCGGCGGCGCGGTCGCGGAGAAGGCGAACCTCGCGCCGATCATGCTCAAGCGCCTGCGCGTCATGGGCTCGACGCTGCGCCCGCGCACCGCGGCGGAAAAGCAGGCGATCCGCGACGCGCTGCTGGAAACGGTCTGGCCGCTGCTCGAGGCGGGGCGCATCGCCCCGGTCGTCCACGCCGTCATGCCCTATGGCGAGGCCGCCGCGGCCCATCGGCTGATGGAGGAGGGCGCGCATATCGGCAAGATCGTGCTGACGGTCGACTGAGCGCTCAGCCGGCCCGCCCGCCCTGCGGCAGGCGGATGGCGAGCAGGATGGCGAGCGCGGCGGGAAGGGCGAGCAGCCCGTAGAGCCAGCGCGCCGACGTCAGCGCGCCCACGACGCCGCCTGGCTCGACCAGCCCGGTCGAATTGGCGATGATGCCGGCCAGCGCCGCCCCGAAGGCCGCGCCGAGCGCCTGCATGGTGGTGATCGCCGCCGAGGCCTTGTCCGTCTCGCCGGCCGGCGCGAGATAGAGGACATGCGTCACGAGATGCGCCCAGCCCATGCCGATGCCGAAGCCCATCAGGAAGATGAAGGCGGTGGCGACGGCGAGCGGCAGGAGAGCGCCCTGCGGATTGTGCCGGGCGAGCGAGAAGACGAGCAGCGCCGTCGCCAGCGCCTCGATCAGCGCGCCGGCGACGATGACCGCGTTGGCGCGCCGTCCCGCAAGCCCCGCCGTGGCGAAGGCCGCCGCCGTCCAGCCGAGCGCCAGCAGCGCCACGAGATAGCCGGAGACAAGCGGCGTCACGCCATGCAGCACCTGCAGGAAATAGGGGATGTAGATATCCGAGCAGACCGTCACCAGAAGCATCAGCATGATGAGATAGACGCGGGCGAGCGGCGAGGCGAGGCGGATCGTGCCGGCCGGCAGCAGCCGCGCCCCGGCCCGCCGCTCGATGGCGACGGCGGCGCCGACGGCGAGCACCGCCGCGCCGGCAAGCCCCGCGCGCAGCGCCGGCGCATCCACCGAGCTTGCGAAGGACAGCACGATGACGGCGGCGACGAGCAGCAGGATCTGCGGGAAGGGCGTCTTCGTCGTCACCCGCTCGTCCTCGCCCGGCGGCAGCAGCCGCGGCGCGCAGAAGGCCATCAGCGCCGAGATCGGCACGAGCAGGGCGAAGGCCTCGCGCCAGGCGCTGCCGGCCGCGAAGACGCCGCCGATGGTGGGGCCGAGGAAGGTCGCGACGCCCCAGGCGGCGGCATAGAGCGTCGAAGCCGTGCTCCACAGCGGCTCGGGATAGACGAAGCGGATGAAGGCATAGCCGAGCGCGACGAGGAAGCCGGCGCCGAGCCCCTGGATCGCCCGCCCGGCCAGCACCGTCTCCATGGTCGGCGCGAGCGCGCAGACGAGGCTGCCGAGGCCGAACAGCACCGCGCCGAACACGTAGCAATGGTTCAGCGTCACGCCCTGCGGCCGCACGGCGACGAAGGTGGAGCCGAGCACCGAGGCCGCGACATAGATCGTCGTCGCCCAGGCGAAGAGCGAAAGCCCGCCGATATCGCGCACGATGGAAGGCATCAGCGTGGCGGTGATATAGGTCTCCACCGCATGCAGCATGATGCCGCCGCCGAGCATCAGCGTGCCGAACAGGAAGGCGCGCGAGAACAGGCTGGAAAGCCGCGGCGCGGCGTCCTTCGGGGTGGTGATGCTCTCGGGCATGGAATTGGGCCTTGCTATGCGCGAATAAGTCGAGGCAGAGGTGGCACGGCCCCGGCCGCAGTTCAAGCCGCGACTTTTGACGCGAGCGGCGGCAGCGGCATCGCGTCGACGCTCTCCCCGCAGGCGGCAGCGGCATCGCGTCGAATCTCGCACGAGCCGTCCTCCCCCTTCTCCTCCTTGAGGGAAGGGCAATTGCCTATGGGAATGATACCTTGCGGCTTCCCCCTTCTCCCCGGCGGGGAGAAGGTGCCGGCAGGCGGATGAGGGGGCCGCCGAAGGCGAAAACGAAAACCTTTCCACCGGCTCACCCCCCTCATCCGACCCTTCGGGCCACCTTGTAACTTCCCTTCTGCAGCGATTGGCGGTGTATTGCCAGTTGCGGTGGCGGATGAGAGACCGCAGCATCTTTGGGCTTTGAAGCCCGTGGGAGAGCTAGGGTCATCATCCGCCGTTCCATCGAACCCGAACAGTCGCCAGGGCCGCTCGCATGTGCGAAGCCCGCTTAGGCAAGGATGGGATCAGATGGATGTGATTGTCGGTATCGATGTTTCCAAGGATCGGCTGGATGTGCATATGCTGCCAGTCGGAGATAGCTTCTTCGTCGGCAACGACCATGCCGGCGTGGACAAGCTGATCAGCCGGCTGCGAGAAGCAAAAGCCGATATCGTGGCGCTGGAAGCGACGGGTGGCTACGAGATGCTGGCGGCTGGCGCTCTGTCTTCAGCCGGCTTTGCCGTTGTGGTGGTCAATCCGGCGCAGGTGCGTTCCTATGCCCATGCGCTTGGCAAACGCGCCAAGACCGATCCGATCGATGCCGCTGTGATCGCAGCCTTCGTGGCGGCAACCAGGCCCGAGATCCGCCCCTTGCGCGATGAGGAGAGCGCAGCCTTCTCGGCTATTGTTTCCCGTCGCCGCCAGATCGTGCAGATGATCACGGCGGAGGAGAACCGGGCGCGGATGGCCCAGACGAAGGAAACGCACAAGAGCATCAAGCGGCTGCTTACAGCTCTCCGGCGCGAACTCGAAAGCCTCGACAACGATCTGGACGGACGTATCCGCAAGTCGCCCTTGTGGCGGGTGCGCGAGGCGCTTTTGACCTCGGTACCCGGTGTCGGGCCAACCACGGCCCGCACGCTGATGGCCGAACTGCCGGAGCTGGGCAGCCTCGACCGGCGCCAGATCGCCGCATTGGTCGGCGTAGCGCCGTTCACCCGGCAGTCGGGCAAGTGGCGCGGCAAGAGCTTCATCGGTGGCGGGCGCGGCAAGGTTCGCGCTGTGCTGTTCATGGCAGCCCTGGTGGCTGCCCGTCACAACCCGGCTCTCAAAGCCTTCCGCGACCGTCTCGTCGAAGCCGGCAAGCCAAAGATCGTCGCCATCGTCGCGACAATGCGAAAGCTCCTCACCATCCTCAACGCCATCATCCGGGACACAAAACCATGGCAAAGCGCTTGACACGCAAGACAGTCGCTCTCCCCGAGGGGAGAAGGGAAATCCGGCAAGGGCCTGCCTCATATGCGATTGCCGGCTCCCCCCGGGATGAAGGTCGCGGCGGCGGGATGAGGGACGCCGAAGGCGAAGAGCCGCGGCCCTACAGCCCGATCCGCCCGATCGCCGGGATCTTGATCGCCGGCCGCGCGAGATCAACGCCCGCGACGAGGCCCATGACATGCAGCTCCAGCCCGGAGCGCACGCCGGCGGAAATGCCGAGGAGGCCGTAGAGCGTCGCATGCATGTCCCTGCCGTCCGCATCGAGCGCGAAGAGCCTGCCTTCCGGCAGGTAGTCGCGCCCCACGGCGTCCGGCGGCAGCACGGCGCCGAGCTCGGGCACCGAGCGCAGCACATGGGCGACGAAGGTGTTGGAGTTCGGCCCCGGCCAGATGCGGTAGCCGCCGGGCTTGGAATAGGGATAGGCGGCGATCGCCGCCTCGACCTTCGGGATCAGCCGCGCCGCCGCCTCGCCGCTGACGCTGACCACCACGCGCGGCGTGTTGGAATACCAGTAGGCGTCCGGCGCATAGCCGTTCCTGCGCACCGGCGTTCCCCAGCCGACCTTGTCGTAGCGGTCGTAGCTTTGGGCGTTCGCCGCCTTGGTGACGATCCAGGCGTGGCTCGCCACCGCCCCCTTCATGCCGCCCGTCGCGGCGGAGAAGACGTGGATCGTCGCCTGCGGCGTCTCCCCGGCCTTCGGCAGGATGCCGGCGGAGCTCCAGTCGGCGTCGCGCCAGTTGGCCGGCCTGTCCTTGACGTACCAGTAGCCCGCCGCGGCGAGCGCCGGCATGAGGTAGATCGCAAGAAAGAGGACGAGGACGTTCCTCAGCAAT
>JBDHSZ010000136.1:0-10653 GCA_039812945.1 Shinella sp.
TGAGCGGCTCGTCCGCCGGCCACCAGTCGCCCGCCGCCCAATAGGTCCAGCCGGTCCAGACCGCGCTTTCCCGGCCAATAAGCGCCGTCATGCGGGCAAGCCCGTCGAGGCAGGCCGGATCGGCGGAGCCGCCGAACTCGCCGAGGAAGCCGCGCTTGCCGTTGCGTTTCAGCCAGGCGGTGAAGCGCTCCAGCGCCTTCACCGCATCGTCCGCGCGCGGGCAGGTCCCCGCCTTGCCGGAGAAATCCGCGTCGAGATACTGGTGCACCTCGTAGGCGTGGTTGTCCGCCGGGTCCTCCACGCCGAGCATGACGGCGCCGTTGGCGCCGCCGTCGCGCGCCGCCTCCCAGCTATGCGCGCCGGTCCAGATCGTCCCCGGCACGAGGACGAGGTTTTGCGCGCCCGTCTTGCGGATCGCGGCGATGGCCGCATTGGCGGAGGCGAGCCATTGCGTCGCGCTGACGTCGTGCGGCTCGTTCATCAGGCCGAACTGCACGCCGGCATCGTCCTTGTAGTCCTCGGCCAGCCGCCGCCAGAAATCGGCGAAGGCGCTGTCCGGCAGCACCGTCGAGCCGAGCTGCCTGCCGTCGTAATAGGCGTAGTTGTGGGGATCGAGGATGACGGTCATGCCGGCGGCGCGCAGGGCCTTCACGCTGTCGGCGAGGCGCGTGCGCTCGGCCTTGTCGAAGCCGCGCTCCAGTCGCGGCTGCAGCCGCTCCCACTTGAAGGGCAGACGCACGGCGTTGAAGCCCTTGCCGGCGAAATAGGCGATCGTCGCGGCGGAGGGGTAGGTATAGTCCTTGCCGTAGACCCCGCGGCCCTCGCCGAATTCGGCGCCGGCCAGATTGACGCCGCGAAGGCAGGCCGCGCCGGCCTCGAGGGGAACGGCGAGCGCCGCCACCGCCGCCGCCAGCCGCAGGAGCCTCGTCAATGCGCCTCGTCCCAATTGGTCGCCGCGCGCGCATCCACCTTCAGCGGCACCTTCATCGAGAGCGCCGGCATGGAGGCGTTCTCCATCACGTCGACGATGACCGGGATCGCCTTCTCGACCTCGCCGTCCTCGACCTCGAAGATCAGTTCGTCATGCACCTGCAGCAGCATGCGGGCCGAAAGGCCGGCGGCGGCGAGCGCCGGCTCCATCTTCACCATGGCGCGGCGGATGACGTCGGCGGCCGAGCCCTGGATCGGCGCGTTGATCGCCGCGCGTTCGTTGAAGGCGCGCACCGAGGGGTTGGACGACCTGATCTCCGGGTAATGCGCCCGGCGGCCGAAGATCGTCTCGACATAGCCGTTCTCGCGGGCGAAGGCCTTGGTCGAATCCATGTAGTCCTTGATGCCGGGGAAGCGCTCGAAATACTTCCTGATATAGTCGCCCGCCTCCGAGCGCTCGATGGAGAGCTGGTTGGCGAGGCCGAAGGCCGAGATGCCGTAGATGATGCCGAAATTGATCGCCTTGGCGCGGCGGCGGATTTCCGCCGGCATGCCGGCGACCGGCACGCCGAACATCTCCGAGGCGGTCATCGCATGGATGTCGATGCCGTCGGCGAAGGCCTGCCGGAGCTGCGGGATATCGGCGACATGGGCGAGCACGCGCAGCTCGATCTGGCTGTAGTCGGCCGAGACCAGCTTGTTGCCGGGGGTGGAGACGAAGGCCGTGCGGATCTTGCGGCCCTCGGCCGTGCGCACCGGGATGTTCTGCAGGTTCGGATCGGAGGACGAGAGGCGGCCGGTCGTCGTCGCGGCGAGCGCGTAGGAGGTGTGCACGCGCTTCGTCTGAGGATGCACGAAGCCGGGCAGCGCGTCGGTATAGGTGGATTTCAGCTTGGTGAGCTGGCGCCAGTCGACGATCTTGCGCGGCAGCGGGATGCCCTGCGCGGCAAGGTCCTCCAGCACCTGCGCGGAGGTCGACCACTGGCCGGTCTTGGTCTTCGACGCGCCGGGAAGGCCCATCTTGCCGAACAGGATATCGCCGAGCTGCTTGGGCGAGCCGATGTTGAAGCGCTCGCCGGCCAGTTCGTAGATCTCCTCCTCGAAGCCGGCCGCGCCCTGCGCCAGTTCGCCGGAAAGGCGGGAGAGCACCTGCCGGTCGATGGTGATACCGCGCTCCTCCATGCGGGCGAGTACGGGGACCAGCGGGCGCTCCAGCCGCTCGTAGACGGTGGTCATGCGCTCGGCGGCAAGGCGCGGCTTCAGCACGTGCCAGAGGCGCAGCGTCACGTCGGCGTCCTCGGCGGCATAGGCGGTGGCGCGGGAGATATCGACCATGTCGAAGGTCTGCGCGCCCTTGCCCGAGCCGGCGACGTCCTTGTAGGCGATCGGCTTGTGGCCGAGCCAGCGCTCCGAAAGCGTATCCATGCCGTGGGTCGTCACGCCCGCGTCGAGCGCATAGGACATCAGCATCGTGTCGTCGAAGCCCTGCATGGTGATGCCGTGCCGGCGCATGACGAGATAGTCGTATTTGAGGTTCTGCGCGACCTTGAGGACGGCGGGGTCCTCCAGCAGCGCCCTCAGCCGCTCCAGCGCGGCGCGGACCGGGATCTGTCCCTCGGCGAGCCCACCGCCGAGCAGGTCGCCGACGCCGGTCTTGTGGTTCAGCGGCACGTAGCAGGCGCGGATCGTCGTGCCGGTCGGGTCCTTCGCATTGTCGGCGATGGCGAGCGAGAAGCCGCAGAGCTCGGCCTGCATGGCGTCGAGCGAGGTCGTCTCCGTATCGAAGCCGACGAGGCCGGTTTCGCGCGCGGCGGCGATCCAGCGGTCGAGGGCGTCGAGATCGCGCACCGTCTCGTAGGTCGAATGGTCGATCGGCGCGGCGGAGAAGCGCTCGGCGCGGGCCTTGGCGAGCGCCATGGGCGTCAATTCGCCGGGCCTTGCGGTCGGCAGCAGGGTCTCGGCCGCTTCGGCCGCCGTCTCGTTGCCGCCCGTGTCGAGATCGGGGCCGTGCGCCTCCGCGCCCCACTGGACCGGCACGTCGGCCGCCTCGATGGCGCCCGCGTCGCAGTCGCAGGCCTCCGCGACGCGGCGCGTCAGCGAGGTGAATTCCATGGCTTTCAGGAAGGCGATGAGCCTCGGGCCGTCCTGTGGGTGCAGGATCAGGTCGTCGAGCGGCGTGTCGAGCGGCGTGTCCGTCTTCAGCGTGACGAGCTGGCGGGAGAGCCGCACGAGCTCGCGGTTGGCGATGATGTTCTCGCGGCGCTTGACCTGCTTGATCTCCTCGGCGCGGGAAAGCAGCGTGTCGAGGTCGCCGTATTCGGCGAGAAGCTGGGCGGCGGTCTTCGGGCCGATGCCGGGCACGCCGGGAATGTTGTCGGTCGAATCGCCCGTCAGCGATTGCAGGTCGATCATCTTCTCCGGCGGCACGCCCCATTTCTCGATCACCTCGGGAATGGAGATCTGCTTGTCCTTCATGCCGTCATACATCGAGACGCTTTGCGTCACGAGCTGCATGAGGTCCTTGTCGGAGGAGACGATGGTGACGTCCGCGCCGTCCGCCTCGGCGAGGCGGCAATAGGTGGCGATCAGGTCGTCCGCCTCGAAACCCTCCTTCTCGATGCAGGGCAGGTTGAAGGCGCGCGTGGCGTGGCGGATCAGGCCGAATTGCGGGATCAGGTCTTCCGGCGGCGCGGTGCGGTTGGCCTTGTACTGGTCATAAAGCTCGTTGCGGAAGGTCTTGGAGGAATAGTCGAAGATCACCGCGAAATGGGTCGGCGTCACGCCCACGTCGGTGTTGCGCGCATCCTTCAGCAGCTTCCACAGCATGTTGCAGAAGCCCGACACGGCATTGACCGGCAGCCCGTCCGACTTTCGGTTGAGCGGCGGGATGGCGTGGAAGGCGCGGAAGATGAAGCCGGAGCCGTCGACGAGGAAGAGATGATCACCTTTTTTCATGGGGTGAATGGATAGCGCGGGCGGCCTGCCGCGTCCATCTCTCATTGCGCCTTGCCGGGGCCGCCGAGGGGGCCGGAAAGTCTCACACGAACGTTACCGATTTGTAATTTTCCCGGCCGTCCGAATCCCTTGAAAAGCCACATTCGGACCCACAGATATTGGTCATCGGCACCTGATCAAGCCGCTGTCTGGCATCCGGCCTGTCCCCCGCCGCGCCAGACGAGGACAAAGGCCTCATCCCCCTCTCCGGGCCTTTGTCCGTAATTCGAGAGAAGCCGCCGCGACAAGCCTCCTGTCGTCGGCGGCTTCTCCGTATTGCGGGCTATGCATCGCAAGCGATCCATCCTTCCTGCCGCATTGTCTTCCGCCGCGAAGCGGCATAGCCTGCCGTCATGGATTTTGACCGGAAGGAGTCGGCAGCGTACCTCGCCAATCTCCTGGCGAAGGGGGCGTCCCGTGTTCTCCAGGCACGGGCGGACGGGGCCGGCTTCGCGCCCGGCCAGTTCCCGGTCCTGCTCGAATTGTGGAGCGGCGACGGCCTCACCCAGCGCGAGCTCCTCGACCGGCTCGACATCGAGCAGGCGACCATGGCCAACACGCTGTCCCGCATGGAGCGCGACGGGCTGATCTCGCGCCGCCGCCACCCGAAGGACAGGCGGGCCCAGCTCGTCTATCTCACCACCCGCGGCAAGGCCCTGCAGGAGACGGCGCTCGCGGCGGCCTCCGCCACCGAGGACGCGCTTTTCGCCGGCTTCCGCCGCTTCGAGCGGGAGCTGCTTCTCGAATATATGCGCATGGTGCTCGCCAATCTCCAGCGCGAGCCGCGCGCGTGACCGCGCGAAGCCGCCGGAGGATTTGCCCTCGCCGACACGATCGGTCTAATGTCGCCGCGCAATTGCCAGGGATTCGACCATGACCAACATTCTGCCCGTCCTCGACCGCGCCAGCGCCGGCATTCCGGCCAGCCTCGAACGCCTGTTCGAGCTGGTGCGCATCAAATCCATCTCCACCGATCCGGCCTTCAAGGCGGAGTGCCGCCGGGCGGCCGAATGGCTGGTCGCGGAGCTGCGCTCGCTCGGCTTCGACGCCACGGTGCGCGACACGCCCGGTCATCCCATGGTCGTCGCCCACCACGACGGCGCAAGGCCCGACGCGCCGCATGTGCTGTTCTACGGTCATTACGACGTGCAGCCGGTCGATCCGCTGAACCTCTGGGACCACGATCCCTTCGCGCCCGCCGTGCGCGAGGTGGAGGGCGGCCGGCGCATCATCACCGGTCGCGGCACCTCCGACGACAAGGGCCAGCTCCTGACCTGCCTGGAAGCCTGCCGCGCCTACAAGGAGACGACGGGCGCCCTGCCCTGCCGCGTCTCCATCCTCTTCGAGGGCGAGGAGGAATCCGGCTCGCCGTCGCTGAAACCCTTCCTCGAGGCCAATGCCGCGGAACTGACCGCCGACTTCGCGCTGGTCTGCGACACCAGCATGTGGGACGCCGATACGCCGGCCATCTCGGCGGGCCTGCGCGGCCTCGTCGGCGAGGAGGTCGTCGTCAAGGCGGCCGACCGCGACCTGCATTCCGGCTATTTCGGCGGCGCGGCGGCGAACCCGATCCATATCCTCGCCGACATCCTCTCCGGCCTGCACGACGAGACCGGCCGCGTGACGCTCGACGGCTTCTATGACGGCGTCGAGGAGACCCCGTCGCAGATCAAGGCCGCCTGGGACAAGCTCGGCAGCACGGCCGAGAAATTCCTCGGCGAGATCGGCCTGTCGGTCCCCTCCGGCGAGAGGGGCCGCTCCGTGCTGGAGCTCACCTGGGCCCGCCCGACCGCCGAAGTGAACGGCATCACCGGCGGCTATACCGGCGAGGGCTTCAAGACCGTCATCGCGGCGGAGGCCTCGGCCAAGGTCTCCTTCCGCCTCGTCGGCAGGCAGGACCCGGCGAAGATCCGCGACGCTTTCCGCGCCTATGTGCGCGCAAGAATCCCGGCCGACTGCTCCGTGGCCTTCCACGCGCACGGCGGCTCGCCGGCGATCCAGCTCCCCTACGATTCCGCGCTCCTGGAAAAGGCCAAGTCGGCGCTTTCCGACGAATGGCCGAAGCCGGCCGTCGTCATCGGCATGGGCGGCTCCATCCCGATCGTCGGGGATTTCCAGAAGATGCTCGGCATGGAATCCCTGCTCGTCGGCTTCGCGCTGTCGGACGACCGCATCCATTCGCCGAACGAGAAATACGAGCTGCGCTCCTTCGAGAAGGGCATCCGCTCCTGGGTGCGCATCCTCTCGGCGCTCGCCGCGCGCTGACGCGGTTATGATGACGATATCGGCCGGCGTTAACCCGCGAGGAACGGAAATGCCGGTCAACTGAACGACGACAAGGGCCGCGCGCCGCAAGGCGATGACAGGCCCGGGCGATGGGAAAAGGGCAAGGATGGCGTCAGGACGGATTGCGAGGGACTTCTGCCGCCCGGACGGCGGCGCGCCGGAAACCGGGGGCGGGACAGGATGAAGCGGCTCAGGAAGTTCTTCTGGCCGCTCGTCAGCACCGCCGCGATCGTCCTGTCGCTCTATATCCTCTACAAGGACCTGCGCGGCCTGTCGCTCGACGAAGTCGTGGCGAGCCTGCACGCCATCCCCGCCTCGGGCTGGATCCTCGCCTCCCTCGCGACGCTGCTCGCCTATGCGGCGCTCGCGGCCTACGACCATCTGGCGCTGGAGCATCTCGGCCACCGCATCTCGCTGTGGTTCATCACCGTCACCTCCTTCACCACCTATGCGCTGTCGCACAATATCGGCGCCTCGGTCTTTTCCGGGGCGCTGGTGCGCTATCGCGCCTATACGTCCAAGGGTCTGACCGGCTCCGAGGTGGGGGTCCTCGTCGCCTTCTGCTCCTTCACCTTCGCGCTCGGCACCGTCATGCTGTTCGGCCTCGTCCTGGTGCTGGAGCCGGAGATCATCGAGCGCTTCGCCGATTTCCTGCCGATCGAGGCGGCCTTCTCGACGGGCGTCTTCCTCCTCGTGCTGGTCGCGCTCTACGTGGTGGGCAGTCTCGTCGGCTTCCGGCCGGTCAACACGCGCTGGTTCAAGCTCGAATATCCGAAGCCCTCGCTCGCCTTCCGCCAGCTCGCCATCGCGCCCATAGAGCTGATCGGCGCGGCGGCGATCATCTATTTCGTGCTGCCGGCAGAGGGCAATCCGGGCTTCTTCGTCGTGCTCGGCATCTTCCTCGCCTCCTTCTCGGTGGCGCTGCTCTCGCATGCGCCGGGCGGCATCGGCGTGCTGGAGCTCGTCTTCATCGCCGGCCTGCCGGACATGGATCCGGCGGTCGTCCTCGCCGCGCTCGCCGTCTTCCGGCTGTTCTACCTCCTCATCCCCTTCGTCATCGCGCTGGTCGTCATCCTGATCTTCGAGCGGTCCCGCTTCATCGCGCGGGCGAGGAACGGCGAGGAGTGAAACCAGGAATAGTTCGGGTTCATCTGCCGTTCAGCCGAATTGTTTCATGCTATGATCCGTCTCATTCATTGTAAAACAGGGACAACCAAGGGAGCCCGACATGAAGACAACGATCAAGACCGGCCTTTCCGCCGCCATGGCCGTCGCGATGTTCGCCACGTCCTTCGCCGCCGCGCCGGCCTTTGCCGTGCCGATGCCGAAGGCCGGCGTTTCCCAGACCTCCGACGTCGAGCAGGTGCAGTACCACCGCGAGCGCCGCGGCTGGTACGGCGGCCATCGCGGCTACCGCTACGAGCGGCGCGGCTATCGCCGTCATTCGGACGGCTGGTGGTATCCGCTGGCCGCCTTCGGGGCGGGCGCGATCATCGGCGGGGCGATCGCCAATGACGGCTATGCCCGTCCGCGCGAGGCCGGCATCAATCCGCGCCACGTCGACTGGTGCTATGCGCGCTATCGCTCCTACCGGGAATACGACAACACGTTCCAGCCCAATTACGGCCCGCGGCGCGAATGCCTCTCGCCCTATTATTGAGGCGACGTCCGGGCGGCCTTCGGGCCGCCCGATCCATCCGGAACGGCAAGGGCGCGTTCACCGCTTCTTAACCACCCCTTAAATCGCCGCATTTAAAGTCCATCGGACGCCGACAGTCCCGAGGGCATATCCGACCGCTTATGGCAGGCAACCGCAAATCCCCGCGCATCGAGCCGTCCTTCCAGGGATCGGCAGGACGCGACGACGACGATTTCCACGTCGGCGCCGGCGACCGCGTGGCCGGCGGCGGGGGCGGGCGCAAGGGACGCGGCAAGCCGGCGAAGGCCGAGCGGCCGCGGCGCGGCGCCCCGCGGCGGCGCGGTTCCTCCGGCGGCATCCTCGGCCTCTTCCGCAGGCTGTTCTACTGGTGCATCGTGCTCGGCATCTGGGGCGCCATCGGCGTCGGCGGCCTGGTGCTCTATTACGGCGCGCGCATGCCGAGCGCCACGAGCTGGGCGATCCCCGACCGGCCGCCCAACGTCAAGATCCTCGCGGTCAGCGGCGACATCATCGCCAATCGGGGCCTCACCGGCGGCGAGGCGCTGTCGCTGGAGAACATGTCGCCCTATATCCCGCAGGCCGTCATCGCCATCGAGGACCGGCGCTTCTATTCGCATTTCGGCGTCGATCCGCTGGGCCTTGCCCGCGCGATGCTCACCAACATCACGAGCGGCCGCATGGCGCAGGGCGGCTCGACGCTCACCCAGCAGCTCGCCAAGAACATGTTCCTCTCGCCCGAGCGCACGCTGGAGCGCAAGGTGCAGGAGGTGCTGCTCGCCTTCTGGCTGGAGCACAAATATTCCAAGGACCAGATCCTTGCGATGTATCTCAACCGCGTGTTCTTCGGCTCCAATTCCTACGGCGTCGAGGCCGCCTCGCGGCGCTACTTCAACAAGTCGGCGCGCGACGTGAACCTCGGCGAGGCCGCGCTTCTCGCCGGCCTCCTGAAAGCGCCCTCGCGCCTGTCGCCGGCGCGCGATCCGGAAGCGGCGGAGGAGCGCGCGCAGGTCGTCCTCGGCGCGATGCGCGAGGAGGGCTACGTCACCGACACCGAGATCAAGACGGCGATGTCGCAGACGCCGGCGCGAGCGAAGAGCTACTGGTCCGGCGCGCAATACTACGCGGCCGACATGGTGATGGCGCAGCTTCCGGGCATGATCGGCGACATCAAGGAAGACCTCGTCATCGACACGACGATCGACCTCGACCTGGAGAAGAAGGCCGACGAGACGATCTCCGCCATGCTGGAGAAGGAAGGCGCGAAATCCAACGCCTCGCAGGCCGCGCTGGTCTCCATCGACGGCACGGGCGCGATCCGCGCGCTGGTCGGCGGGCGCGACTATGCCGAGAGCCAGTTCGACCGCGCCTCCAAGGCGAAGCGCCAGCCCGGCTCGGCCTTCAAGCCCTTCGTCTATGCGGCGGCGCTGGAAGCCGGCCGCTCGCCGCTCTCCCTGCGCAACGACGCGCCGGTGAAGATCGGCAAATGGACGCCGGAGAACTACGACCAGAAATACCGCGGCGAGGTGACGCTGGCCTCCGCCCTCGCCCAGTCGCTGAACACCATCGCGGCGCAGCTCGTCATGGAGGTCGGCCCGGGCGAGGTGATCAAGCTCGCGCGCCGGCTCGGCATCGAATCGGACCTGCAATCGAACGCCTCCATCGCGCTCGGCACATCGGAAGTGACGCTGGTGGAGCTGACTTCCGCCTATGCCCCCTTCATGAACGGCGGCTACAAGGCGACGCCGCACATCATCCGCCGCATCTCGACGGCCGACGGCAAGGTGCTCTACGAGAACACCTACGACAACCCGCCCCGCGTGCTGGAACCGAACATCGTGTCCATGATGAACGGCATGATGATGCGCGTCATCACCGAGGGCACCGGCAAGAACGCCCGCATTCCCGGCTGGCCGGCCGCCGGCAAGAGCGGCACGACGCAATCCTTCCGCGACGCGCTCTTCGTCGGCTATACCAGCAACCTGACGACGGGCGTCTGGTTCGGCAACGACGACGGCAAGTCGATGAAGAAGGTGACGGGCGGGGGACTTCCGGCGAAAGCCTGGGGTGAGTTCATGACCGCCGCCCATGCGGGCCTCTCGCCCTCCCCGCTCTTCGGCACGGCGAACGGCGACCCGCTGCAGGACCCGGCCCGCGCCGCGCCGGAAGAAGGCGGCGACGAACTTTTCGACATCATCTCCCGCACGCTGGACACCGACCAGCGGCCCGCCGGCAACGGCGAAGCGGTGGCGACCGACCGGACAGGCGCGGTCCCCCTCGACGACGGCCTGATCCCGCCGGCCGATGTCGGCGGCGAGCGCCAGACCGGCACACGCCGCACGACCCTCTTCGACTTCCTCACCGGGGGGTGATGCCGAACGTCCTTTGCGCCGTCGATACATGGTGCCATCATTGGTAACGAGTGACAGCACTGGCGCACCGTCTCTATCCCCAAGCAATGGTGACGTGTTCGGGCTCGTCGGGGTGATCCATCCAGATCCTGATACGAGTCCTCTCCGCAGCTACGGTCGCAATGGCATACTGAGGCTCATTCGCATCGAACAGGATAAGCTCTCTGTTCGGCGTATTGAGGATGCCGTCGAAATCGGGTTTCCCTGCTTCGGTAATCTCGGACGCCGGGCCGAACGTCACATGCGTGTCTCCGTCGTAATAGTAGAGTGCCGGAATCAAGATGCAGTCTTTTGAGGAAAGGACACCTCTTCGATCCATATGGGTTGGAATGGGCACATCTCGGCGGCCTGCAGCATAGAAACTTACATATTCCG
>JBDHSZ010000137.1:0-10652 GCA_039812945.1 Shinella sp.
CCCGCCTCGTGCACCATCTCCGCATAGAGAAGGGCGTTGAGCGGGGTGAACTCGGACGGTTTCAGCACGCAGGTCGAGCCCGTCGCCAGCGCCGGAACCACCTTCAGCGCGATCTGGTTGATCGGCCAGTTCCAGGGCGTGATGAGGCCGCAGACGCCGATCGGCTCGCGGCGCACGACGTCGCCGTTCGGCAGCACTTCGCGGCTCTTGAGGCGCTTCAGCGCGTCGATGAAGCCCTGCAGGTGGCCGACGCCGACATCGGCCTGCTGCTCGGTGCTCATGGTGATCGGCGCGCCGAGTTCCAGCGTGATGGTGCGGGCCATCTCGTCGTAGCGGCGCTTGTAGATCTCCAGCAGCTTTTCGAGCAAAGCGAGGCGTTCCTCCACGCTGGTCCGGCTGTAGGTCGCGAAGGCCTTCTTGGCGGCGGCGACGGCGCGGTCGATATCGGCGGCGCTGCCCATGGAGATGACCGCGACCGGCTGTTCCGTCGCCGGGTTGATCACCGGAAGGTCATTGGCCTTCAGCGGATCGACCCACTGGCCGTCGATGTAGAATTTGCGCTTGTCGAGCATGCTTTTCTCCAGTCATTTCTGTTTTTCGTCGAGCCAGCCGCGGATGAGCCGGCGATAGCGTTCCCCGCCGAAACTTGCAAAATGGCCGCCATGCACCAGCCGCACCGGCAGGCTCAGCAGCCGTTCCATGGAAGCGATATAGTCCCTCGGGTCGGAATGGTAGGTGTCCTCGATCAGCGGGCCATCGTAGACGATGTCGCCCGAGAAGAGAATTTCGGTCGCCTTCTCGTAGAGCGCAATACCCCCTGGGGAGTGGCCCGGCGTGTGGACGACCTCGAACTGCCGGTCGCCGAGGTCGATCACGTCGCCGTCCTTGAGGATGCGCGTCGCCGGGGCCTTTTTCACGGCGTAGCATTTCGAGCAATAGGGCTCCGGCGGCAGCGCGTCGAAGATCTCGTCGGTGACATAGGGGTCGGCGAGCGTGTTCTCCCGCGTCGGATTGGCGAGAAGATCGGCCTCCGCCGCATGCACCGCGCGGCATTCGAATTCGTGATGGCAGCCGATATGGTCGAAATGGGTGTGGCTCGCCACCGCGATCAGGTCGCGCTCCGTGACGAGCGGCACCCATTCGCGCATCGAGACGACGCCCATGCCGCTGTCGACCAGCATGTCGCGGTCGCGCCCGCGCACATGCCAGATGTTGCAGCGGTAGAATTCCCGGATATGCGGCTCGCAGATAGAGGTGACGTCGTCGTCGAGGCGACGGGTGCTGTACCAGTCTTCCGGCCGGATGCGTTGCATTGACCCTAGGCTCCCGCTCCGTCCTCAAGCACGACGATGCTATCCGCCTTCAGCCGAAGGTCAAGCTCGGCGCCGACCTCGGGCGTCTCGGTCTGCGGCAGGTGGGCGGTGAGCACCGTGCCGCCGGCCGCCACATGGCAGCGGTGATGCGTGCCGAAGAAGGCGCTGCCGGTGATGCGGCCGCGGCCGAGCGAGACGGTGGGCGCATCGGCATCGGCGGACCGGAAATGCTCCGGGCGGATGCAGAGCGTGACGCCGCGCCCCGCTTTGGGCAGGCCCGAGACGAAGGCGGCGGCGGGCAGGACGGCGCGGCCGAGCGCGGTTTCCACCTCAACCTCGTCTGCGGCCGTGCCGCGCACCGTGGCCGGCAGGAAATTGGCCTCGCCCATGAAGCCGGCGGAGAACAGCGAGCGCGGCCGCATGTAGATCGAGGCCGGCGTGCCGGCGTCCTCGATGCGGCCCCCGTTCATCACGACGATGCGGTCGGCGATCGCCATCGCCTCCTCCTGGTCGTGGGTGACATGCACGAAGGTCGTGCCGACGCGCTTCTGGATCGCCTTCAACTCGTCCTGCATCTGCCGGCGCAGCTTGAGGTCCAGCGCGCCGAGCGGCTCGTCGAGCAGCAGCACGTCGGGATCGACCGCCAGCGCCCGGGCGAGCGCCACGCGCTGGCGCTGGCCGCCGGAAAGCTCGTGCGGCTTCTTGGCCGAGGCCCCCTTGAGGCCGACGAGGTCGAGATAGGAGAAGGCCTTCTCGTAGCGCTCGGCCCTCGCCATGCCGCGCATCCTGAGGCCGAAGCCGACATTGTCGCGCAGGCACATATGCGGGAAGAGGGCGTAGTCCTGGAACATGGTGGTGGTCGGGCGCTTTGCCGGCGACACATGGGTCATGTCGCGTCCGCCGATGAAGATCGTGCCCGATGTCGGCTCGAGGAAGCCGCCGAGGATGGAGAGCAGCGTGGTCTTGCCGCAGCCGGAGGGGCCGAGCAGCACGATGAACTCGCCGGCGGCGATATCGAGCGAGACGTCGTCCAGCGCCCGGAAAGCGCCGAAGACCTTGGTGGCGTTCTTGATGGAGACGTCGGCGGTCATGAGGCTTTCCCGGTTTTTCTGAAGACGGCGAGTTCCATGAGGACGAGGAACGCGACGGAGACGAGGAAGACGACGCTGCCGATGGCGTTGGTGCGGGGATCGAGGCCGGAGCGCAGCATGCTCCAGATCTCGACCGGCAGCGTCACGTCGAAGCGCGACAGGAGGAAGGCGACGATGAACTCGTCCCAACTGAAGGTGACGGAGAGGAAGAAGGCGGCGAGGATCGACGGCGCCAGCATGGGCGCGGTGACGAGCAGCATGACCTGCCAGTCCTTCGCCCCGAGGTCGCGCGCCGCCCGCTCGATATTCACCTGATGCCCGCCCATCGAGGCATAGATGATGGCGAAGCAGAGCGGCAGGTTGATCACCACATGGCCGATGCCGACCGTGAGAAGCGACAGCCGCAGGCCGGTGACGTTCAGCATGGAGAGCAGGCCGAGGCCGATGATCAGCGTGCTCACCGTCATCGGCGCGGCGATGAGGCCGCGCAGCAGCGCGGAGGCGGGCAGCGTGTAGCGGGCGAAGGCATAGGCGGCGAGGAAGCCGAGCAGGCAGGCGACGGCGGACGAGACGACCGCCACCAGCAGCGAATTGCCGAGCGCCGCCATCAGCTTGCCGTCGGAGAACACCGCCTCGTACCAGCGCAGCGTCAGCCCGTTGAGCGGCGGCACCGGCAGCGTGCCGTCCTGGAAGGAGAACAGCACCAGCACGACGACCGGCAGGAAGATGAAGAGATAGACGAGGCCGGCATAGAGCGCGGCGAGCGCGGTGGAAAGCTGCCGCATGGATCAGGTCCTTTCCATCTTCAGCCAGCGCGCGCAGGCGATATAGGCGAGCGTCACGACGGCCATCAGCACCAGCGACAGCGCCGCCGCCATCGGGAAATCCGCCCGCCGGCCGAGTTGCAGCATGATGACCTGGGGCAGCACCAGCTCGTTGTTGCCGCCGAGGATCTGCGGCGTGATGTAGTCGCCGATGCACAGGACGAAGGTCAGGAACGCGCCGACCATGATGCCCGGCAGCGTCAGCGGCAGCACGACATGCCAGAAGGTCTGCAGCGTGTTCGCCCCGAGGTCCGCCGCCGCGCGGCGGTAGTTCGGCGAGAGCTGGATGAGGTTGGCGTAGATCGTCAGCGTCAGCAGCATGACGAAGAAGTGCACGAAGCCGATCACCGTGCCGGTGCGGTTGGCCGAAAGCGCCAGCGGCTCGGCAATGACGCCGATTGAGAGCAGCGCCTGGTTGACGACGCCGCCCTTGGACAAGACCAGCAGCCAGGAATAGGAGCGCACCACATAGGAGGTCCAGAAGGGCAGGATCGCCATGACGAGGGCGAAGCGCTGCCATTTCTTCGGCACGCGCTCGGCGATGATCCAGGCGAGCGGATAGGCGAGCAGCACCGAGATGACGGTGACGGTCGCCGTGATCTCCAGCGAGACGACGAGCCCCTTGAAGAAATGCGCCTTGCCGAAGAAGGCGATGTAGTTGTCGAGCGTCCAGGTCGCGACGATCTCGCGCCCCTGCCGCGTCCAGAAGCTGATCGCCGCCATATAGGCGAAGGGCACGAGGAAGAAGAACCCCGTCCAGAGAAGCGCCGGCAGGGCGAAGGCCCAGGCCTTGCGGCGCTCCGCGCGTTCGAGGGCTGTGGCGGTCATGGAGGTCTCCGGGTTTCCTTTGGAGGCAGGCGATCACGCCGGAAGAAGACCCCTCCCCAACCCCTCCCCACAAGGGGGAGGGGCTTAACGTGCCGCTCCCTTGCGGGGAAAATGGGAAGGAGGAGCAAGCCTTTGTCTTTCTCCCCCCTTGTGGGGGAGATGCCGGCAGGCAGAGGGGGTCTTCGCGGCGAGCCTCGCTCCGCCGCCCCTACTGCTGCAACATCTCCGTCCAGACGTCCTGCATCGCCGCGTCCATGTCGGCGTCGGCCACCGGGTAGAGCTGCGAGTTCTTCAGGTAGTCCGGCTGCTTGTCCCAGCGCAGCGCCGTCTTCTGCTGGTCGGTGAGATGCGCGCCCGCCTTGGCGTTCGCCGGCATCGCCCAGTAGCAGGAGGACGTCGCAAGCCGCGCCTGCCCCTCCGGGCTGACGATATACTGCACGAATTTCAGCGCGAGGTCCTGCTTCTCCGAATCCTTGAAGACGCCGATGGACTGCGCCCAGCGCAGCGCGCCCTGCTTCGGGATCGTCCAGTCGAGATTCGGCTTCTCCGCCGAAAGTCCGGCCGTCAGGTATTCGCCGCCGCCGATGACGATATCCACCTCGCCCGTCGCCAGCGCCGTCTGCGAGGCGACGACGTCGCTCACCTGGCGGGCGACCTTCTTCATCTCGAACAGCTTTTCCTTGATCGCCGGCAGGTCGTCCTGGGTGAGCTCGGCCGTCTTCTTGCCGAGCGCGATGCCGGCGAGCCCGACCATCGGCAGGTAATAATCGTAGAGCGCGATGCGCCCCTTGTATTTCTGCGACCAGGCGACCGAAAGGTCCTCCATGTCGGCCGGGTCGACCTTGGTCTTGTCGTAGGAGATCGTGTTGTAGCCGAACTTCTCCGTGACGGCGTAGACCTTGCCGTCGCGGGTCGTCGTCTCGTCCATGCGCACCTCGGGGAAGAGGTCGCCGAGCGGCAGCTTGTCGGCCGGCATCTCGCCGAGGATGTCCATGTCGATGGCGCGCGGCACGTCGACGGCGTCGATGACCAGCACGTCCCAGTCGCCAGGGCGGGACTGCTCGATGATCGAGATCGCCGCGCCCGTGCCCTCGTATTCCTTGAGGTTCACCTTGACGTTGTTGGCCTTCTCGAAGGGCTCGACCAGCGCCGGGTCGGTGTGGTCGCACCAGACGAGCGCGTTGATCTCGTCCTGCGCGCCCGCACCGGTAGGGGCGAGAACAAGGACCGCGGCGGTGGCGAGGAGCATGGGGCGGGCAAGGCCGCCGGAAACGGTTTTCTTCATCGTCTTTCCCTCTGGCTGAAGGCTTTTCGCCTTGCGGATGGCGCTCGTCGTCGGCGTCTTGAGAAAAAGATTGAACGAGTTCATTTTTTAAGTCAATATCATTTTTGAGGAGATTCAGGTAGAGGTTCCATGGCCGGATTGCGGGCGAAACAGAAGGCGGACAGGGCGCGCCGCATCCTCGATGCCGCCGCGACGCTGTTCCGCGAAGGCGGCTATGACAGCGCCCGCATCGAGGACATCGCCGAGATGGCCGAGGTCTCCGTCGGCACGCTCTACAATTACTACCAGAACAAGGGCGACATCCTCGTCGCCACCGTCGCGATGGAGGTGACGGAGGTGCTGGAGGGCGGCGCGCGCATCGTCGCCAATCCGCCGCTCAACGTCGCCGAGGCGCTGCGCACGCTGATCGCCCAGTATTACGACCACTCCCTCGTCTATCTGTCCAAGGAGATGTGGCGCACCGCGATGGCGATCTCCATCCAGCAGCCCGAGACGCCGCTGTCGCGCCGCTATACCGAGCTCGACGGCCAGCTCTGCGCCCAGGTCGCGCGGCTGATCGAGACGTTGCAGGCGCGCGGCGTGGTCCATGCCGGCGTCGACGCCAGGGCGATGGGCGAGGTCTTCTTCAACAATCTCAACATGATGTTCATCGAGTTCTGCAAGGTGGACGCCATGCCGCTCGAGGCGCTGAAGGCGCGCGTCAATGCCCAGCACGAGCCCATCGCCGCCCTCATCAGCACCGTCAAGATCGTCTGACCCCGGAAACAGCATGACCGACACGCACTCCGCCGTCCTCGCCGCCGCCGACGCGCTGGTCGCCGCCTTCGCCCGGCACGACCGCGCCGCCTATTTCGCCGCCTTCGCGCCGGAAGCGACCTTCCTCTTCCACACGCTCGACCGCCCGCTCGACGGCCGCGCCGCCTACGAGGCCGAATGGGCGCTGTGGGAGGAGCGCGACGGCTTCCGCGTCCACGCCTGCCGCTCGACGGACCGCCGCGTCCAGCTCCTCGGCGACGTCGCCGTCTTCACCCACGCCGTCGAGACCGAGCTTTCGACGGGCGGCGAGCGGACGACCAGCAACGAGCGCGAGACCATCGTCTTCTCCCGCGACCCCGCCGGCCGCTGGCTCGCCGTGCACGAACACCTCTCGGCGGCGGGCTGAACGGACGTACATACATGAGTGTGTACATGGATGCGCGGACATGCTATTCCTTTTGAAAAAGGAGGTGCCCATGCACAGGACGCGCGTCTTCCGAAACGGCAATTCGCAGGCGGTGCGGATTCCCTCCGATCTTGCCTACGAGGACACCGATACCGACATGGAGATCGAGCGCGTCGGCGACGAGCTGCGCATCCGCCCCGTCAAACGCTCGCTTGCCGGCGTCCTCGAACGCTTCGCGCGCTTCTCGCCGGATTTCATGGCCGAGGGGCGCGGCGCGCAGGAGCAGGCGGAGCGGGACGTGCTGTGACGCCGCGCTACATGCTCGACACGAACATATGCATCTATCTGATGAAGAACCAGCCAGAGCAGGTGGCCCGCCGTTTCGCGGCCTGCCGGGTCGGCGACGTCGTGATGTCGGCCATCACCTATGCCGAACTGCGCTACGGCGTTTCCGTCGCGAGCGATCCGGCGCGGGAAGGCGGCAACCTGAACGGGCTCGTCGAGCTTATCCCCGTCCTGCCCTTCGACCGGGCGGCGGGCGAGGCCTATGGGCCGGTGCGCATGGCGACGCGCGAGCGCAAGGCCGATCATCTCGACAAGCTCATCGCCGCCCATGCCGTCGCCGCCGATGTCGTGCTCGTCACCAACAATGTCCGCGACTTCGCGGCCTATCCCGGCCTTCGCATCGAGAACTGGCTCGACCCGTGACCTAGCAGCACCCGTTCCCCGCCTGTCCCGTCGCGAGCTGTTCGAGGATCGGGCAGTCCGGGCGGTCGTCGCCGTGGCAATGGGCGGAGAGGTGCTCCAGCGTCTGCACCATGTCCTGGAGCAGGCGCATCTTCTCCTTCATCTCCTCGATATGCGCGCCGGCGATGCGCTTGACGTCGGCGGAGGCGCGGGCGCGGTCCTGCCAGAGGGTGAGGAGGTCGCGGATCTGGGCGATGGAGAAGCCGAGGTCGCGCGCCCTTCGGATGAAGGAGAGCGTGGAAAGGTCGCGCGGCCCGTAGACGCGGTAGCCCGAGCCGGTGCGGCCGGCCTCCGGGATGAGGCCGATCTGCTCGTAGTGGCGGATCATCTTGGCGGTGACGCCCGTCGCCTCCGCCGCCTGCCCGATATTCATGCCCAGCCTCCTTTCGGCCGGAAGCGCTTCAGCCGCAGCGCGTTGGAGACGACGAAGACGCTGGAGAGCGCCATCGCGCCCGCCGCCAGCGCCGGCGAGAGCTGGATGCCGAAGGCCGGGTAGAACAGGCCCGCGGCGAGCGGGATGAGCGCGACATTGTAGCCGAAGGCCCAGAACAGGTTCTGGCGGATGTTGCGCATGGTCGCCCGCGACAGGGCGATGCCGGTGGCGACGCCCCGCATGTCGCCGGCCATCAGCACCACGTCGGCGCTCTCGATGGCGACGTCCGTGCCGGTGCCGATGGCGACGCCGGTATCGGCGGCGGCGAGCGCCGGCGCGTCGTTGATGCCGTCGCCGACGAAGGCGACTTTTTTCGCGCCGCCGGCCGACAGTTGCCGCACGGCGGCGACCTTGCCGTCCGGCAGCACCTCGGCCATCACGGTGTCGATGCCGAGCTTCGCCGCGACGGCCTCGGCGGTGCGGCGGTTGTCGCCGGTGATCATCGCCACCTCGACGCCGAGCGCCTTCAGGCTGGCGACCGCCTCCTTCGTCGTCGGCTTCACCGGGTCGGTGACGGCGAAGAGGGCGGCGAGCTTGCCGTCGACGGCGGCGTAGAGCGGGGAAGCGCCCTCGGCGGCCAGCCGCGCGGCGTCGTCGGCGAAAGGCGCGACGTCGAGGCCGCGCGCCCGCATGAAGCCGACGGAGCCGGCCTCCACCCTGCGGCCGGAGACCTCGGCGGAAATCCCCTGCCCCGAGGTGGTGAGGAAGCCGCTCGCCGCCGGGATATCGATGCCCTCCGCGACCGCCGCCTCGTGGATGGCGGTGGCGATGGGATGCTCGGAATGCACCTCGGCGGCGGCGACCAGCGAGAGCACCGCATCGCGGGCGAAACCCTCGGCGGGGACGATCTCGGTCAGCGTCGGATGGCCGAGGGTCAGCGTGCCGGTCTTGTCCACGGCGACGATGTCGGTTCCCTCCAGCGTCTGGAGCGCGGTCCCCTGGCGGAAGAGCACGCCGAGCTCGGCCGCCCTGCCGGTGCCGGTGATGATCGAGGTGGGGGTGGCGAGCCCCATGGCGCAGGGGCAGGCGATGATCAGCACGGCGACGGCGTTGACCAGCGCATGGGCCAGCACCGGGCTCGGCCCGAGCGCCAGCCAGAGGCCGAAGGTCAGGAGCGCGACGGCGATGACGGCCGGCACGAACCATTGCGTCACGCGGTCGACCAGCGCCTGGATCGGCAGCTTGGCGGCCTGCGCATCCTCGACCATGCGGATGATCTGCGAGAGCACCGTGTCGGCCCCGACGCGGGTGGCGCGGAAGGTGAGGGAGCCGGTGGTGTTCACGGTGCCGCCCGTCACCCGGTCGCCCGCCTGCCGCGCGACCGGCATCGGCTCCCCGGTGATCATGGATTCGTCGACATAGGAGCTGCCTTCCGTCACCTCGCCGTCGACGGGCACCTTCTCGCCCGGCCGCACCAGAACGATATCGCCCGGCGCGACGCTTTCCAGCGGCACGTCCTCGGCTCTGCCGCCCCGCAGCACGCGGGCGGATTTCGCCCGCAGGCCGGCGAGATGGCGGATCGCCTCGCCGGTGCGCCCCTTGGCGCGCGCTTCGAGATAGCGCCCGGCGAGGATCAGCGTCACGATGACCGCCGCCGCCTCGAAATAGACGTTGTCCGCGCCGCCCGGCAAGAGGCTCGGGGCGAAGGTCGCCACGGTGGAGAAGCCCCAGGCGGCCGAGGTGCCGATGACGACGAGCGCGTTCATGTCCGGCGCAAGGCGCATGAGGCCCGGAATGCCCTTGCGGAAGAAGCGCAGGCCCGGGCCGGCCAGCACCAGCGTCGCCAGCACGAACTGGATCACCCGGCTCGTCTGCATGCCGAGCGTTTCGTGGATATAGTGGCCGAAGGCGGGGAAGGCGTGCGCGCCCATCTCCATGACGAAGAGCGGCGCGGTCAGCACGGCGGCGATGGCAAGGTCGCGCCGGAGCGCCTTCGCCTCGGCGGCGCGGCGGTCCTCCTGCGGCGCGGCGGCGGTTTCGCGCACGGCCTTGTAGCCGGTGCGCTCGATGGCGGCGGCGAGGTCCTCGAAGGTCGCCGCGCCCTTGAGGAGGCGCACGCGGGCGCGCTCCTGCGCGAGATTGGCGGTGGCCTCCAGCACGCCCGGAACGGCCTTCAGCGCCTTCTCGACGCGGCCGATGCAGGAGGCGCAGGTCATCCCCTCGACGGGGAATTCCAGCACCTCCTCGGAAACGCCGTAGCCCGCCTTGCGTACGGCCTCGGCGACGGCCGCCGCGTCCGGCGCGCCGGCGAAGGTCACGTCGGCCTTCTCGGTGGCGAGGTTGACGGCCGCGCCGGAAACGCCCGGCACTTTCGCGATGGCCTTCTCCACCCGGCGCACGCAGGAGGCGCAGGTCATGTCGGAGATGGAAAGCTTGAGGGTCTGCCGGTCGGTCGTGGTGAGCATGGTGCGCCTTTCGTCCGAGGGACCGTCCGCTTCATGCCGAAGCGGACGGTCCCTCGGTTTCCTTGTCATCGTTCGTCTTTCGGGAAAACCGGGTTCCACTTTTCCCTGGCGAACTTTAAGTCGGACAGATCGTGCACCTTCCCATCATGTCAAGGTCAAGCGTCTTCTTGCCGCATCACGCCTCGGCGGCCGAATAGCCTTCCGCCGCGATGACGGCGGCGACGGCGGCGCGGTCGCCGGCATTCTCGACGGTGACGCGCTTTGCCGCGATGTCGACATCGACCCTGGCCGCCGGATAGGCGGCGAGGACGGCGTTGGTGATCGCTTTGGCGCAGTGGCCGCAGGTCATGTCCGAAACGGTGAAGGCGAGGGTGCTCATGGCGGTCTCCTGTTGTGCTTCGCCGAGGATGAGGCCTTCCCCCGTGGCAAGGTCAAGCCGTCGCCGGGCCGAAATTCGCAAGGCGATCCTTGAGCAGCGCGATGGTGGCGACATCGGCATTGGCGAAGGCGAAGCGCAGGTAGCCCTCCTGCCGCGCGCCGAAATAGCTGCCGGGAAGGCAGAGG
>JBDHSZ010000138.1:0-10468 GCA_039812945.1 Shinella sp.
TTGCAGAAGGCGGCGGTCGCCTCGGCGAGCGTGCCGGCGGAGGCCTCGAAGGCGCGGTAGCCGGGGCGGATGACCTCATCGACCGCACGGGTCATCACGCCGACGACGTTTTCGTCGGTGAGATCGGGCGGCACGGGGACCGATCCCTCCTGCGCCAGTCCCGGCAGGGGGACGGAAAGGAGGAGGCTTGCCGCAAGCAGCGCGGCGAGCCGCGGGAAGGGAAGGCGCCGGGTCGTCATCTACAGGCTCTCCAGGAAGGTCAGAAGGGCGTCGCGGTCGTGCGTTTCCAGCGCGGCGAAGCGGTCGCGCGCCGCCTTGGCCTCGCCGCCGTGCCAGAGAACGGCCTCGGTGAGGTTGCGGGCGCGGCCGTCATGCAGGAAGAACGTATGGCCGTTGACGGTTTTTGTAAGGCCGATGCCCCAGAGCGGCGGCGTGCGCCACTCCCGGCCGCTCGCCACCCCGACCGCCTGCCCGTCCGCAAGGCCCTCGCCCATGTCGTGCAGCAGGAAATCGGAATAGGGCCAGATGAGCTGGAAGGCATGCGCCCGGTTGCCGGCATCGCGTCGGGTGACGAATTTCGGATTGTGGCAGGAGACGCAGCCCGTCTCGTAGAAGACGCGCTTTCCCGCGAGCGTATCCGTGAAGCTCGCCTTGCGCCGCGCCGGGACGGCGAGGTTCTCCGCGTAGAAGGTGACGAGGTCCATCACCGGCGGCGGCGCTTCGCTATCGCCGAGCCGCTTCTGCACGCCGTCGGGGCGTTTGAGGCACGCGGCCTGCGCCGGCGTGCAATCGCCGTGGTGCAGCGGCATTTCCGGCGTCGACAGGCCGATGTCGAAGGCGAAGGCCTCGGCGCTCTGCTGGCGCACGCTGGCCGACTGCGCCTTCCAGCCGAACCGGCCGAGCGCCGGCTCGCCGGTCTTCGGATCGATGGCGATGGCGGCCTTGCCGCTGATGCCGTCGCCGTCCGCATCGTCCGGGTCGGCCAGCGCCAGGATATCGGCCGCGTGGATCGCCTGGATGAGGCCGAGGCCGAGCATCGGCTGGGTGACGCGCGGCGAAAGCGTCGTCGTCGGATCGAGGTCGCCATAGGCGGGATCGGTGACGGAATAGGCCGGCCGGCGCAGCATGACGACCGCGCCGCCGGCAAGCGTCACCGGCTCCTCGGCATAGTCGATCGCCATGCGGCCCTCGGCCTTGAGGCCGGGAACGGCGAGGTCCTGGAGCTGGCGGCCGTAGACCGGATCGGGCAGGCTCATCGTGCGAAAAGACTTCAGCGCCGCCTCCTCCTCCGGCGTCTTCGCCGCCCGCGCCAGCCGCAGGAACATCGAGGTCGCATCCTGCGCCCCTTCGGGCGGATGCCCCCGGCCGTCCTTGATGTGACAGCTATGGCAGGAGCGCGCGTTGTAGAGCGGCCCGAGGCCGTCCGAGGCCTGCGTGGAGGAGGGCGAGGACACCCAGAGCTTCTGGAACAGCGCGTTGCCGAGCTTGAAGGTCTCCCGCTCCTCGAAGGTAAGATTCTCGGAGAAATGGGAGAAGCTGTCGGCGTCGATCCGGGCGAGCGAGGTCGCCGCCCCGCCGGACATCGCCTCATAGGGCTCCGCCGCGGAGAAGTCCGTCGCCGGCGCCGTCACGGCCGCAACGCGCCCGCGGTCCTTCGCCGAGAGGTCGTCGCGCTCCCGGCCGGCGGAATGGGCGTGGCCGAGGACGAAAACGCCCGCCGCGACGGCGAACGCGGCGAAGACCGCGAGCAGGCGACGGACGGGGCGTTCGATCATGGGGGATCGGGCCGCCGCCTCGAAGAGGGGCGGCCCGCCTTCTGCTTATTGGAAGACGGCGTTAGGATTATCCAGGCTGTCGGAGCCTTCAAGCTCGATCTTGCCGAGGTCCAGCGCCGCGATGACGCGCTCGATGGTCCTGGTCTGGTCGATCAGGCTGTCGACGGCGGTCTGGACGACCTTGTTGCCCTCTTCATTGCCTTCGCCGATCATCTGGTCATAGGCCTCGCCGCCTTCCGCGCGGTCCACCAGCGCCTTGAAGGCGGCATGGCTGGCGTCGAGCTTGCCCTTCAGCTCCGTGTCGAGCGCGGCGTCCTTCTCCGCGACGAGCTCGGAGAGCGAGGGGCCGGTCAGCTTGGAGCCGTCCGGGCGGGTATATTCGCCGGTATAGACCGTCTGGATGCCGACGACGTCGTAGTAGTGCGAGTTGTGCGTGTTGTCGGAGAAGCAATCGTGCTCCTCTTCCGGATCGTGCAGCAGCAGGCCGAGCTTCATGCGCTCGCCGGCAAGCTCGCCATAGGAGAGCGAGCCCATGCCGGTCAGCATGGCGGTGATGCCGGCCTTCGGGTCGGCCGTGACGTTCTTCGTGGCGTCGCCGTCCGGCGCCCAGGCCTTCACCATCTCTTCGAGGTCGGTGACGAGCAGCGAGGAGGCGGCCTTCAGATAGGCGGCGCGGCGGTCGCAATTGCCGTTGGTGCAATTGGCCGTGTCGTAGTCGGACGCCTGGCGGTTGCCGGCCCCCTTGCCGGTGCCGTTGAGGTCCTGGCCCCAGAGCAGGAATTCGATGGCGTGGTAGCCGGTGGCGACATTCGCCTCGACCTCGCCCGCCTCGTGCAGCTCCTGCAGCACGTCGGGGGTGATCGTCGTGGCGTCGATCGTCTTGCCGCCGATCTCCAGCTTCGGATTGGCGATGACATTGCCGACGAAGAGGGCGTTCTCGTCGCTCTCCGTGCCGTAGCTCGGGTCGACATAGTCGATCAGGCCCTCGTCGAGCGGCCAGGCGTTCACCTTGCCTTCCCAATCGTCGACGATCGGGTTGCCGAAGCGATAGGCCTCGGTCTGCTGGTAGGGCACGCGGGACTTCAGCCACGCCTCGCGCGCCGCCTTCAGCGTTTCGTCGCTCGGCTTGGCGATGAGGGCGTCGACCGCCGCGTCGAGCGCCTTGGCGGCGTCGAGCGAGTCGGAGAACTTGGCATGGGCGATCTCGGCATAGTGCTTGACGATCGCGGCCGGATCGGCGGCCGCATGGGCGGAGCCGATGGCAAGGCTTGACGCCGCGGCAGCAAGCGCAAAGGCGGCCGCGCGAAGGAAGGAAGTGGTCATGACGTCTCCTGGTGTCCTGTTTGGCGTGTCCCCCCGACACCGGAGCGGCCAGGCCGCCCGGATGGCCCGGCAGGCCGCCGGGCTCGGGATTATTCAGGCCCTGCTGTCATGGACCAAATAAAAACTGGTGTCAAAGTGTATAGTTTAGAACGGTTTCAAGCTGTTGCGGCCGCTCTTGACGGAACGCAATCGCCTCAGGACGCGCGGCGCATCGCGCAGAAGAAGAAACCGTCCGTGTCCGTCGCGGCGGGCGTCAGCGTGACGGTGCTGCCGTCGCGCGAGTGTGGCTGCGGCGTGTCGCTCCCGAACAGCCTGCGCCAGGTCTCGCCGGCCGGCTGGATTTCGAAGCCGGGATTGGCCGCGCAGAAGCCGTGCACCTGTTCCTCGTTCTCCTGCGGCAGGATGGAGCAGGTGACGTAGAACAGGAAGCCGCCGGGCCGCACATAGGCGCTAGCATTGGCGAGCGCCTCCTGCTGCTGGGCGATGCGCTCCTCGAGGTTCTTCTCGGTGAGGCGCCATTTGGTGTCCGGCCGGCGGCGCCAGGTGCCGGTGCCGGTGCAGGGCGCGTCGACCAGCACGCGGTCGAAGCGGGCCGTCAGCGGCGAAAGGCTGGAAAGGCTCTCGTGCACCTGCACATTGCGGGTGCCGGCGCGCTTCAGCCGCTCGATGATCGGGGCGAGGCGCTTGCGGTCGGTGTCATAGGCGTGGACCTGGCCCTTGTTGTTCATCGCGGCGGCCATGGCGAGCGTCTTGCCGCCGCCGCCGGCGCAGAAGTCGAGCACCTGCTCGCCCTCCTCAGGCACGACGAGGTCGGCGACGATCTGCGAGCCTTCGTCCTGCACCTCGAACCAGCCCTTTTGGAAGGCGAGGTCGGCGGTGACGTTGGGCAGGCGCGAGGGGCCTTCGCCGGCGGGAATGCGGATGCCCTGCCGGGCGATGGCGGAGGCGACGGCGGCGTTGCGCTCCAGCGCCTTCAGCACCTTGTCGCGGCTCGCCTTGAGGGTGTTGGCGCGCAGGTCCAGCGTCGGCCGGCCGGCGAGCGCCTTGGCTTCGGCGAGCCAGTCCTCGCCGAAATTCGCCTCGAAGGCGGGCTGGATCCAGTGCGGGATATCGCCCTGCACATGCGGGGCGGCCGCACCGAGATCGCGGGCGCGGAAGGCGGCGAGCCGTTCGGCCGAAAGCGGCGCGGGGGCGAAGCGGTCGCCGTCGAATTCGGCGGCGAGGACCTCGGGCGCAAGGCCCCACTGGCGCAGCAGCACGGCATGGCCGAGGGCGGCGGGGCTGTCGTCGTCCATCAGGAAGGCGTGCGACAGCTTCATGCGCAGCGCGTCATAGACGATGTTGCCGATGGCGGCGCGGTCGCCGGAACCGGCGAAGCGATGGGCGAGGCCCCAGTCCTTGAGCGCATCGGCGACGGGGCGCCGCCGCGTCTCGATATCCGTCAGAACCTCGATCGCTCCCGAGAGCCGCCCACCCAATCGCATCCGTGTTTCTCCGTTTTGCGTCGTGGTAGCGGCGGAATGCGCTAAGGGCAAGCCGGCGCGGGCGGATTTGCCCGATGCTCAGCCGATGACTTCGTAGCAGATCTTGGCGTGGCCGGAGCGGATCATGCCGATGTTGGAGGCGGCGGCCTTGGAAAGATCGAGCACGCGGCCGCGGATGAACGGGCCGCGATCGTTGATGCGCACCACGACGCTCTTGCCGTTGTTTGCGTTGGTGACCTTCACCTTGGTGCCGAAGCGCAGGCTCCGATGGGCGGCCGTCATGAGGTTCGGATTCATCCGTTCGCCGGACGCGGTGCGCGAATGCAGCGCATACCACGAGGCGCGGCCGCAGCCGGCGGCTTCAGCATCGGAAAATGTAACGAAGGTGGAGGAGGCGGCGACGAGAGAAGCGAGCGCGAGGCTGGAGAGCTTGGACAGCATGAAACGGATGACCTTCCGGCGAGTTGTGAAATCCCCTGTGATGGCCGCCCTAAGAAGAAGCAAAGATGGCGAAAACGTGCCTCAACCGGCTGCAATTGCTGGCGAGGGCGCGCGGAATATACAGTCCATCGCCACCGATGGATTTCTGGACCTTGCCGGAAGGCCGGAAAAGAATCTTCCGAATCAGTGACTAAACTGGATCGACTTGAAAGCTGGAACAGTCGTGCGGCGATCCCGCAAATTTTCGGAAAAAACTTTCAATATTAGCAATAACTGCGCAGGAATTCGGCGGCTAAAATGAGGCAGATAAATTACAGGTTGTGGTAAATCGCAAAAGCCGGCGCTGCCGGCCGCGTGCCGTCAGCCCCGCCAGCGCCCGGAAGCATGCAGCTCGGCGAGCGATAAGCGGTAGTCCGGGAAGCGGAATTCGAAGCCGGCGGCACGCAGCCTGGCGTTCGAGACACGCTTGTTCTCTCCGTAGAAAGACCGCGCCATGGGGGAAAGTTCCGCCGTCTCGAAGGGAATGTCCGGCGGGCACGGCATTCCCATCAGGCGGGCGGCCTCGGCCACCACGTCCTGCGGCGGGCCGGGCTCGTCGTCGGTGATGTTCCACACGCCGCCGAGCCGACGGTCGGCGAGGAACAGCGCCGCGCGGCCGATATCCTCGACGCGGATGCGGTTGAACACCTGGTCCTTCTTGATGAGGCGGCGGGCGGTGCCCTCCTCCATGTTGCGCAGCGCATTGCGCCCCGGCCCGTAGATGCCGGCAAGGCGCAGCACGGCGACGGGTAGGCCGGAGGCGCTGCCGAAGCCCAGCCAGTGGCTCTCCGCCTCCACCCGTTCGACGGAGCGGGCGGAGACCGGGTTCAGCACCGTCTCCTCGTCGACCCAACCGCCGCGGTGGTCGCCGTAGACGCCGACGGTGGAGAGGTAGCCGGCCCATTCGAGCTTCGGCATCAGCGCGGAGAGGGCCGGCATGCCGGCGCGGAACAGCGGATCGCCGTCCTTGCCGGGGGCGATGGACTGTACGACATGGCTGGCGCGCGCCATCTCGGCGGCGAGCGCATCGGAGATGGCGGCGCCGTCATAGACGACCGGCGCGATGCCGCGTGCGCGGAGGGCCTCGGCCTTTTCCGCCGAGCGCGTCGTACCGGAAACGGTGAAGCCGGCCTCCCCGAAGACGTCGCCGATGGCCCTGCCGGAGAAACCGGCGCCGAGGATCAGGAGGTGCTTGGTCATCGCTCTGCCTTCGCTCTTTGATATTCCGCGCGCACGTCCTCGTCCGCGTCGTCCGCCCTTCCTGCCGCAAATTCCCGGAATTCGGAAGCCGTCATCAGGCGGGAGAGCGCCCATGCGGCCATGCCGCGCACCACGGGCGCGGCATCGTCGGCAAGCGGGATGCAGGCGGCGATGAGGCCGCGGTCGCCGGAATTGCCGGCGGCGATCAGGACATTGCGCACGAAGCGGTCGCGGCCGATGCGCTTGACCGGCGAGCCGGAGAAATGTGCGCGGAAGCCGGCATCGTCGAAGGCGAGCAGGTCGGCGATGGCCGGGGCCTTCAGCTCCTCGCGCGCCGCCAGCTTCATTTCCGAGGCGGCGGCGGCGAACTTGTTCCAGGGACAGGCGGCGAGGCAATCGTCGCAGCCGTAGATGCGGTTGCCGATCCTTGCCCGGATATCGGGAACGATCGGCCCCTTGTGCTCGATGGTGAGATAGGAGATGCAGCGCCGCGCATCGAGCTTGTAGGGCGCGGGGAAGGCGTCGGTCGGGCAGGCGTCGAGGCAGGCGCGACAGGAGCCGCAATGATCGCGCTCCGGCTCGTCGCGGACGAGGTCGGCGGTGGTGAAGAGGCTGCCGAGGAACAGCCAGGAGCCATGTGTGCGGCTGACGAGATTGGTGTGCCTGCCCTGCCAGCCGATGCCGGCGGCGGCGGCGAGCGGCTTCTCCATCACGGGGGCGGTATCGACGAAGACCTTCACATCCGCCCCGCCGCGCGCGGCAAAGCGCGTCGCCACTTCTTTCAGCCGGCCCTTGACGAGGTCGTGATAGTCGCGGTTCTGCGCATAGACGGAGATACCCGCCCGGTCCGGCATGGCGAGCACGGCGCGCGGGTCGTGCTGCGGGCCGTAATTCATGGCGAAGACCGCGACGGAGCGCACCTCGCTCCACAAGACGCGCGGATCGGCGCGGCGGGCCTCGGTCTCGGCCATCCACTCCATCGTGCCGTGATAGCCGGCGGCGAGGAAGTCGGCGAGCCGCGCCGGGGCCTCGGGAATGGAATCCGGCCCGGTGACGCGACAGAGGTCGAACCCCTTGTCGGCGGCCTCGGCCTTCAGGAAATCCGTCAGGCGGCGGCGTTGCCTGTCGTCGCCCGGCATCGTCCCGTCCTCAGAAGTCGAGGTCCGCATAATGCGAGACCGGGGTCACGCCGCGCACGCGCTCGGCCAGCAGCGGGCGGAAGGAGGGGCGGGATTTCAGCCGCTGATACCAGTCCTTGGCCTGCGGCGCCTCCGTCCAGTTGATCTCGCCCATATAGTCGAGCACCGAAAGACAGGCCGCGGCGGCAAGGTCGGCATAGCTCAGCCGGTCGCCGGCCAGATAGGTGCGCGAGCCGGCGAGCCAGGAGAGATACTTCATGTGCTGGCGGACATTGGCGCGCGAATTGCGCAGGATCTTGCTGTCGGGCGGGCCGCCGCCCTGGTCCGGCGCCATCTGCAGCTTGAAGATGCGCTCGCGCACCAGCGGGCGCGTCACGTCCTGCTCCATCTTCTGCAGGAACCATTCGGTCAGGCGGCGGATCTCCGCGCGCTGGAACGGGTCCTCGGCGAGCAGCCGCCGGTCGCGCTTGAGCACGCCATGCGTCTCGTCGAGATATTCGGAGATGATGCTCGCGCCGCACAGCGCCCGCATGCTGTCGTCGACATAGACGGGCAGCGTGCCGGCCGGGTTGAGCGCGAGGAAATCGCGCCGGTTCTCCCAGGGCTGTTCCTCGGCAAGCTCCGCCTGGAACCCGTATTCGGCGAGGATCAGCCGGACGAAGCGGGAGGCGGCGGACATCGGGTGGTGATAGAGTGTGGGCATGAACGCTGCTTTTCGACTGACCTGCGGAAAGGATTTGCCGGGCCGGCCGCCTCATGCGGTGCTGATTTGGCCAAGGCTGATTTGACGAACCTATAGAAATTTGGTGGTACAAACACAAGCGAATCGGGCTTTTTGCCGTATGCCCGCATTCGCGATGCGCCTTTCCCTTCCCTTTTCCCAAGGAACCTTCATGGCAGACCAGTCCATCGTCAGCGCCCTGATCCTCGGCCTCATCGAGGGCCTGACCGAATTCATCCCGGTATCCTCCACCGGCCATATCCTGCTCGCCGGGCATTTCCTTGGCTTCAAGTCGCCGGGCAACACCTTCGCCGTGCTGATCCAGCTCGGCGCGATCCTCGCCATCCTGTCGGTCTATGCCGCCAAGCTGCTGCACATCGCCTTCGCGCTGCCGTCGAGCCCGCAGGCGCGCCGCTTCGTGATCAGCGTGCTCGTCGCCTTCATGCCGGCCGCCGTCATCGGCGCGCTGGCGCATGGCTTCATCAAGTCCGTGCTCTTCGAGACGCCGATGCTGATCTGCATCGTGCTGATCGTCGGCGGCGTCATCCTCTACGTCATCGACCACCTGCCGCTGCGGCCGCGCTACACCGACGCGATGACCTATCCGCCGTCGCTCGCCTTCAAGATCGGCCTCTGCCAGTGCCTCGCCATGATCCCCGGCACCTCGCGCTCGGGCGCGACGATCGCCGGCGCGCTGCTGATGGGCACGGACAAGCGTTCGGCGGCGGAGTTCTCGTTCTTCCTGGCGATGCCGACCATGGTCGGCGCCTTCGCGCTCGATCTCTACAAGAACCGCGACGCGCTGACCTCCGACGACCTGCTGGTCATCGGCGTCGGCTTCGTCGCCGCCTTCGTGGCGGGCCTCTTCGTCGTGCGCTCGCTGCTCGACTTCGTGTCGCGCCGCGGCTTCACGCTCTTCGCCATCTGGCGGATCGTCGTGGGCACGCTGGGCCTGATCGCCCTTCTGATCTGGGGGTGAGGAAGCGGATGCGGCCGGCCCGTCCGGGTCGGCCGGCGCTTATCTGGCGACCGATGCGGTCGTGCAGGGATCGACGCCGTAGGCAGGCGAGCAGCCGTGCTTGCTGGCGGAGACCGTCGAGGGCGCGGCAAAGGATCCGGCCACGATGATCAGAGCCGAAAATCCGAAGAAGATTGCAATTGCCTTGCCCATTTGCGCCGAAAGCCTCTCAAAGTGCTGGAATGCGCCGTTCCGTCTTCATCTACGACGGGGCGCGGGCGGTGTTTATTCGCTGGTCCGGCCACAATCAATATCGCGACATGCTGAATCGCGCGTAAATGCCGCAACGCTTTTTTCAACCGCTGCATAAGTGCAACAGCGGCCCCAAAGCGCTTGCGGAAAACGCACCGGCCGCCCACGGCGGCCGGTCCGGCATCATGAAAAAAGAGAGATCAGGCCGTGCGGTCGATCTTCGTGAACTGGCCCTGCTGGCGGTAGCGCACGAGGTAGCTCGGCAGGATCGCTTCGGCGAGCACCGGCTCGATGCCGAGGCCCTCCAGCGTGCGGCCCTCGGCGCGCGCGGCGTCGGAGACGACGTTGTCGGAGCGCAGCAGCGTCACCTGGTCGGCCGTCAGCGGCGGCTTGACGAAGGGGATGAGCGAGGCGACGGAGCCGATCAGCGAGGCGATGGCGAAGGGCAGCGAGACGAGCGGGTTCTTGCGGTCGACGATGCGCAGCATCATCTCGAGACACTGGCGGAAGGTCAGCACTTCCGGGCCGCCGAGCTCGTAGATGCGGCCGCGCGCGACCGTGCCGTCCACCGAGCGGGCGACGGCCTCGGCGACGTCGTTGACATAGACCGGCTGGAACCGCGTGTGGCCGCCGCCGATCAGCGGCAGGACCGGGGAATAGCGCGCCATGGTGGCGAACTTGTTGAAGAAGCCGTCCTCCGGGCCGAAGATGATCGAGGGGCGCAGGATCACGGCGTCGGGCAGGGTGCGCAGCACGGCGGCTTCGCCGCGTCCCTTGGTGCGGGCATAGGCCGAGGCGGCGTTCTCGTCCGCGCCGATGGCCGAGACATGGGTGAGCTTGGCACCGGCGGCGCGCGCGGCTTCCGCCACCGCGCGGGCGCCAAAATCCTGCACCGAATCGAAATTGTTGCGGCCGGATTCGAAGAGGATGCCGACGCAGTTGACGACGTGGTCGGAGCCCTCGACGGCGCGGTCGACCGACTGGCGGTAGCGCAGGTTCGCCTGGACGAAGGAGATCTGGCCGACGCCGCCGATCGGCTGCAGGAAGCCGGCAAGGTCCGGGCGGCGCACGGCGACGCGGATGCGGTAGCCGCGGCGCGCCAGCGCGCGCACCACATGACGCCCGACGAAGCCCGA
>JBDHSZ010000139.1:0-10455 GCA_039812945.1 Shinella sp.
CACGGCGTCGCCGGCGATATCGGCGAAGGCCCGCTCGCCGTCGGCGCCAATTGCGGCGTCGGCGCGTCCGACATCCTCTCCTCGCTGCTCGACATGACGGGGGCCGATCCGGCCGCGACCGTCGTCGTCAAGGGCAATTGCGGCATCCCGGAATATCGCGGCGCGGAGATCTACTATTCCGGCACGCCGCCGCTGATGGCCGAATATGCCCGCCTTGCCCGCGATGCCGGCGCGCGCATCATCGGCGGCTGCTGCGGCACGTCCTGCGAGCACCTCGCGGCCATGCGCGTGGCGCTCGACGCCCACGAGCCGCGCGAGCGCCCGACCCTCGAGGCGATCGTCGAGAAGATCGGCCCGCTGCGCAACAAGACGGCCGACCAAAGCGCCGCCGCCCCCGCCCGCGAACGCGGCCGCCGCCGGGGATAGGCCGGCATTCGGCCGTCACGGGATTTCCGGCCCGCAGCGCCCGTCGCGCTTGCGGGCGGTTTTCCCGCGTCCTATCCAGATGGCAAACGATTCTCGGGGACGATCATGAGCGCCGAACCTGCAGCCTTTCCCGACCGGGAAACCGTCGCCGACAAGCTCGGCGCCCTCGCCGAGGCCGACCGGGCCTATATCCTCCTTCTGATGGAGAACCCGCAGCAGGACGAGAACCTGCTCGAAGGGCTGGACCTCTGCCTTAACCGGGCGGCCTCCGCCCGCTTCCTCAATTCGCTGAAGCTGGAGAAGCTCGGTGAATGGCTCGGCAGCTCGGCGCCCGCGCGCCTGCAGATGCGCCTCATGGAAACCGCCCGCTCCAGCCAGCACGCCGCCTTCGGCGCCTTCCGCGCCGGCCTCGTCCGCTCCGGCGGCCTTGAACGGGCCTATCCGAAGGCCTGATCGTCCGGCACGGTCAGCGGCGCGAAGGATTTGCGGATCATGTCCGCCATGCCCTCGATCGCCGGCCCGCCGCGACGCGGATTGCGCTTCAGCACGACGCGCGAGGAATCGACCAGCGAGAACCCGTCCGCCGCCGTCAACTCCCGCGCGCCCGGCGGAATGTTGCTGCGGGCGAGCGGCGCGATGGCGAGCCCGCTCGCCACCGCCGAGCGCAGCCCGCCGCTCGTGTCGCTGGTATAGGCGACCCGGTAGGGGATCGCATGGCGCTCCAGCGAGCGCTGGGCGAATTCCCGGCACCACACGGAGCGCCGGTAGAAGGCGACCGGCACCGGGCGCTCCAGATGCAGGTTGTGCGTAAGCGAGGCCACCCAGACGGTCGGGTCGATCGCCAGGAGCTCGCCGGAAATGCCGCCGTCCCATTCGAAGATGATGGCAAGGTCGAGCTCGTCCGCCGCCAGCGCCTCCATCTGCTGCGCCGTGTAGCCGCAGAACACCGTCACCTCCGCCCCCGGATGGGTCTCGGCGAAGGCGGCGAGCGCATTGGGCAGGACGGTCTGGTTGTATTCCTCGGGGATGCCCACCCGCACCGGCCCGTCCAGCGGCAGCGTGCGCATGGCCGCCGTCGTCTCGTCGACCAGCCCGACGATGCGCCGCGCATAGGGCAGCAGGCGCATGCCCTCCACCGTCAGCGCCACCCCGCGCGGGCCGCGCTCGAAGAGCGCGACACCCACCGCCTCCTCCAGCTTGCGCACCTGCATGCTGACGGCCGATTGCGTGCGCCCGAGCTTTTCGCCCGCATGCGTGACATTGCCGGCCTGGGCCACGGCGACGAAGATCCGGAGCAGATCGCTTTCAAGGGGAGGATACATGACGCCATCGCTTTTTCTGATGCCTGCCATCATCGCTATTCGTTTGTGAAATGTCTACGGCTTTGCTTGGCTATGCGCAGCAAGGAAGGCGACGGCCATGGATTTTTTCGGAAGAGTGCTGGCAAGGGTGAGAGCATATAGGCAGGCGCGGGCCGAGCGGCAGGCGCTGCAAGTGCTGCTGCAACGGGGGGATGAACGCATGCTGCGCGACGTCGGCCTGCTGCTGGTCAAGACGGAGAACACCGCCCCGCGCTGCGAGCCCATGCCGCAGGCGAAGGAAAGGCGTTGGACCGCGCCTCTCATCCGCCTGCTGCCGCCGCCCCTTCGCCGACGGGGCGCGCCGCCGGTCGCCGCGAGCGAGTCCCCGAACGACCGGGAAAAGCCCGCCGCGTAACGAAGGCCGCCGCCTATTTGCCGGAAAGGCCGGCGGCGAGCCGGACGAGCTTCAGGAACTCCGCCCTGTAGCCGAAGGGATCGTTGCCCTTGGCCGCTTCCGCAAGGCCGAGGATCGAACCGTAGGCATAGTCCTGCAAGGCCGTGACGCCCTTGAGCTTCTGCCCGAAGGCGGCGACGGCGACCGAGAACCGGACGTCGGCGGGAGCCGCATTCACGTCCGCGACCGCATCGGCATCCGTCACCGGCAGCGTCGCCAGCGTGCTGGCGTCGCCGTCCGGCTTCTTCCAGCGCATCTTGAGGAAGGCGAGCTCCGCGCCCTCTGCGGCCGGCGTCGCCGCCGCCTCGCCCTTGCCGTAGCGCAGCGGATCGTTCAGCACGGCGGGGCTGCCCTTCGGCGTCACCTCGTAGATCGCCGTGACGCGGTGGCCGGAGCCGATATCGCCGGCATCCACCTTGTCATTGTTGAAATCCTCGCGGTTGAGCATGCGCGTCTCGTAGCCGATCAGGCGATATTCGGCGATGCGCTCGGGATTGAACTCGATCTGGAATTTCACGTCCTTGGCGATCGGGAAGAGCGAGGCCCCCGCCTCCTCCACCAGCGCCTTCTGCGCCTCGGCGAGCGTATCGATATAGGCGGCCGTGCCGTTGCCGTTCTGCGCCAGCGCCTGCATCATGCCGTCATTGTAGTTGCCGCGGCCGAAGCCGAGCACGGAGAGGAAGATGCCGCTCCTGCGGCGTTCCTCGATGATGCGCTTCAGGTCCTCCTCGCTCGCCGGGCCGACATTGAAATCGCCGTCCGTCGCCAGCATGACGCGGTTGACGCCGTCTTTCTTGAAAGCCTTCTCCGCCAGCTTGTAGGCCGTTTCGATGCCCTCCGCGCCGGCCGTCGAGCCGCCGGGCTGCAGGTTGTCGATGGCATCGAGGATCTTTTGCCGCTCCTTCGCCTGCGTCGGCTCCAGCACCACGCCGGCATTGCCGGCATAGGTGACGATCGACACCGTATCCGTGTCCTTCAGCTTGCCGACCAGCAGGCGGAAGGCGCTCTTCAGCAGCGGCAGCTTGTCCGCCGCGTCCATCGAGCCCGAGACGTCGATGAGGAAGACGAGATTGGCCGGGGGCTGCTCGGCCGGCGCCGTGTCGAACCCCTTGATGCCGATATGCAGCAGCTCGGTATCCTTGTTCCACGGCGTCGGCAGCACGGTGACGGTGGCCTTGAACGGCGTTTCCGCCGTCTCCGGCCCCTTCCAGTCATAGGGGAAGTAGTTGACCAGCTCCTCGACCCGCACCGCCGCCGCATCCGGCAGGCTGCCGCCGAGCAGCGCGCGGCGCATATAGGAATAGGACGCCGTGTCGACATCGGCGGAGAAGGTCGAGACCGGATCGGTGGCGACGCTCTTCACCGGGTTCGGATCGGTCGAGGCGAATCGCTCGCGGTCTTCCTGCGGCACCGGCATGGCGACGGCGTCAGTGGGCTGCACGACGGCGCGGCTCAGTTCCTGCGTGGCGACCGCGCCGCCCGGCACAAGGGCCTCAGGCGCCGCGGCGACCGCCTCTTCCTCGCGCTTTTCCGTGAGCGGCGCGGGCTCGGCGGCAAGCAGATTGCTTGCCTTGGCGGAATCCGCCGTCGCACTCGAATCGGAAGCCCGTTTCGCGGCGCCGCCCTGCCCTTTCTTGATGGCGGCGGAAATTTCGGCCGCCTCGAAATCGCTCTCCCTGGCTTCCTGCTTGCGCGCGCGCTGGTCCGCATCGGCCTGCCTTGCCGCGACCTGCGTTTCGCTCGTCGACGGCACGGTGCCGTTCCGCACGAGCTCATAGGTGACGAGGCCGGCGACGGGCACGATAAGCAGGGTGGCAAGGGCCGAGCCGGCGAGGTATCTGCGGTTCATGACGGGGCTCCATATCCGGTTGAAGATGGAGGTTTGACGCCCGCCCGTCGTCGATCCTTGGGGCGCATCCGCATTTTTCTCCGCATCGTCGAAAGCCTGCATGGCGGAAGCCAGTGCCGCGGCGCGCGCGGCGGCGTCGGCGGCCGGCGGCGCGCGGCGGGCGAGTTTTTCGAGGTCGAGATCGGTCATCGGTCTATCCTTCCGTCACGCGGCGGCATCGCGCAAAAGCACCTTCAGGCGCTTGCGGGCCTCGTGCACATGCCAGGAAATCGTCGTTTCGGCGCAGCCGAGCACCTCGCCCGCCGCCGCATGGCTGAGCCCCTCGCCGTAGATCAGCAGCACGGCGTCGCGCTGCTTGTCCGGGAGCTGGCGCACGGCCTGCCACAGTTCCTCGCTGCCCTCCTCGCCCGCGCCGCCCGCCAGCACCGCCTGCTCGCGCAGATAGGCCGCGTCGCGCCATTCGGCGCGGCGGCGCTGGCGCATCCGGTCGCGCGCGGCGTTCAGCGTCACCGCATAGAGCCAGGTTCCGAAGCGGCTCGCCCCCTTGAAGCCGCGGATGGCGCTCGCAAGGCGTATGCACACCTCCTGCGCCACGTCCTCGGCATCCTGCCGGTCGCCGCACCATCGCCAGGCGACGGCATGGATGAAATCATAGCGGCTCTCGACCAGCGCGGCGAATGCCTGCCGATCCCCCAAAGCCGCCTTCTCGACGAGTTCTGTTTCCACGGGCCCATCCCGATTGCCTGCACTATCCCTTCAGACGTCCGCGGGCCGGCAATCCTTGGGGCCCGCCCGGAATTTTTCTCACCAGGGCAGATTTTTCACGACGGCGATGATCGTTCCCATGACCGCGTTGCCGTCATGGCGCCGGATTTCCGGCGAATAGAGACTGGAAATGCTGCCGTCGAGGAAGAGCGCGTTGTTACATCGCAGCCGGTCGCGGAAGAGCGTCGCGAAATCATGGAAGCGCACCGGCCCCTCGGAGATCGCGAAGGCGACGCGCCCGTCCGGCAGGATGCCGACACCGTTGCGGATCTGCAGGCTGGTGGCGTCCGGCAGGAAGCGCGGATGGATCTTCCCGTCGATCACCAGCATCGGCCCGGACTGCGTCGCCGCGACCGGGAGAAGGCCGGCCCGCGCATAGGCCTCCGTCTCCGTCACCCCCGCCTTGCCGTCCCCCACCCAGAAAACGCCGTTCGGCTTCAGGAAGAAATTGCCGAACGCATCGCCCCGGTTGAGCGCCCCGGTCTGCCTGCCGTTTTCCACCAGCAGCCCGACCGGCCCGTAATCCGGGTGATACATGCCGCCATTCATGGCGAAGCTCATATGCTGCCCGTTCGCGAGCAGATACGCATTGAGCCGATCATAGGTCGCCCCCGCCCCGCCGAGCGTTCCCGCGCCATAGAGCCGGATCGTGTCCTTCGCCGGATCGAAGGTGCAGACGGTGTAGCGGCCGGCAAGATGCTCGATCCCGGCGCATTTCGGCGGTTCGGCCATGGCGGGCTCCTGAAATGCGAGAAAGAAAAACGACAAGGGCAGCAGATAACGCAGCACGGCAAACTCCGGGAGGTTCCTCAGCGGGCCATGCCGATGAAGACGACAAGGGCCTGGCCCAGACGCCGCATGTCCTCTCCGGAGAGAACGCCGACGCGCGTGCCGAGCTTCGACTTGCGCACTGTGGTGATCTTGTCGGCCATAATGCGGCTTTCCAGCTTCAAACCGTTGCCGCGCTCCGGCCGAACCAGGACACGAAACAACGGAAGGTCCGTGGGATCGCTGGTAAGGGGACAGATCGTGATGGAGTCGAGCGCGTCGAACGCATCGTCCTGCACGATGACGACCGGACGCGGCTTGCCCGCGTAACCGCCGCCATCCGAGACGGTCCAGATTTCACCGCGCTTCATTCGTTCGAAAACGCGGAGACGGCGTCGACAAAGGCTTGGTCATCTTCGGCGAAACCGCTCTGCCGCGCCAGCATGGCCTGCCGGCGCGCCTCCGCCGCAAAGCCCTCCGAGCGCGTATCCGGCACCCAAAGCTGAAGCGGCCGCAACCCCTGCTCGCGCAGGCGCGAACGATGCTCTTCCACACGACGGCGATTTTCTGCTGGCGAACGCCCCATGGCCCGGCCTCCGATTACATGTAACCTAACACGGATGGCCCGGACCGACAATCAAAGCGACAGCGCCGCCATGTGGAAGCGGAGCTGGGCGTCGTCGTAGCGGTGTTCCGCGCCGACGGGACAGGCCGCGCGGGCGAGGCAGCCGGAGAGCATGCAGCCGCCCTGCCCCTCGGGCGTCCGCAGATGGGCGCGGCAGGCCGGCACGTCGAAGGCCCGCGTGTGAACCGCGCCGGCGGGACAGGTCGTCAGGCAGGGCTTGTCGGGGCAGAGGTCGCAGGGATGGGGCTGCGGGCGGAACGGCTCCGCCCCGATCCTCCCGGCAAAGCCGAGCGCGCCGCGATAGCCGTGCCACAGGCCGTAGACGGGGTGGATGAGGATACCGAGCGGCGAGGCCTTCAATCCCTCCGCACGCATGGCCCATTGCTGGAACGGCTGCCACGGCGGATCGGAGGGGAACCAGGCGGTGGCGCCCGCCGCGACGGCGACTTCGCCGATAACCGCCTTCGACCAGCTATCGAGCGGATCGCCGCCGCAGCGATCCGGCCGGGCCGCGCGCCAACGCGAGAAGGCGGACCAGAGCGAGCTGCCGATATTGCCGATCAAGAGGACGCTGGCGGCGGGGCGCCCGTCCGCCATCCGGGGAGCGGCCTCGCCGTCCGAAAAATTCACGAAGCCGCGCAAAAAAAGACCGTGCGGCCCGAGAGCCGCACGGATTTCTTCAAGTTGGGGGCGATGCGCCCTCACCGGGTCACGTCCCCCTTGAGTTCGTAGTGGGGACGCCAGACTTCCTTCTGGATCATGTCCGCCACCCGCGTTGCTCCGCCTTGCTCCCTGGCGCGATCGGGACCCTTTCAGGTGAAGGCGTCCGGCATCGATTCCTTGCGCTTGGCGATGAAGTCGAGGAGCGCATCATCGATCGCCGGATCGAGATAGGGCGCCTCGTAGCTTTCCAGCCAGGTGCGGCAGAGCGCGTTGGCGCGCTCCTCGATGCGCTTCTGGCCCTCGATCTCCCACTGCTCGAACGAATTGTTGTCGGCGAGCGGCGAGCGGTAGAAGGCGCTCTGGAAATTGGCCTGGGTATGGGCGCAGCCGAGATAGTGGCTGCCCGGGCCGACTTCGCGGATAGCGTCGAGCGCCTGGGCGTTCTCCGAAAGGTCGATGCCCTCGGCGAACTTCTGCTGCATGCCGAGCTGGTCCTGGTCGATCATGAACTTCTCGTAGGAGGCGACGAGGCCGCCCTCGAGCCAGCCGGCGGCGTGCAGCACGAAATTCGTGCCGGCCAGCAGCGTCATGTTCAGCGTGTTGGCCGATTCGTGGGCCGCCTGCGCATCCGGGATCTTCGAGCCGCACAGCGAGCCGCCGGTGCGGAACGGCAGGCCGAGACGGCGGGCGAGCTGCGCCGCGCCGTAGGAGACGAGCGAGGGCTCCGGCGAACCGAAGGTCGGCGCGCCCGACTGCATGGAGATCGAGGCGGCGAAGGTGCCGAACAGCACCGGCGCGCCCTTGCGGATAAGCTGGGTGAAGGAGGCCCCGGCCAGCACTTCGGCAAGGATCTGCGTCAGCGTGCCGGCGACCGTGACCGGGCTCATCGCGCCCGACAGGATGAACGGCGAGACGACGCAGGCCTGGTTGTGCCGGGCATAGACCTTCAGCGCGCCCACCATGGTCTCGTCGAAGACCATCGGCGAGTTGGCGTTGATGAGGTTGAGCGTGACCGTGTTGTTCTCGACGAAATCCTCGCCGAAGACGAGCTTGGCCATGGCGATCGTGTCTTCCGCGCGTTCCGGCGCGGTGACGGAGCCCATGAACGGCTTGTCGGAATATTTGATATGGCTGTAGACCATGTCGAGGTGACGCTTGTTCACCGGGACGTCCACCGGCTCGCAGACCGTGCCGCCGGAGGAATGCATGGACGGCGCCATATAGGCGAGCTTCACGAAGTTGCGGAAGTCCTCGATGGTCGCATAGCGGCGGTTGCCCTCGAGGTCGCGCACGAAGGGCGGGCCGTAGACCGGCGCGAAGACGGTGGCCTTGCCGCCGATATGGGCGTTGCGCTGGCTGTTGCGGGCATGCCAGGTGAAATCGGACGGGGCGGTCTTCAGCAGTTCGCGACACAGGCCCTTGGGGAAATGCACCCGCTCGCCGCGAACGTCCGCGCCGGCATCCTTCCACAGCGCGAGGGCTTCCGGATCGTCGCGGAACTCGATGCCGATCTCCTCCAGCACGCGGTCGGCGTTGCGCTCGATCAGCGACAGGCCTTCCTCGTCGAGAACCTCGTATTCCCTGATCTTGCGGGTGATGTAGGGCAGCGACGGGCCGGGACCGCCGCCCGTGCGCGATGCACGCCGCGCGGCCGCGCCGCGCCCCTCACGCGAGCGGCGTCCGCCGCCTTCGTTGGCGCTCTCGCCTGCCACCCCTTGGATATCCTCGCTCATGATCCGTCTTTCCTCAGTTATTCGGCGCCCGAACGCGCCTCTTTCCCTATGCTAGCAAGCCGCCGGTGGAGGGCGGGTCTCAAAGCGCCAAGCCGTGGCGCACGCTGGATATCAGCGCTCTTGGGACTATAGCGGGATCGCGCCGGCGCGCGTAGCGTCCTTCACCTGTTTGCACTGTCAATTCACGGCTTTACGGAGTATGCAGGAAACAAGCCTTCGGCGGGTCGCTTTTCGCTGTATGCGACGTCGCTTTCGAAATCGGGTTCGCGTGAGAGGAAGGATATTCCTTGCAGGACGAACCTGCCGACCGCAGCGCCAATGGAGACGAGGAACCAACATGTCTGACGACGAAATCATTCTCGCCGATCTCTCCGACGAAGAGCTTGTGCAGCAGATGCACGACGACCTCTACGACGGCCTCAAGGAAGAGATCGAGGAGGGCACGAACATCCTGCTCGAGCGCGGCTGGGCTCCCTATGACGTGCTCACCCAGGCGCTCGTCGAGGGCATGCGCATCGTCGGCGTCGACTTCCGCGACGGCATCCTCTTCGTGCCGGAAGTGCTGCTCTCGGCCAATGCGATGAAGGCCGGCATGCATATCCTGCGTCCGCTGCTCGCCGCCACCGGCGCGCCCAAGCAGGGCAAGATGGTCATCGGCACCGTCAAGGGCGACATCCACGACATCGGCAAGAACCTCGTCGGCATGATGATGGAAGGCGCGGGCTTCGACGTCATCGACCTCGGCATCAACAACCCGGTCGAGAACTACCTGGAAGCCATCGAGCGCGAGCAGCCGGATATCCTCGGCATGTCCGCCCTGCTGACGACGACCATGCCCTATATGAAGGTCGTCATCGACACGATGAAGGAGAAGGGCCTGCGCGACGACTACGTCGTCCTCGTCGGCGGCGCGCCGCTCAACGAGGAATTCGGCAAGGCCGTCGGCGCCGACGCCTATTGCCGCGACGCCGCCGTGGCGGTGGAGACGGCCAAGGAATTCATGAAGCGCAAGCACAACATGCTTGCCGGCTGAAATTCGAGCGGCGCCGGTCCTGCACCGGCGCCGCCTGCCTGCCAGATCTAGTTGGCGGCCCTTTCGACGCTTCGTCCCGCGTCCTGCGTCGCATCCACGGCATTGGCCGTATCCTTGCCCATGCCGCGGATGGTGTTGCCGCAGGCGCTGAGCGCGAGAAGCGCGGCGAAAACGATGCTGATCCTGGTCAGGTGTGTCCCAGTCATGGTCGGAGGTCCCTCTTCATGGATGTGGTTGACGCGGAAGCTCGGCTAGCAAGCCCGGGCACAGAACGCACGAAAGCGGAAAAAGTTCGCGTGATCGCCTGCGGCGCGATCGCCCGCGAGGTCCTCGCCATCCGCCAGGCGAGCGGCCTCGAGCATATCGACCTCGTCTGTCTTCCCGCCATCTGGCACGCCCATCCGCAGAAGATCGCCCCCGGCGTCGAGCAGGCGATCGTGGAGGCGCGGGCGGAAGGGTTTTCGCGCATCTTCGTCGGCTATGCGGATTGCGGCACGGGCGGCCTGCTCGACAGGGTGTGCGAGCGCGAGGGCGTCGAGCGCATCGCCGGGCCGCACTGTTATTCCTTCTTCGTCGGCAACGAGGCCTTCGCCGCCAAGGACGACGACGTCACCTCCTTCTTCCTCACCGATTTCCTCGCCCGCCAGTTCCGCTCCTTCGTCATCGAGCCGCTCGGCCTCGACAGGCACCCGGAATTGAAGGAGATGTATTTCGGCAATTACACCAAGGTCGTCTATCTCTCGCAGATCGAGGATGAGGCCCTGCAGAAGAAGGCGAAGGAAGCGGCCGACTATCTCGGCCTCGCCTACGAATACCGCTTCACCGGCTACGGCGACCT
>JBDHSZ010000140.1:0-10386 GCA_039812945.1 Shinella sp.
CTTCCGCGCCGACGGATTCGATGACTTCCTTCTCCTCGCCGTTCTGGTCGTCGTCATCGTCGTCCTCGTCGCGGCGGCGGCGGCGGCCGCGCGCGCGCTCGGCCGGCTCGGAGATCTCGTCGGTGTCGACGGCCATGGCCATCGCGCCGCCGGGCGTCTCGTCCTCGCCGCCTTCGGCGGGCGCGGCGGCCGGCTCCTCGGCGGCCGGGGCTTCTTCCTCGGTCTTCGCCTTGGCCTTGCGCGTGCGGCGCGGCTTCTTCGGCTTTTCGGCCGGTGCCTCTTCGGCCGCAAGATCGGCGGAGGCCTCGACGACGTCCGGTTCGACCGGGGTCTCGGCCACGGTCTCTTCGACGGCGACGGCGGCTTCGGTCACCGCCTCGGCCGGCGCGTCGCTCTCGTCGGAAGCGCTCGTGGCCGTTTCGACCGGCTCGATGTCGTCGTCGCGACGGTGCTCCTCGGCCTCGGCCTTCAGCAGCGCCTGACGGTCGGCGAGGGGGATCTGGTAGTAATCCGGGTGGATTTCGGCGAAGGCCAGGAAGCCGTGGCGGTTGCCGCCGTAATCGACGAAGGCCGCCTGGAGCGACGGTTCGACGCGCGTGACCTTGGCAAGGTAGATATTGCCGCGGATCTGCTTCTTGTGTTGGGATTCGAAGTCGAATTCCTCTATGCGGTTCCCGCGTACGACGACGACCCGCGTCTCCTCAGCGTGAGACGCATCGATAAGCATTTTCTCTGCCATGTAGATTGAGCTCCTCGGCGCAGCCGCAATCCTGGCGGCGAGCTGTTCCCTGGAAGGGACAAGCCGGGTGAGGAGAGGGATGCGCCGGATAAGTAAGTTCCCGTCAGGCCCCGGTGAGGGGTGAGCGGACGGAGGGCGGTCGGTACGCGAGCGTCCCGGTGCCTGTTACCCTCTGATAGAATCCGCCGTGACAACATCAACGTCCAACGAGAATGCCAGTGCCATAGACCCTTTAAGGTCCGATGAAATTGCCCTTCACTAGGGCGGGTGGTGGAAATCCACCTTGACTGTTCCGGCCACCGCCGGTTTACGCGATCTAATCGGCCGGGAAAAAGCGGTGCGACGGCGGATGAAGGCCCGGTTCGGCGCCAAGGTCCCGTAAGGGGTGGCTGCCTGCTCCAAGCGATTCTATCCCGTCTAATCTTCTTCCCTGATTTTGCTTTTATGGCGGATATGTCACAATGGCAAGGGAAAAGCCAAAAGCGTCATAATCTTGATCGATTTGCGATGATCTGTGCGCCGGCCCGCCGGGGAGCGCCTGCGGCAAGATTTGGTTAACCATATGGGGGCATCTATGGACCTCGTCCAGCGCCGCAGCGCGCGGTTTTCATGGGTTTGAACGGACTGCCAGTGGTGATGCTACGCCTTCTGACCGAACATCTCGCCCGCCTCGCGGCCGCCGCGGTCCTCGCCGTCCTCAGCCTTTCGGCCGCAACGCCGGCCCTTGCCGTCTCCGCCGCGCCGCTGCTCGCCTTCTCCGCGCGCATCGCCGGCGACGAGGCGCGCACCCGCCTCGTCATCGATTTCGACCGCAGGCCCGAATTCAAGGTCCACTACGTCGCCAATCCCTACCGCGTCCTCATCGACCTGCCGGAGACCGCCTTCGGCATCAAGGCGGAGGAGCTCGAGGCGCGCGGCATCTTCTCCGACATCCGCTACGGCACCATGGCCGCCGGCCGCTCACGCATCGTGCTGACCGCCGCGCGCCCCATCGGCGTCGTGCTGGCCGAGGTGCAGGAGGAGCAGGGGGCCTCGAGCTTCCGCCTCGTCATCGACGCGGCCATCGTCACCAACGAGGCGTTCCAGGGCCAGATGGAAAAGCAGAGCTGGCAGGACGCCGCGCCGGAGACGGGCGGGGAGACGCCGGTCATGCTGCCGGGCGGCCGGACGGACGGCCCCTTCGTCATCGCGGTCGACGCCGGCCATGGCGGCATCGACAACGGCGCGCGCGGGGGCGTCACGAAGACGGAGGAGAAGGTCGTCACGCTCGCCTTCGCCCGGGAGCTCGCGGACGCGCTCAACAAGCTGCCCGGCACGAAGGCCATCCTCACCCGCGACAAGGACGAGTTCCTCTCGCTCTCCCAGCGCGTGCAGCTTGCCCGCGGCGAGGGCGCCAATCTCTTGATCTCCATCCACGCCGATACGCTCAGGCAGAAGGATATCCGCGGCGCGACGGTCTACACCATCTCCGACAAGTCCTCGGACAGCCTCGCCGCAAGCCTCGCCGAGCGCGAGAACCTCTCCGACCAGATCGCCGGCATCGCCTTCGTCGACGAGCCGGCGGAGGTCGCCGACATCCTGCTCGACCTGACGCGGCGCGAGACGCAGGCCTTCTCCATCAATCTCGCCCAGAGCGTCGTCGGCACCTTCAAGAACGAGGTGCTGCTGATCAACAATCCGCATCGCCACGCGGGCTTCCGCGTGCTGACCGCGCCGGACGTGCCCTCCATCCTGCTCGAGCTCGGCTTCATGTCGAACAAGGAGGACGAGCAACTGCTGATCGATCCGGCCTGGCAGAAGAAGGTCGCCGGCCTGGTGGCCAAGGCGGTGGAGGAGTATCGCGCGACCGTCGTCGCCAACGGCGGTTAAGCTTGTCCCGCGATGCCGGAGGCGCGCGGACGCGGAACATGATAGCAAGGCCTGTGCCGGAAAAGTGACATTGCCCGCCCAATGTGCGGTGGTGAAGCTCCCGGGCATGCTGTAAGCCCTATTTTCCTCACATTCCGATCGCTAGACGGAAGCGGGAAAATGGGGACGACTCGTCTCCGCGGGCAGGGCCCGACGGCAGGATTCGCCGGGGCGGCAGAGGCCGGGCAGCAGGTCTGTCCGATGAAGTTGAGAAGCATAAGGCGTCGGTAACGGGCTCATGATCAGACTGATTGGATATTTCTTCGGGATTGGCGCCGTGTTCTTCCTCGGCGTGGCGGCCGTGGTCGCCCTCTATCTCGGAAGTGTCGCCAAGGATCTCCCCGACTACGAGGTGCTGAACAGCTATGCGCCGCCGGTGACGACGCGCGTGCATGCCGGCAACGGCGCGCTGATGGCCGAATATGCCCGCGAGCGCCGCCTCTACCTGCCGATCCAGGCGATCCCCGACCGCGTGAAGGCCGCCTTCCTCTCGGCGGAGGACAAGAACTTCTACCAGCATCCCGGCATCGACATGACGGGCCTCTTCCGCGCCATCGTCGTCAACCTGCAGAACATGGGCTCGGGCCGCCGCCCGGTCGGCGCCTCGACCATCACGCAGCAGGTCGCCAAGAACTTCCTGCTCTCCGCCGACCAGACCATCGACCGCAAGGTCAAGGAGGCGATCCTCTCCTTCCGTATCGAGCAGGCCTATTCCAAGGACCGCATCCTCGAGCTCTATCTCAACGAGATCTTCTTCGGCCTCAATTCCTACGGCATCGCCGGCGCGGCGCTGACCTATTTCGACAAGTCCGTCACCGAGCTGACCATCGCCGAGACCGCCTATCTCGCCGCCCTGCCGAAGGGCCCGTCGAACTACCATCCCTTCCGCCGCACGGAAGCCGCCATCGAGCGGCGCAACTGGGTCATCGACCGCATGGTCGAGAACGGCTATGTCAGCCAGAGCGACGGCGCGGAGGCCAAGGCCCAGCCGCTCGGCGTGACGCCGCGCCACCGCGGCACCTATCTCTTCGCCTCGGACTATTTCTCCGAGGAGGTCCGCCGCCAGATCATCGAGCGCTACGGCGACAACGCGCTCTACGAGGGCGGCCTTTCGGTGCGCACCTCGCTCGACCCGCGCATCCAGGTCGCCGCCCGCAAGGCGCTGCAGCACGGCCTCCTGACCTATGACGAGCGCCGCGGCTTCCACGGCCCGATCGAGACCATCGGGATCGGCGGCGACTGGGGCGTGGAACTCGCCAAGGTCGAGGCCTTCTCCGACGTGCCGGAATGGAAGCTCGCCGTCGTGCTCGCCGTCGACGACGGCGGCGCGGATATCGGCCTGCAGCCCAGCAAGGAAGCCTCCGGCAAGGTCGTCGAGCAGCGCGTGACCGGCCGCATCGAGGCCGAGAACATGAAATGGGCCTACCGCTCGGCCAAGGGCGACCGCAAGACGGCCAGGTCCCCGGCCGGCGTCTTCAATGTCGGCGACGTCGTCTATGTCGAGCCGATCGACGGCGGCACCTACCGCCTGCGCCAGCCGCCGAAGGCCCAGGGCGGCCTCGTCGCCATGGACCCGCATACCGGCCGCGTGCTCGCCATGGTCGGCGGCTTCTCCTACGGCCAGTCGGAATTCAACCGCGCGACGCAGGCGATGCGCCAGCCCGGCTCGTCCTTCAAGCCCTTCGTCTACGCCGCCGCGCTCGACAACGGCTACACGCCGGCCTCCGTCATCATGGACGCGCCGATCGAGATCGTCGCCGGCGGCCAGGTCTGGCGCCCGCAGAACTACGGCGGCGGCGCGGCCGGTCCCTCGACGCTGCGCCTCGGCATCGAGCGCTCGCGCAACCTGATGACGGTGCGCCTTGCCCAGGACATGGGCATGAACCTCGTCGCCGAATATGCCGAGCGCTTCGGCATCTACGACAAGATGTATCCGGTGCTGGCCATGTCGCTCGGCTCGGGCGAGACGACCGTCATGCGCATGGTCTCGGCCTATGCCGTGCTCGCCAACGGCGGCAAGCAGATCAAGCCCTCGCTGATCGACCGCATCCAGGACCGCTACGGCAAGACGATCTTCCGCCACGAGGAGCGCACCTGCGAGAACTGCAATGCCGGCGACTGGCAGAACCAGGAGGAGCCGGAGCTCGTCGACAACCGCGAGCAGGTGCTCGACCCGATGACCGCCTACCAGATCACCTCGATGATGGAAGGCGTCGTCACGCGCGGCACCGCCGCCGGCAAGATCAAGCTCGACCGCCCGACGGCCGGCAAGACCGGCACGACCAACGACGAGAAGGACGCCTGGTTCGTCGGCTATACGCCGGACCTCGTCGCCGGCCTCTATATCGGCTTCGACAACCCGGCCCCGCTCGGCCGCGGCGCGACGGGCGGCTCGCTCTCCGCGCCGATCTTCAACGAGTTCATGCAGGCCGCGCTGGAAGGCACGCGCCCGACGAAGTTCATCGTGCCGGAGGGCATGCAGTTCATCGCCGTCAACCGCAAGACCGGCATGCAGGCCTATGCCGGCGAGCCCGACACGATCATGGAGGCCTTCAAGCCCGGCACCGGCCCGGCCGACGTCTTCTCGGTCATCGGCGGCGAGGAATATGCCAGCCCCGAGGAGATCCTTCGCAGCTCGCCGCAGGCCAACCAGGCGGTGACGGGCGGCAGCGGCGGCCTGTTCTGATCCTGCCGATCCTTTTGAGGGGCGGGCGCGGGGCTTTACATCCGCGCCCGCCCTCTCTATTTCGGGGCCACCGAAACCATAAGCATCGAAGAAACGGACATGCGCGCGGAAATCGAGAACATCGTCGACGAAATCAAGCAGGCCATAAGCCTGCTGAGGAGGCATCTTTGACTGGGATCAGGCGGTACGACGACTGGACTGGTTGAACAACAAGGCAGAGGATCCGAACCTCTGGAACGATGCCCAGGAGGCCCAGAAGCTGATGCGCGAGCGCCAGCAACTGGACGAGGGCATCAACGGCGTGAAGGCCATCGAGCAGCAGCTCCGGGACAATATCGAACTCATCGAAATGGGTGAGGAAGAGGGCGACGACGCCATCGTCAAGGAGGCCGAGGAGGCCCTGAAGGCCGTCAAGGTCGAGGCCGCGCGCAAGCAGGTCGAGGCCATGCTCTCGGGCGAGGCGGACGGCAACGACACCTATCTCGAAGTGCATTCCGGCGCCGGCGGCACGGAAAGCCAGGACTGGGCCAACATGCTGCTGCGCATGTATACCCGCTGGGCCGAGCGCTCGGGCTACAAGGTCGAGCTGCTGGAGGTCCATGACGGCGAAGAGGCGGGCATCAAGTCCGCGACGCTGCTCGTCAAGGGCCACAACGCCTATGGCTGGCTGAAGACCGAATCGGGCGTGCACCGGCTCGTGCGCATCTCGCCCTACGACAGCAACGCGCGCCGCCACACCTCGTTCTCGTCGATCTGGGTCTATCCGGTGGTCGACGATTCGATCACCGTCGAGGTGAGCGAGAGCGATTGCCGCATCGACACCTACCGCTCGTCCGGCGCGGGCGGCCAGCACGTCAACACCACCGACTCGGCCGTGCGCATCACGCATATCCCGACCGGCATCGTGGTCGCCTGCCAGCAGGAGCGCTCGCAGCACAAGAACCGCGCCAAGGCCTGGGACATGCTGCGCGCCCGCCTCTACGAGCAGGAGCTGAAGAAGCGCGAGGACGCCGCCAACGCCGAGGCCGCCTCCAAGACGGATATCGGCTGGGGCCACCAGATCCGCTCCTACGTCCTGCAGCCCTACCAGCTCGTCAAGGACCTTCGGACCGGCGTCGAAAGCACGGCCCCGTCGGACGTGCTCGACGGCGAGCTCGACGAGTTCATGGAGGCCGCGCTCGCCCACCGCGTCAATGGCGGTGCCGACGCTGTCGTCGACGACCTGAACTAAGGTTTTTGGAAACGAACCGGATGACGGGCGCCTCGGCGCCCGTTTTCATTGGCACCGCCTTCGTCGTTCCCCGCCATCATTCTCGGGCTTGACCCGAGAATCCATCCTCCACGGCACGCCTTGAGCTTGCGGCATGAATCCTCGGGTCAAGCCCGAGGATGACGGAGAGGGAAGAGGAATGACGATCAACGATCAACGAGAATGGTGCCGCCCGTTCTCAGTTCGTCGCGCGCTCGACCTTGATCTCGCCGAGGTCGTCGATCAGCACCGTCCAGTTTTCGGGCTCGACGGCTTTCGGGTCGGTTTTCAGGTAGACCGTCGCGAAGAGGCCCGGCTGGGTGGTGACGCCCGAGGAGTTTTCCGGGCGGATGTCCGTCACATAAGGCTTCATCGCCGAGAATTCCTCCAGCACCGTCGAGGAGGCGAGCTTCGGACCGTCCGCCGTCGCCTCGATCTGCTGGAGATGGACCTCTGCCGTGCCGTCCGGCTGGCGCACGGCGACCAGCTTGTAGTAGCCGCGCCGCATGGCGTCGGCCGCAGCGCTGCCGTCCTCGGCGGGCTCCTCCCAGAAGCCGGTGCTCACCACGAAGGTGATCGTCTCCGCGACGGGCGAATCGCCCTCGGCCGCCCCGGCCGGCGCGCCGGCGAGAAGAAGGAAGGCGAGGGTGGCGGCAAGCCTGTGCCGTTTCATGGCGAACTCCTGTCCCGGTTCTGTCGCGGCATCAATAATCGAATTGTTCGGCGAGAATCCGGTCGGACCAGGAATGATCCGGATCGGACAGGATGCGCGCCGAAAGGCCGGCCGATTCGGCGATGCGCACGAAGGTGACGGACTTCACCTCGGTATTGTCGGCCACCGCGTTGACCGGCCGCTTCTCCGCCTCCAGCACCTCGATCTCCACCGTCACCTTGTTCGGCAGCAGCGCGCCGCGCCAGCGGCGGGGCCGGAAGGCGCTGACCGGCGTCATGGCCAGGAGCGGCGCCTCCAGCGGCAGGATCGGGCCGTGGGCGGAGAGATTGTAGGCGGTGGAGCCGGCCGGCGTCGCCAGCAGCAGGCCGTCGCAGATCAGCTCCTCCAGCCGCACCCGCCCGTCGACGCTGACGCGCAGCTTGGCCGCCTGGTAGGACTGGCGGAACAGGTAGACCTCGTTGATGGCGAGCGCCCGGCGCTCCTGGCCGCTGGCATCGCTCGTCACCATCTCCAGCGGGCGGAAGGCGTTCTCCACCGCGCCGTCGATGCGCGCCGGCAGGCCCTGCGCCTCGTAGCGGTTCATCAGGAAGCCGATCGAGCCGCGGTTCATGCCGTAGACAGGCTTGCCGGAATTCATCGTCGTGTGCAGCGTCTGCAGCATGAAGCCGTCGCCGCCGAGCGCGACGATCACGTCCGCCTCCTCGGGGTCCGTGTTGCCGTAGATGCCGATCAGCTCGTCGCGCGCTTCCTGCGCTTCGGGCGCCTGCGAGGCGACGAAGGAGAGGGAGGTGAAGTTACGCCTCATGCCGTGATATCCGCATCCTCGCTGCAAGCCCGCGCCCGTGGCGGGCCGGTCTTTGTCGCACGCCTTCGCGGCACGCGCATCTGAAAAATGTGACGATGGGGGCGGCGGCGCGGGCGGCTCCTGCCACCCCGCTCAGGCCTTGCGGGCGTTGGCCTTCGCCTCCAGCCCCTTGAGCACGGCCTGTCCGGCTGCGGCGGCCTGCAGCGGATTGGCGAAGGGGCCGTTCACCGGATAGGTGACGCCGCGATAGGTGAGGGCGAAGAAATAGCGTCCCTTGGCGTCCTTCTCCACCGTGACCTTGGTAACCGGTTCCTTGTCTGCCACGTCCGTTCCTCCGCGTGATCGCTTCGCGCCGCTCCGGCCGCAAGGCGAAATGGAGCGGCGCCGAAGACGCTTTATCGAGCTGTGAAGGCCTATAGGACAGTCGGCCGTCCGCGGCAATGCGCCGGAGCGCGGGAATGCCCCGGCCTGCCGTGCCGGCGTCATCCACGCGGACCGGCGCAGGTGCGCGCCAGCACGAGCCTCGCCATCGCCAGCCGCTCCTCGACGGCGTCGCGCTCGGCGATCATGGTGCGCAGGGCCTCCAGCGCGTTTCCGCCGTGAAGCGCGAGAATCTCCGCCGCCTCCTCGCGATCGGCGGGCTTTACCGGGGAACGGAGCGGTCTCATTGCAGCCGCAGTTCGAGCTGCTTCTTGCGCTTCAGCACATAGAGCGGCCTGGCGACGGCCGCCGCCTTGCGCTGCAGTTCCAGACGGTTCTGCATCTGCCGCTCGCGCAGCGACCGGCAGGCTTCGAGTATGGCATTTCCGCGTTCAACAGCGTCGTTCCGCATGATCGCAACCTCCGAATGTTCTCTTTATGTTCTATTTTTCGAGAAGCGTCAAGGGCCCGGTCGGCGGCGGCGTGGGGCGGATGGTCAGCGATCGATGTTCCACTGCTGCTGCTGGAATTCCTTGAGGCGCTCCAGCGTCAGTTCATTGGTGCTGTCGATCGCCTGCGTCCGCTCCAGCAGCTTCTCGATCGCGCTGGGGTCGAGCCCGGGGACGTTGCCGAGAGTGCCGTTGACCCCGCCCATGGAGGCATTGGCGCGGAAGGCCTGAATGTTTTGCGCGGCGATCTGCAGATCGGAGGTGAGCTTCCTGACGGTCTCGTTCTGCTGCTTCTGTGTTTCCGCCACTTCCTTGACCGCTTGCGCCACCGGCAGCACCAGCGCACGCGCCTCGTATTTCACGCCGTCCTTCGACCACTCGAACTTTGCCACGTAAGGCAGCGCTGCGAGCGCCAGCGCGGCGCCCATCATGATCGCGTGACCGCTCGACACCTCGACCTTCTTGAAGATGAGGACGAGCGTGGCGATCCCCAGCACCGCGGCCGCAGCGACGAATGCGAGAGTCGGTATGGTAGCGGCGGTTTCCACAGCCTTTGCAGTCGCGTCCATGTTGAAATCCTCCCGTGTCCCACAGCCTCAGGATGCTACAGCGGCATGGGACATGCAAGAGGCGCGGCAAGACGCCGGCAGGCGCTGACGCGGGTCTTCAACGCGAATGAGAACGCAATGTGGAGCGGGAAAGGGATTGGACCATGTCTGCGCGACGGCATCGGCCTTTTGTGAATGGTGCCCCCAGCACGACTCGAACGCGCGACCCCCTGATTACAAATCAGGTGCTCTACCAACTGAGCTATAAGGGCATTCCATGAGGGGAGTTAGCACATTCTCCGCTGCTGTAAAGCGAAAAGACCCTTTTCAGATCGACCAGGTGCTGTCGGCGGCGGCCCGGGGGACGATTTCCTGGCAGCGCTCCATCGAGCGCGGCAGGTTCTCGGCGAGGTGGTCGATGAGGGCGCGCACGGCCGGCAGCATGCCGTGGCGCGAGGTGAAGACGGCGTGCACGGCCGATTCCGCGCTCGACCAGTCCGGTAGCACGGGTGTCAGAAGGCCGCTGCGGAAGCCGCGCTCGACGATCATGTCGGGCAGCAGGGCGAGGCCGACGCCCTCGATCGTCGCCCGCTCCAGCACGGTGAAATCCGAGCAGGCCAGCACCGGCGAATGGGAGACGTCGTGCACCGCGCCATCGGCGTTGAGCAGCGTCCAGATGGCCCTCGGGGCGTTCTCCTGCATGGAGAGGGTGGGCACGCGGCCGATCGCGTCGAGGTCGATCGGGCCGTGCCGCTCCAGGAAGCGCGGGCTTGCCGCGAGGTAGCGGCGCGTGCCGCCGAAGCGGCGGACGATCAGCGACTGGTCGGTGTCGTAGCTGTCGCGCACGCGCAGCGCCACGTCGATCCGCTCCTCGATGAGATCGACCGGCCGCCCGGTGGTGAGGATCGA
>JBDHSZ010000141.1:0-10264 GCA_039812945.1 Shinella sp.
GCGCGCCCGGTGCTGCGCTGGGAGCACGGTGGGCCCGGCGCCGCCCTCACCCTGCCCTTCCCGCTGCCCTCCGCCGCCGTAACGCGCTGGCAGGTTTCAGTGGCGCCGTCCGCGCCGCTTCCCGTGCCCGGTATCGGCCGGGCGCGGTGGCTGTTGCAACTCACCCGCTGCCGGGCCGGCGAGGCGGCGGAATTCGAAGTGGAGGCATCCGATGCCGAGGGTCGTATCGCTTTTTCTCCCCGGCTGGCCGATCGACCGCCTGCGGCGGGCCCTCGGCGCCTCGGCGCCTCCGCCTGACGCGCGGCTGGTCCTCGTCGGGCGCGAGCGCGCGCGCCGCATCCTGACGGCGGTGAGCCGGCCGGCCGAAAAGGCGGGGCTGCGCGTCGGCATGCCGCTCACCAAGGCCCATGCGCTGCTGCCCGGCGTCATGACCCTGCCGTCCGACCCCGCCACCGATGCGGCCGCGCTGGAGCGCCTCGCCCTCTGGGCCTTGCAGCACTATGCCCCCATCGTCGCTCCGGACCCGCCGGACGGCCTCGTCATCGACACGACCGGCGCCGACCACCTGCATGGCGGCGAGGCATCCATGCTGACCGGCCTCGTCAACCGGCTCGCCGCATCCGGCATTTTCGCCCGCGCGGCCGTCGCCGACACCTGGGGCGCGGCCTATGCCGCCGCGCGCTTTCTCGCCGATCCCGTTTCCGTCATCCCCGCCGGCAGGGTGACTGAGACCGTGGCGCGGCTGCCGATCCCCGGGCTGCGCCTCCCGAGGGAGACCGTGACGGGCCTGCATGTGCTCGGCTTCGCCACCATCGGCGACGTGCTCGCCGTGCCGCGCGCGCCGCTCGTCCTGCGCTTCGGCCCGCTGCTCGGCCGCCGGCTCGACCAGTTGCAGGGCAGGGTCACGGAGCCCGTCGATCCGCTGCGCGACCCGGAGCTTGTATCGGTGCGAAAAGTCTTCGGCGAGCCGATCGGCGCGCCCGAGACCATCGCGCGCTACACCGCCGGCCTCGTGCGCGATCTCTGCCGGGCGCTGGAGACGCGCGGCCTCGGCGCCCGCCGCCTCGACCTCCTCTTCCACCGCGTCGACAACAGCCTGCAGGCGATCCGCGTCGGCACGGCGCGCGCCGCGCGCGACGAGAAACGGCTGACCCGGCTCCTGGGCGACCGGATCGAGACGATCGATCCGGGCTTCGGCATCGAGATCATGGAGCTGACCGCGACGCTTGCCGAACCGCTGGTCCTGCAACAGGCCGTCTCCTCGCTGGTCGAGGAGGAGACGGCCGATATAGCCGGCCTCGTCGATGTCATCGCCAACCGCATCGGCGCGCGCCGGCTCTACCGCATCGCGCCCGTCGAAAGCGACGTGCCGGAACGCTCCGTCCGCCGCATTCCGCCGCTCGCCCCCGATGACGGCGCGGCCTGGCAGGGCCGCTGGCCGCGCCCCGCCCGCCTGCTCGCCCGGCCGGAGCCGGTCGAGGTCGTGGCGCTCCTGCCCGACCATCCGCCCGCCTTCTTCACCTGGCGCGGCGTGCGGCGGCGGGTGAGATGCGCCGACGGCCCTGAGCGGATCTTCGGCGAATGGTGGAAGCGCGACGCCGAGCTTGCCGCCGTCAGGGATTATTTCCAGGTCGAGGACATGGAGGGGGAGCGGTTCTGGCTGTTCCGCTCCGCGGAGGAGGAGCAGGCGGCAAGCGGCATCGGCCGCTGGTTCCTGCATGGGGTCTTCGCATGAAACCGGGCTATGCCGAGCTCCAGGTCACCTCGCATTTCTCGTTCCTGCGCGGGGCGAGCAGCGCGGCGGAGCTTTTCGCGCAGGCGAGCGCCCTCGGCCTCGACGCCCTCGCGGTCGTCGACCGCAACAGCCTTGCCGGCATCGTGCAGGCCCACAAGGCGGCGAAGGAAACGGGCGTGCGCCTCGTCGTCGGCTGCCGGCTGGAGCTTGCCGACGGCATGTCGCTGCTCGTCTATCCCACCGACCGCGAGGCCTATGCCCGCCTCTGCCGGCTGCTGACCATCGGCAAGAAGAGGGCCGGCAAGGGCAGGTGCCATCTCGACTGGGCCGATGTCGTGGAATGGAACGAGGGTCTCCTCGCCGTGCTGGTGCCCGGCGAGGCGGACGAAGAGACGGCCTTCCGCCTGCGCCGCCTGCGCGAGACCTTCCGCGAGCGCTGCTACCTCGCCCTCACGCTGCGCCGCCGCCCGAACGACCAGCTCCGCCTCTTCGAGCTTTCCAGCCTCGCCGCGCAATACCGCGTGCCCACCGTCGTCACCAACGACGTGCTCTACCACGCGCCCGCCCGGCGCCTGCTGCAGGATATCGTCACCTGCATCCGCCACAACGTCACCATCGACGACGCCGGCTTCCTGCGCGAGCGCCACGCCGACCGCTACCTGAAGCCGCCGGAGGAGATGCACCGCCTCTTCTCCCGCTACCCGGAGGCGCTGGCCCGCACGCTGGAGATCGCCGAGCGCTGCCGCTTTTCGCTGGACGAGCTGCAATACCAATATCCCGACGAGAAGGAATATGCGCATCTCACCCCGCAGGAGGCGCTGGAGAAATACACCTGGGAAGGGGCGGCGAGGCGATATCCCGAGGGCATCCCGGACCGGGTGCGCGGCAAGCTCAACCATGAGCTCGATCTCATCGCGCGGATGCGATACGCTCCGTATTTCCTCACCGTCAGATCGATCGTGCAATTCGCCCGCTCCAGCAAGATCCTCTGTCAGGGGCGGGGCTCGGCGGCCAACAGCGCCGTTTGCTATATTCTCGGCATCACGTCCATCCATCCCATGGTGAACGGCCTGCTCTTCGAGCGCTTCGTCTCCGAGCAGCGCGGCGAACCGCCCGACATCGACGTGGATTTCGAGCACGAGCGCCGCGAGGAGGTGATCCAGTGGATTTACGATACCTACGGAAAGGACCGCGCCGCGCTCTGCGCCACCGTCATCCGCTATCGCTCGCGCGCGGCGATGCGCGATGTCGGGCGGGCGCTCGGCATGCCCGAGGACGTGCTGAAGGCGCTGTCCTCGCAGGTCTGGGGCTGGTCCAACGAGCTGCCGCAGAGCCATGCTTCCGGAGCCGGCCTCAATGCGGACGACCGGCGCATAAGGCTGCTGTTCGAGCTTGCCCGGCAGTTGATCGACCGGCCCCGCCACCTCTCGCAGCATCCCGGCGGCTTCGTGCTGACGCGCGACCGGCTGGACGACCTGGTGCCCATCGAGCCGGCGGCCATGGACGGCCGTCAGGTGATCGAATGGGACAAGGACGACATCGAATACCTGAACTTCATGAAGGTCGACGTGCTGGCGCTCGGCATGCTCACCTGCATGCGCCGCGCCTTCGACTTCCTGAAGGAGCACAAGGGCAAGGCCTATGACCTTGACAGCATCCCGGAAGGCGACGAGCCGACCTATGAGATGATCTCCAGGGCCGACACGATCGGCACTTTCCAGATCGAGAGCCGGGCGCAGATGTCGATGCTGCCCCGCCTGAGGCCGAAGGAATTCTACGACATCGTCATCCGGGTGGCCATCGTGCGGCCGGGGCCGATCCAGGGCGACATGGTGCATCCCTATCTGCGGCGGCGGCAGGGGCTGGAAAAGGAGGATTATCCTAAGGACGAGCTGAGGAATGTTCTGGAACGAACCAAGGGCGTCCCGCTGTTCCAGGAGCAGGCCATGCAGGTGGCCATCGATTGCGCCGGCTTCACGCCCGGCCAGGCGGACGAGCTGCGCCGCGCCATGGCCACCTTCAAGCAGACGGGTGGCGTGGACAAGTTCCGGCAGGACCTGGTCAGCGGCATGGTCAGGAATGGCTATGCCGAAGAATTCGCCGAGCGCATGTGCCGCCAGCTCGAGGGTTTTGGCTCCTATGGCTTTCCCGAGAGCCATGCCTACAGCTTCGCCATCATCGCCTATGCCTCGGCCTGGATGAAGTGCCATCATCCGGATGTCTTCTGCGCCGCCCTCATCAATTCCCAGCCGATGGGCTTCTATGCGCCGGCGCAGATCGTGCGCGATGCGCGCGAGCATGGGGTGGAGGTGCGGCCGGTCTGCGTCAACGAGAGCCGCTGGGACTGCACGCTGGAGCCGACGCAGGAGGCGGGGCGCTTCGCCGTCCGGCTGGGATTGCGGATGGTCAAGGGGCTCGACAACAGGACGGCCGCCGGATTGATCGTCAACCGGGCGGAAGAGCCCTTCGCCTCGGTCGACGATGTCTGGCGGCGCTCGGGCCTTTCGGCCGAGGCGCTGGTCCGGCTCGCCGAGGCGGAGGCCTTCCGGCCGTCGCTCGGCCTTGCCCGCCGCGAGGCGCTCTGGGCGATCCGGGGCCTCCGGGACGAGCCCCTGCCGCTCTTTTCCGCGGCCGCAAAGCGGGAGGCGGCCGCCGTTCCCGAGCTCAGCGAGCCGGCGGTGGCGCTGCGCCCCATGGCGGCGGGCGGCGAGGTGGTGGAGGATTACGGCCATGTCGGCCTGACGCTCAGGGCCCATCCGGTGAGTTTTCTGCGCGAAAGCCTGGCGCGTCGCCGGTTCCTCACCTGCGCCGAGGCGACGGGGCTGAAGGACCGGCAAAGGGTCGAGACGGCCGGCATCGTGCTCGTGCGCCAGCAACCGGGCTCGGCCAAGGGCGTCATCTTCGTGACGATCGAGGACGAGACGGGCATCGCCAATCTCGTCGTCTGGCGCAAGGTCTTCCTCGCCCACCGGCCCATCGTGATGGGCGCGCCGATGATCGGCATGAAGGGCCATGTCCAGCGGGAGGGCGAGGTGGTGCATCTCGTCGTGCGGCAGATCACCGACCTGTCCGCGGACTTTTCCACCGTCGGCCGGCGCGGCGGCGTGGCGGGGCAGGAGGAAGCGGGCGAGACGGAGGCGATCCGCGTCCGGTCCCGCGACTTCCATTGAGCCCTACATGAGATCGCGCGCGACGGCCCTCTCGAAGGTCTTTTCGAAGATCTCCGTCTCGCCCTCGAAGGCGCGGACATGGGCGGTGATCAGCCATTGCGTGGCCGTGCAGGCGATGGTGGCGGTCGAGACCGTGCGCACGGACCAGCCGGGGCGCTGCATGTCGCAGGTCCAGACGGCCGTGCCGGTCATCGACAGCGGATCGTTTCCGGCGATCGACCAGAGCTCGTCGCGCACCTGCCGCGTCGCCAACCCCGTTGCGGGATGCTCGTGAAGGCCGGTATCCTCGTAGATCGTGTATTCCGTCAGGCCGTTGGTCAGGTCCCGCTCCACGCCGCGGGCGGTCTCGCCGGGGGCAAGCTCGGTGTATTTCGGCAACGGATCGGGATTGTCCGGCTCGGGCAGGGCGATGAGCCGGTGCTCGCCGAGCTTCGGCAGGAAGAGGCCGAGCGTGGCGAGATCGACCGTCACGCCGGCATCGACCGGCGGCGGCAGCACCATCGGCCAATAGGCGGTCGAGAGCGACAGGCGGATGCGGTGGCCGGGGCGGAAGCGATAGCCCATCGCGTCGAGCACGAGGCGGATGCGGGTCTTCTCGCCCTTCGGCATGGGCTGCGGCTCGGCATTGCCGTCGCGATGGGCGAGGTTGAGGACGCCGAAAGTGACGCGGGTCGCGGTGCCGTCCGGGTGCACGTCGACGAGGCGGGCGCAGAGATTGGCGATCTCCGCTTCGGTCGAGACCTCCAGCTCCAGCACCGGCTGGCCGAGGAAATCCCGTGCCTCGGCAAGAGGCATCGTCTCGATCACCAGCGAGCCGGCATCGTCGAGCCGCTGGTCGAGCGCCATTTCGGCGTCCGGCTTCAGCGTGAACCACTCGCCGGCCATGATGCCGGTGTCGAGCGGCGACCTGATATAGCGGTCGTTGCCGACAGCGCCCGTCATCGGCATGCCGGGCGCGAGCGCGCCGTCCCGCGCGACATGGAAGACGTCCATATCGGGTGCTTCCCAGCGGTCCTTGGCGATCCAGAAGCCCGGATCGGCCTCGCGCCTGAGGGCCGGGCGGGCGGCGTCCTGGATATAGGCGCGCACCTGCGGGGTCTTCTCCGCGCCGTTCGCCTCGCCGCGCAGCCAGCGGTTCCACCAGGCGATGGCCTCGGCATGGAAATCCATGCGCGGCCTCGGCCAGGCGAAATGCGGATATTTGTGGATCCACGGGCCGATCAGCGCCCTGGCCCTGTCGCCGAGCCCCTCGACGGCTTTCAGCGGCGTGCTGCGATAGCCGTCCGCCCAGCCGGCGATGACGAGGGCGGGGACGGAAAAGCCCGCGAAATCCTCGCAGATCGAGCCGTGTTTCCAGAAGGCGTCGCGGCGCTGGTGCTCGAGCCATTCCTCCAGGAAGAAGGGCTCGTTCTCCAGCCGCTCCACCCACATCGCCCTCCAGCGCTCGCCGACGATCGCGGGATCGGGCGCACGGGACTGGTAAGCGAGCATGGTTGCGGCCCAGGAGAGCTGGGCGGAAAGATGCGTGCCGTTCTTGTAATGGATGTCGTCATTGTAGCGGTCGACGGTGGAGGCGACGGAGATGACGGCCTTCAGCGCCGGCGGTTTCAGGGCGGCGACCTGCAGGCAGTTGAAGCCGCCCCAGGAGATGCCCATCATGCCGACCGATCCGTTCGACCAGGGCTGCGCGGCGATCCAGGCGATGAGCTCGCAGGCATCGGCCAGTTCCAGCGGCGTGTATTCGCCGTCGATGACGCCCTCGGATTCGCCCGAGCCGCGGATATCGACGCGCACCCCGGCAATGCCGGCGGCGGCGAAGACGGGATAGGTCGATTCATCGCGCGGGCTCGTGCCGTCGCGCTTGCGATAGGGCAGGAATTCGAGGACGGCGGGCACCGGATCCCGCTCCGCCCCCTCCGGCATCCAGATGCGGGCGGCCAGCCGCGTGCCGTCGGCAAGGGTGATCCATTGGTTTTCGATGACGGTGAAGGCGCGGGACGTCATGGGTGATCCTCTGTTGCCGCCTCTTTATGGCGGGCGGCCCGCGGGCGGGCAAGAGGCGGTTCCGGCCTTGCCCGCCGCTTTCGCCTTCCGCTTGCCCGGGGCGGAAAACTCGCCTACGAAACTGTCAGCGGACAGGGAGGGGACGCCATGGAAAATCGGCAAGAGACGGGGCGGCTGGACGATCCGCAGCGCGCCTACACGGTCCTGATCGCCGATCTCGTCGGCTTGCGTTCCGGCGTCGACGGTGAACCGGATCCGGGCGAGGTCCGGGCCCATATCGAACGGAAGGGCGGCATCTTCCATGCCGGGCCGTATCAGCGCGAGACGCTGCCGCCGGGCATCCATTTCTTCTACCAGCCCGATCTTGCCGCCGAGGCCGAGATCATCGCCCAGACGGCGGACGGGCGCTACGACGCGCTGATCGCGGCGGCGACCTTCATTCCCAAGCAGGCGATCTTCCCGCTCGGCGGCGTGCGCATCGGCGCGGGCACCGGCAATATGGGCTCGGCCTCCTGGGGCGGCGGCGATGGCGAGAGCGGGACCGCGCCGCTGATGAACACGCCCGGCATCAACAGCCGCGCCACGGCGCAGATGGTGATGAAGGCGCTCTTGAAGGTGACGCCGGACCTGCCGGTCGACCTGCTGCACCGGCGCGTCGCCGCCGGCGACTTCGATACGGGCCGCGACCTCAAGTCCTACCCGACCGCCAAGCTGGAAGGCCGGCGCATGGCCGTGCTCGGCTACGGCAATATCGGCCGCGAGGTGGCGAAGCTCGCCCGCGCCTTCGGCATGGAGGTCGTCGTCCATGCCCGGCCGCAGCATCGGCAATGGATCGAGGCGGAAGGGTTCGGCTATGCGCAGACGCCGGTCGAGGCGGCGAGCGGGGCGGACGCGCTCTCCGTCCATGTCGGCCTCGGAAGGCTCGACGAGGCGACGCGCCGTCATGCCAATGCCGGCCTCGTCGACGAGGCGGTGCTGACGGCGATGAACACCGGCGCGGTCGTCGTCAACTACGACCGCGGCGAGGTGGTGGATACGGGCGCGCTCGACCGGGCGCTCGCCTCGGGACAGGTGCGCCACGCCGCCATCGACGCCGATCTCTTCAGGAGCATGTCCAGCGGCACGCTCAGCGGGCCGATGCTGCCCTATCTGAAGCTCGCCGAGCGCCATCCGGGCAAGCTCGAGCTCCTGCCCCATGCGGCGGCGGACACGGACCACCCGTCCCGCGTGGCGGGCGCCTGCCAGGCGGTCGACCAGATCATCGACGTCATCCGCCATCGCCGCGTCGTCAACCTCAAGGGCGACCTGCCGGAGGGCCATGTCGACGGCGGCGCGAAGGTGCCGCGCGGCATCGGCCGCGTCACGACGGAAACGCTCGCGGCGGCCGCGACCGATCCGCGCTTTTCCGAGCTGCACGACATTTCCCGCGAGATCGCCGATACGCTTGAGGCCATCGTCGAGGCGGTCGAGGAGGGCATGACGCACCAGCCGGCAAAGGGCGACGTCGCGGCGCTGACCCATCTCCTGCTGCGCCAGCGCCGCCTTCTCGAAACGCTCGGGCTGGACGGGCCGGCGGAGACCTGAGCGCGGGAACTTTTCCGTTCGATGCAAGGTTTCCTCCCCGAGATGAAAATCAGGGAGTGCAAGCCATGACCCATCAGCAGGACGAACGCGGCGATCCGCTCACCCGCACCCACGACCCGGCCCGCAAGACCTATGCGGCGCGCGAGAGCCGGCAGGGCGGCCTCGGGCGGCCGGTGCTGCGGGTGCTCGGCGTCAGCCTGATCCTCGTCTTCCTCGTCTGGGGCGCGGTCGAGATCTGGGGCGAGGCGAGCGACCCGACCCAGCCGGTCGACAGCTCCGCGACGTCCTCGACGGCGAACGACACGCCCGCCGGCACGATCGACGACACCCCGCCCGACGGCGGCCAGACCGTGCCGACCGACCGCGATCCCACGCCGCAGACCGGCACCGGCGGCGACAGCCAGCGGGTGACGCCCGACGGCACCGCGAACTAGAGCATTTCCGCCTCACCGGAAATGCTCTAGATTCTTGTTTTTGCCGCATTATCCGACGCCAGAGCGACGTCGCTCCGGCTGAAATGCTCTAGCCGATCCGGCCGTATTGCCGCATGATGGCGACGAGCGCGTCGTGCCCGATGGCGTCGACGCGCAGCCGGTCGTGCGGCGTGCCGCCGGCGCCCTCCGCCGCCAGCATGGCGTTCACCACGGCCTCCTCCACGCTGTCCACCGTCGCCATGTAGGCGGCGTCGAGATGCTCGTCGTTGACGATCTGGAGGGTGAGCGTCTCCGGCGCGCGGTGCGCCATCGGCTGCGGGTTGGCGGTGGAGAAGGCGAGGAAGATGTCGCCGGAATTGTTGCCGCCCGGCGTGCCGCCCCGGCCGATGCCGATGGCGGCGCGGCGGGCGAGACGCTTCAACTGATGCGGGGCGAGCGGCAGGTCGGTGGCGATGACGACGATGATCGAGCCGCGTTCCTTGAGCTGGCTTTGCGGCGTGCCGTCCTGCAGGTGCCGTCCGACCGGCACGCCGCAGACCGTCAGCCAGTCGCGCTGGCCGTGATTGGCCTGGACGAGCGTGCCGATCGTATAATCCCTGCCGCCATAGGTGACGATGCGCGAGGCGGTGCCGGTGCCGCCCTTGAAGCCATAGGCGATCATGCCCGTGCCGCCGCCGCAATTGCCCTCCGCCACGGGGCCGCGGGAGAGGTTTTCCAATGCGGCGCGCGCATCGGCCTCCGTCACCGGCATGCCGTTGATGTCGCTGAGCGCCCCGTCATAGGTCTCGGCGATGACAGGCATCAGCCACAGGAAATCGCCGGTCTCGTAGGTCGAGGCGTAGCGCTCCAGCATCCAGCGGATCGTCGCATGGTGGGTGATGCCGACGGCGTGGGTGTTGGTGATCATCACCGGGCCGAGGAAGGTGCCGCCGTCCTCGATCCAGTGGGTGCCGGTCATCTCGCCGTTGCCGTTGAAGCGGTGCACGCCGGCATGGACGGGGACGGGCGTCTCGCTTTCGCAATGCGGCAGGATGGCGGTGACGCCGGTGCGCACCGGCAGCTTGCGGCCGGGACGCGGCGTCTCCTCGCGGATGGTGCGGAAGCCGACGGCGACGCCCTCGACATCGGTGATGGCGTTATTGGGACCGGTGCGGCCGGTGAAGGGCAGTCGGAGGTCGCGGGCGCGGGGCTTTGTCTTGTGGTTCATGTCATTTCTGCCGGGAGCGGAGATAGAGGCCGAGGGAGGCGACGACGAAGGAAAAGGTCAGCATCATCACGGCGATGGCGTTGATCTCCGGCTTGATGCCGCGCCGGAGCATGGCGAAGATGAACATCGG
>JBDHSZ010000142.1:0-9754 GCA_039812945.1 Shinella sp.
GAGCAGCGCAAGATCCTGATGATGATCTCGGACGGCGCGCCGGTCGACGATTCGACGCTGTCGGTCAATCCGGGCAACTATCTCGAACGGCATCTGCGCGGCGTCATCGACCTGATCGAGACGCGCTCGCCGGTCGAGCTGCTGGCCATCGGCATCGGCCATGACGTGACGCGCTATTATCGCCGCGCCGTCACCATCGTCGACGCGGACGAGCTGGCCGGCGCGATGACCGAGCAGCTCGCCTCGCTCTTCGCCGACGAGACGACCGTCCGCCGTCCAGCCGGGCGGCGTCGTGCGGGCTGAGCCGGCGATCCGCGACAATCCGGTGCGCGGCCTTGCCGCCGCCGCGCTCGCCGGCCTGCTCTGCCTGTCCGGCCCTGCCGCCGCCGCCGGCATCGAGGACGTTCCCGTCACCAACCGCGTCATATCCCGTTTCAAGCCGGGCTCCGACCAGCGCGTCTTCGGCAAGCTCGAATTCCTCGGCGGCATCAGCTACACCTCCGGCAACGCCCTGCTCGGCGCCATCTCGGCCATCCGCTTTCGCGAGGACCGGGAAAACTTCGTCGCCGTGCTCGACACCGGCCACTGGCTGACGGGCCGCATCGAGCGCGATGCGGAGGGCCGGCTGAGCGGCCTTGCCGACGTCAGGGCGCGCTCGATGATCGATCGCGACGGAGAGGACGAGAAGGTCAAGGGCCGGATGGACGCCGAAGGCATGGCGCTCTTCAGGGGCGAGGTGCTGGTCGCCTTCGAGGTCTTCCACCGCATCGACGCCTATCCCGATCCCGGCTTCATGGAAGCGCGCCCGTCGCGCCGGCTGAAGGTGCCGATCGAGCGGCGCGAGATGCGCGGCAACAAGGGCATGGAGGCGCTCGCCATATCGCCCGCCGCGGGGCCGCTCGGCGCGGTGCCCGTCGTCGTCACGGAACGCAGCCTCGACAGGGACGGCAACGTCTTCGCGGCCGTGCTGGACGGCCCGCGCAAGGGCCTCTTCGCCGTCAAGCGCTCCGACCCCTGGGACATCACCGACGGCGCCTTCCTGCCGAACGGCGACCTCCTGCTGCTCGAACGCCGCTTCCGCCTGTCCGACGGCATGGGCATGCGCATCCGCCGCATCGACGGCGAGACGATCCGCCCCGGCGCGGTGGTCGACGGCGAGGTGCTGATCGACGCCGACCTCAGCCAGCAGATCGACAATATGGAAGGGCTCGACGTGGTGGCGATGGGCAAGGACGATATCCGCATCATCGTCGTTTCCGACGACAACCACTCCATCCTCCAGCGCAACCTGATGCTGGAATTCCGCCTGAAGTAACGAACCTCAGGCCATCTTCTCGACGTCCGGCATCGGCTTGAGCCTGCTCATCAGCGCGCCGTAGGGCAGCAGCATGACGAGGCCGACCAGCACCTTCACGGAAAAGTCACCCATCGCCCAGGAGAGCCAGCGCGGGGCCTCCGCGGTGAAGACGCCGAGAACGGGGGCCCATTCGATGGCGAAGGCGTCGTTCGGGCCGAAGACCGAGAGGAACGGCGCGAAGGCGAAGGAGAAGAAGATCATCGTGTCGAGCACCGAGCCGATCAGCGAGGCGATCAGCGGCGCGCGCCACCAGGTCTGCCGGCGCAGTCTGTTGAAGACGGAGATGTCGAGCAACTGCCCGGCGAGGAAGGCCGAGCCCGAGGCGATGGCGATGCGCGGCGTAGAGGCGGCGAAGGAGAACACCACCGCCACGAGGAAGCCGGCCGCGACGACCCGGCGCGCCACGCGCGGGCCGAACTGGCGATTGGTGAGGTCGGTGATGAGGAAGGCGACCGGATAGGTGAAGGCGCCATAGGTCAGCAGGTCGCCGAGCGCGATGCCGAAGAGCTCGCCCGAGAGCGGATACTGCACCAGCACGTTGGAGGCGACGACGACGGCCGTCATCAGCAGGACATAGACGAGGGTAATACGGTTCGCGAGCATTTTTTTATCCTGGGTGATGCCACCAGTTGGAGTTATTGATACAGGCAAAGCAACGAGGCCTGCCCGGAGCCCGGTCAAGCCTCGATGAAAGGTCCGGCGAACGCCTGAAATCAGGCGGCGGCAGCGGTCTTCTTGGCGATCTGGCGGCGCAGCAGGCGAGCGCGCATCGACAGTTCGTTCTCTTCGGCCTTCAAGAGGAAGGCGTCGAGGCCGCCGCGGTGCTCGACCGAGCGGAGAGCGGCAGCGGAAACGCGAAGACGGTAACGCTGGCCGAGGGCGTCGGAGATCAGCGTGACATTGCACAGGTTCGGCAGGAACTTGCGCTTCGTCTTGTTGTTCGCGTGGCTCACATTGTTGCCCGACTGGACGCCCTTGCCGGTCAATTCGCAACTACGGGACATGGTACACCTATTTTTCTTCGTTACAGGACAATACGTTTCCGGCACCGAAACCGGCCGCAGTCCGTCTGGCCTTTTTGGAAAGTCGCGGTTCTATAGTCACACTCGCCGGCGACGTCAAGCCAAACCTGCCGTTCACCGGGAATTCAGTTGCCAGATGCCATGATTTGCAGGCAATAGCAGGACAGTCTTGAATTTTCCACGGCGTAGAATCGCCGCAATGGCAGGCTAGGCGGAGCGTCTCAATGGGAGTCGTGCAGATGAACGTGCGGGGTTGGATTGCCGGTGCAGCCATGACGCTCGCCCTTGCGGGCGGCGCGAGCCCGCTTTCCGCCGCCGAAATCCAGCATCACACCGACTACAGCATCCGCCTTTCCGGCCTGCCGGTCGCCACCGCCAGCTTCCGCTCGGCCTTCAACGGCAACCGCTATTCCATCTCCGGCAGCCTGCATTCGGCCGGCCTCGCCGATATCTTCGCCCGCACGCAGGGCACCACCGCCGTTTCCGGCATCGTCAGCCGCGACAGGCTGCGCGCCACCTCCTATTCGGTGAACTACAAGAGCGGCAAGCGCGGCCGCGCCATCGACGTCACCTTCCGCAACGGCAATGTCGTGCATGCCAGCATGGTGCCAGCGCGCAAGAAGCCGGACAACTGGGTGCCGGTCTCCAATGCCGATATGCGCGCGGTGCTCGATCCGATCTCCGGCCTCATCATCCCCGCCGGCAGCCGCATCTGCCCGACGACGCTGCCCATCTTCGACGGCGAGTCGCGCCTCGACCTGAAGCTGACCTCGAAGGGCACCAAGCCCTATTCCACCAAGGGTTTCGAGGGCGAGGTCGTCGTCTGCGGCATCCGCTTCGTGCCGAAATCCGGCTACCGCAAGGGCCGCGAGGACGTCGAATACCTGCGCAGCCTGAAGACGATGGAAATCTGGTTTGCCAAGGCCGACGGGGCGAATGTATATGCTCCGGTCTATGTGAGGATTCCGACCAAGCTCGGCCCCGTCACCGTCTCGGCCACGCGCTTCGGCGGATAGGGCGGCCCGCCGGTCGGCAGGAGTGACCGGCCTTGAAAATGCGTGCGACCCTCATCGGCTTTACGGCGATCCTCATGTGGGCGCTGCTGGCGCTGTTCACCGCCGCCTCCGGCAGGATGCCGCCCTTCCAGCTCTCCGCCGTCTGCTTCCTGATCGGCAGCCTGCCCGGCATCGCCGTGCTTGTCGCGAGGCCCGGGCGCCTGCGCCTGCTGCGCCAGCCGGCGAGGGTGTGGATCACCGGCATCCTCGGCCTCTTCGGCTACCACTTCCTCTATTTCACCGCACTGCGCAACGCGCCGGCCGTCGAGGCGAGCCTGATCGCCTATCTCTGGCCGCTGCTCATCGTCACCGGCTCGGCGCTGCTGCCGGGCGAGACGCTGCGCTGGAACCACGTGGTCGGCACGCTGCTCGGCCTTGGCGGCACCGCGCTCATCGTCGGCCGCAACGGCGTCGCCTTCGACAGCGCCTATCTCGTCGGCTACGGCGCGGCGTTCCTGTGCGCCTTCACCTGGGCCGGCTATTCGCTGGCGACCCGCAGCTTCGAGGCCGTCTCGACCGACGTGGTGACGGGCTTCTGCCTCGCCACGGCGATCCTCTCGCTTATCTGCCACCTGACGCTGGAGACCACCGTCTGGCCGCAGACAAGCTTCGAATGGCTCGCCGTCGCCGGCCTCGGCCTCCTGCCGGTGGGCGCGGCCTTCTATGTCTGGGACTACGGCGTGAAGAACGGCGACATCCAGATCCTCGGCGCGGCAAGCTATGCCGCCCCGCTGCTCTCGACGCTCGTGCTGATCCTCTCGGGCTTCGCCGCGCCGTCCTGGAGCATCGCGCTCGCCTGCCTGCTCGTCACCGGCGGCGCGGTGCTGGCCGCCAAGGACATGATCTTCCGCAAGAGCCTCGCCAGCCCGGCCTGAGCTCAGAACCGGTCTTTTCGCGCGCGGATCTCGGCGAAGACCTTCGCATCGTCGGCCGTCTCCATGCCGAGATGGCGGCGGATGGCCGGATCGGCCGCGCGCAGGAACGGATTGGTCGCCTTCTCCAGCCCGATGGTCGTCGGCGCGGTGAAGCCGCCCTTGGCGCGCAGCGCCTCGATCCCCGCGACGCGCTCCGCCAGCGCGGCATTGTCGGGATCGACGGTGCGGGCGAAGCGGGCGTTCGAGAGCGTGTATTCATGCCCGAAATAGACGGTCGTCTCGTGCGGCAGCGCGGCGAGCTTCACCAGCGAGGCCCACATCTGCGCCGGCGTGCCCTCGAAGATCCGGCCGCAGCCGAGCGCGAACAGCGTGTCGGCGGCGAAGAGCAGCTTCTCCTCCGGCAGATGGAAGCAGATATGGCCGAGCGTGTGGCCCGGCGTGGAGATCACCTCGACCCGCCGCCCCGCGAAATCGAAGACGTCGCCGCCGTCCACCTTGCGGTCGATACCGGGAATGGCCTCGCGCGCCGGGCCGACGATCGTCGCGCCGAAGCGCCGTTTCAGCGCCGCATTGGCCTCGACGTGGTCGTTGTGGTGATGCGTCGTGAGGATATGGCTGAGCCGCCAGCCGCGGCGGGCCAGCGCATCGAGGATCGGCCCTTCCTCCGGCGCATCGATGCTCGCCGTCGCGCCCGTCGCCGGATCGTGCAGCAGCACGCCGAAATTGTCGCTGCGGCAGGCGAAGAGTTCGATTTCCAGCGGGGTCATGGCCTGTTCCTCGTCACATCGGTCGATCGTCGCGGGCGAATGTAAGGCAATCGGCCTTGAAGTCCACCGGACCATCGCTAACATCTTGTCCATGCATGCAGATATCGTTGACCTCCGCGAATTCTACCACTCGCCGCTCGGCCGCCTCGCCGATCACTCGATCGCCATGGCGCTCGCCTCGCTCTGGGCGCGCCTGCCCGACGAGCGGCTGGTGGGCCTCGGCTATGCCGTCCCCTATCTCGACCGCTTCCGCGCCGACACGGAGCGCACCTTCGCCTTCATGCCGGCCGGCCAGGGCGCGGTGAACTGGCCGCCGAACGCGCTGTCCTCGACGGCGCTGGTCTTCGACGAGGAACTGCCGCTGCCCGACGCCTCGGTCGACCGGATCCTGATGGTGCATTCGCTGGAATTCGCCGAGAACCCGCGCGAGACGATGAAGGAGCTGTGGCGGGTGCTCGCCCCCGGCGGCCGCCTCGTCATCGTCGTGCCGAACCGGCGCGGCGTCTGGGCGCGCATGGAGCACACGCCCTTCGGCTCCGGCCGCCCCTATTCCCGCGGCCAGCTCACCGCCCTGCTGCGCGCGACGAATTTCACGCCGGGCGCCAGCGCCGAGGCCCTGTTCTTCCCGCCCTCCAAGCTGCGCAGCGTGCTGAAGCTGCGCGGCGCCTTCGAGCGGCTGGGGCGCATGCTCTGGCCGATGTTCTCCGGCGTCATCATCGTCGAGGCGCAGAAGCGGCTCTATCAGGGCCTGCCGGTCGCCGCCCGCGCCTCGCGCCGCGTCTTCGTGCCGGTGCTGGCGCCGCAGGGCGTGCCGACGACGCGCGAACGCGCCCTCGACAAAAGCCGGGCGGGCCGTTAGAGCGGGCGGAACGGCGGCGAAGGGCGGCAGGGACATGACGGACGGACATTTCGACAAGATCGCACTGATCGGCATCGGCCTGATCGGCTCCTCCATCGCCCGCGCCGTCAAGGCGAAGGGCCTTGCCGGGACCGTGACCATCTCGAGCCGCAGCCAGGAGACGCTCGACCGCGCCCGCGAACTCGACCTCGGCACCGACTATGTCCGCGACGCCGGAAAGGCGGTGGAAGGAGCGGACCTCGTCGTCGTCTCGGTGCCGGTCGGCGCCTCCGGCAAGGTCGCCGAGGAGATCGCCCCGCACCTGAAACCCGGCGCCATCGTCACCGATGTCGGCTCCACCAAGGCCTCCGTCGTGGCGCAGATGCTGCCGCACATGCCGAAGACCGTGCATTTCATTCCCGGCCACCCGCTGGCCGGCACGGAGCATTCCGGCCCCGACGCCGGCTTCGCCGAGCTCTTCCAGGGCCGCTGGTGCATCCTCACCCCCGTGCACGGCACCGACAAGGACGCCAAGCGCAAGCTCGCCGCCTTCTGGGAGGCGCTCGGCTCGAAGGTCGACGAGATGGACACGGAGCACCACGACAAGGTGCTCGCCATCGTCTCGCACCTGCCGCACATCATCGCCTACAACATCGTCGGCACGGCGGACGACCTGGAGACGGTGACGGAATCGGAAGTCATCAAATACTCCGCCTCGGGCTTCCGCGACTTCACGCGCCTCGCCGCCTCGGACCCGACCATGTGGCGCGACGTCTGCCTGCACAACAAGGACGCGATCCTCGAGATGCTGGCGCGCTTTTCCGAGGACCTCGCCTATCTGCAGCGCGCGATCCGCTGGGGCGACGGCGACAAGCTCTTCGACCTCTTCACCCGCACCCGCGCCATCCGCCGCTCGATCATCGACGCCGGCCAGGATACCGCCGCGCCGAACTTCGGCCGCCCGGTCGCCGACCGCAAGGGCTGATCACAGCGGCGGGATCTCCGCGACCGGGAACAGGCCGAGATAGACGGTGCCCTGCCGGATGCTCAGCTTCACCGTGGCGCGGTCCTGCCCGCCCGAAAGCGCCTTGATGGCGCTGGCGACGCGCTTGGCGGTCTCGGCCGCATCGGGGAACACCTCCGAAATGCGATTCCGCCAGGCCTTCACGCCCTCGATCGTCAGGTCGAGCGAGGCGGAGACATAGCCCGCATCATCGACGCTGACGGGGCCGGACAGGGTCATCCTGTCGTCGCCGCCGAGATCGAGCGACAGGCCGCGCAGCTCCGCGCTCGTGCCGAGCGGCAGGGTCGACGGCGGGCCCTCGGCGGAGATCCACCGGGCGGCATCGACGATGGTCAGGTCGGCCGCGACATTCAGCGGCGGCAGCACCTTGCCGCCGAGATCGAGCGTCAGCGCGTCGAGCGAGGCGGCGACGTCGAGCGCCGCGCCGGACCGGCGGACGTGCTTTTCGCCATGGGTCGCGGCGATGCCGATGGACAGGCCCTGCGACGGCACGTTGAGCCTGCCCTGCAGCCCGTCATAGGCGACGGAGGCGCGGTCGAGCCCGTCGGTCCAGGCGACCGCGCTGGCGCGCAGGAGGTCCCAGTTCGCGTCGAAGACGAGGTCGGGCGTCACGCGCACCTGCGCCGGCCCGTCGAGCTCGATGACGGCATGGCCCGGACGATAGACCTGCGCGGCCGAGCGAAGCGCGCCGAACGAGGCCGAGAGCCCGGAGGCCCGGTCGTCGATGCCGACCGCGTCGCAGAAGACGCCGATGCGGAACGGGAAGCCGCGCACCGCAAGATCGCTGCAGGAGGCGGAGCGCAGGCCCTGCTCGGAAGCGGCGAGCTCCTGCGTCACCCGGTCCTTCAGCCGGCTGGCGGCATAGAACCATCCGCCCGTATAGAGCGCACCGGTAAGAACGATGGCGCCGGCGAGCCAGATCAGCTTGCGCGTGACCCCGGACGTATCGGCGCGGCTTGACGATGCCATAGTGTTCTCCAATGGTAGCGAACGTGATTTGCGCGTCAAAGCCGGCAAATGCGGCGGCTTTTAGGGGACAGGATCCAAGTGACGGTGGATATGGACGAATTCTGGGTCTTTGGCTACGGATCGCTGATGTGGAACCCGGGCTTCGAGTTCGAGGAGCGCCAGGCGGCCCATCTCTTCGGCTTCCGCCGGTCGCTGTGCGTGCGCTCCTGGGTGCACCGCGGGACGGAGGAGAGGCCCGGCCTCGTGCTCGGCCTCGACCGCGGCGGCTCCTGCCGCGGCGTCGCCTTCCGCGTGCTGGCGGAAAAGCGCGAGGCGGTGGTCGACTACCTGCGCGAGCGCGAGCTCGTCACCCATGTCTACAAGGAGCGCATCCTGCCGGCGACCCTCGGCGACGGCCGCCGCGTCACGACGCTCGCCTATATCTGCGACCGCGCCCATCACCAGTTCGCCGGCTCGCTCTCGGTGGAGGAGGCGGCCGGCACCGTCAGCGCCGCCGTCGGCAAGTCGGGCCACAACATGGATTACCTGCGCAACACGCTGGCGCATCTGCGCGAGATGGGCATCCGCGATCATTGGCTGGAGGATGTCGGCCGGACGGCGGAAGGCCTTCACGCCTCCGCCTGACCTCAGGCCGCGCGCGCCTTCAGCTCGGCGAGCCGCTGCACCGCCGTTTGCGGCAGGACGAGATGCGGATTGGCCGCGACCGTCTCGACCAGCAGGCGATCGCTCGCCGTCTCCATGACCTCGACGAGATGGGCGAGGAAGGCGTCGGGATCCATGCCCGGCGCGATCGCCGGCAGCACGATCACCTTGAAATGGCCCGGCTGGCGGATGAACTTGCGGCGCGGCCAGAACAGGCCCGGATGCATGACGACCGGCACGACGGGCACCTGCAGGTCGCGATAGAGCCGCGCGATGCCGTATTTGTATTCCGGCGGCGCGCCCGGCGGGCGGCGCGTGCCCTCGGGATAGATGATGAGCTGGCGGCCGGTGTCCATCTCGGCCTTGGTGCGCTCCATCACGGCCGCCATCGCCTTGCCGCGCGCACTGCGGTTCACCGGAACCATGCGCTGCTTCTTGATGTACCAGCCGAAGAGCGGGATCCAGGTCAGCTCGCGCTTGAGGATATAGAGCGGATCGTCGAGCCAGGGCAGCAGCGCATAGGCATCCCAGAAGGACTGGTGCTTCGGCGCGACGATGTAGCCGCCGGTCGGGATGTTCTCCAGCCCCTCGATCTGGAAGGTCGTGCCGACGATCTTCTCGAAGAGCCAGTGATTGCTCCTCGCCCAGTTCTTGGCGATGACATAGGCCTTCTTGCGCGGCAGCAGGAAATAGGCCGGCGTGAAGACGATCATCTGCGCGATGAGGTTGAGATAGAAGACGGCATTGAAGAGCACGGAGCGGAAAGCGATCATCGGGCAGCCTGTGAGCGGAACGTCCCTTCGCCCTACACGATAATCTGGAGCGGGGAAACTCCCGTCTCAACCGCCCGTCATGTCGCCGCGCAGCCCCGACCAGCTCCGCGCGCCGGCAAAGGCGCGGATGCGCGCGAAGCCGTATTTGAGATATTCCGACAGCATGGCCTTCAGCACGCCCGGCTGGCGCAGCCAGTTGCCGTTCTTCAGGTCGGAATTGACGACCGGATAGGCGATGAACTCCGTCTGCGGATCGCTGACCTTCAGCTCCAGCAGGCTGCGCGGCATGTGGTAGTTGTTGGTGACGACGAGCACCCGGCGGAACCGGTGGTCGCTGATCCAGCGCGCCGTCTCATTGGCGTTGCCGATCGTGTCGACCGCCTCGTAGCCCATGTCGACGCAGCATTCGAAGAGCGCCGAGGAGCTTTGCGT
>JBDHSZ010000143.1:0-9748 GCA_039812945.1 Shinella sp.
CTGGTGGTGGACGACGTGCTCGGCATCTTCACGGATTTCAAGCCGCGCTTCGTCAAGCACTTCGCCAATATCGCGCCGATCATGAGCGAGGCCTTCGCGACCTATGCCGAGGAGGTGAAGGCGCGCAGCTTCCCCGGCCCCGAGCATACGTTCCAGCTCAAGAAGGGCTGATCAGGGTCCGGCGGCGGCCCCCGCCGCCCGGGCGGCCCGCTGCCGCCCGATCTGCAGGAGGGCGATGCTGGCGAGGACGAGGGCGATCGCGGCGATCTCCAGCATGCCGACCTTCTCGCCGGCGGCCCAGCCGATCAGCAGCGCGACATTCGGCGTGATATAGGTCGCGCCGGAGGCGGCCACCGCGCCCAGCTCCTGCAGGAGATGATAGTAGATCAGGAACGCCATCCCGGTTCCGAGCACGCCGAGGCCGATGGCGACACCGGCGCTAGCGTGCCAGTCCCGCAGGATGTCGCCCATCCCCGTCCGGTCGGTGACGGCGAGCAGCACCAGCAGAGCGAGGCCCGTCTGCCATGTCGCGAGCGCGAGAGGGGGCAGGCCATGGGGCGACAGGAAGCGGCGGACATAGACGTAGGAGAGGCCGAGGATCGTCGTCGCCGCCAGCATCCAGGAGACGCCGGTCATGTCGATGGTGCGGTCCGCGCTCTCCCAGGGCCGGGCGATCAGGACGATGCCGGCGAAACCCGTGAGCACGCCGGCCAGCATCAGGGCGTTGGGCTTTTCGGTGCGCAGGAACAAAAGGGTGGCGATCGTCGTGAAGAGCGAGATCGACCCGCCGAGAACGCCGGCGACGCCGGAGGGCAGCCGCGCCGTGCCTTCCGCGATGGCGAAATAGTAGAAGGCCGTCGCCAGGACCGCCATGACGAGGAAATGCGGCAGATGGCGCAGTTGGCCGCGATGGATCGCGCCTTGCCGCCAAGCCGCGAAGGCCAGCGGCAGGAAGCCGAAGAACACCCGCAGGAGGGTGGTCTGCGCCGGCGTGATCAGCTCCGCCGCCCATTTCATGTAGATGAAGTTCGATCCCCAGAAAAGACCGAGGAGCGCAAACACCAGATATGTGAACCGCATGAGGGGCTCCTGCTTTCGGGAAGGCTGAGGGAGGGCGAGGCTTGCGTCCCGGCGCAGAGCCGACCCGGATTCGGGATTCTGGTCGAATGATGATGCCATTCGCCGCGACTTTGTAGGATGCATACGACGGCGCCATGGGGCGCACGCGACGCAGGCGGCGAAAAGACCTGCGGGCGCCGCGGTGATCGATCAACGGCGCTGAACGGTCCATCAGCCATATTGGTTTGCCGGCAGGCCGCGCCTGTTCTAAGGCTTCCCCATAGCAACAGAGCAGGCCCATGACCCCCGCCACCAAAGACGAAATCCGCGACGCCTTCCGGCGTGGCATCGCCGTCGCGATCGCGGCGGGACCCTTCGCCGTCCTGTTCGGCGCCGTCGCCATCGACAACGGCCTGACGATCGCCGAGGCCGCGCTGATGAGCGCGACGCTCTATGCCGGGGCGAGCCAGCTCGTCGGCGTCGAATTGTTCAACCACAATGTCGCGCCCTGGCTGGTCGTGCTGTCGATCTTCGCGGTGAATTTCCGCCATGTGCTCTATTCGGCGGCCATCGCGCCGCATATCCGCCATTTCTCCTTCCTCGAGAAGGCGACGTCGCTGTTCCTGCTGACCGATCCGCAATTCGCCGAGACCGAGCGGCGCGGCGATGCGGGCATCCGCGTCAGCTATGTCTGGTCGATGGTGCTGGGCCTCAGCGTCTACGTGCCGTGGCTGTGCCTGACCGTGGTCGGCGGCTTCCTCGGCAACCTGATCGGCGATCCGAGGGCCATCGGCATCGACGTGCTGCTGCCGATCTACTTCATGGGCCTCGTGCTCGGCTTCCGCAGCCGGGCGAACTGGCTGCCGGTGGTGATCGCCTCGTCGGCGGGCTCGATCCTCGCTTTGCATTTCGTCGGCTCGCCCTGGCATGTCAGCCTCGGGGCGCTTGCCGGCATCGCCGTCGCCGCGCTGCTGCCGCTCGACGGCAAGGAGAGCGAGATGCCGGTCGGCGACACCGTGGAAGGGGAGGCATGAGCATGGAGACGCTGTTCCACACCCAGACGCTGCTGATCATCGCGGCCGGGGCCATCGCGACCTATCTCACCCGCGTCGGCGGTTATATCTTCATCACGCGCATGAAGCGCATCCCACCCCGGGCGGAGGCGGCGCTGAACGCCGTGCCCGCCGCCGTGCTGACCACGCTGGTCGCCCCCGCCGCCTTGACGGGCGGCTGGGACGTCAGCCTGACCATGGCCGTCGCCCTTGCGGCCGGCATGCGGCTCGCGCTGCTGCCCATGCTGGGCGTCGGCTGGATCGTCGTGATGATCCTGCGCCACTTTATCGGCTGATCGGGGCCGTCGCCTTTTCCAGCCACGTCTTCGCCGCGTCGTCCGACAGCAGCGGCGTGAGCTTCTCGCGCGTTTCGGCGTGATAGGCGTCGAGCCAGTCGAGCTCCTCCTGCGTCATCAGCGCGGGCAGAATGAGCCGGCGGTCGATGGGGCAGAAGGTCAGCGTCTCGAAGCCGAGCATGTCGATGTCGCCGCCCTCGACGGGCGCGGCCGGCAGCACATGGACGAGGTTCTCGATGCGGATGCCGAAGCTGCCGGGGCGATAGTAGCCGGGCTCGTTCGAGAGGATCATGCCGGGCAGCAGCTCCTGCGTCGAAAGCCGCGAGATGCGCTGCGGGCCCTCATGCACCGAGAGATAGGAGCCGACGCCGTGGCCGGTGCCGTGCGCGAAATCCGCGCCGGCCTTCCAGAGCGCGATGCGGGCGAGGGGATCGAGGTCGCAGCCGCGCGTGCCCTTGGGGAAGCGCGCGAGGCTGATGGCGATCATGCCCTTCAGCACCAGCGTGAAGAACCGCTTCTGTTCCTCCGGCACCGTGCCGACGGCGACGGTGCGGGTGATGTCGGTCGTGCCGTTGATATATTGCGCGCCGGAATCGATGAGGAACATCGTGCCCGGCTCGACGGCGGCGTCCGTGGCGGTCGTCACGCGGTAATGCATGATGGCGGCATGGGCGCCGGCCCCGGCGATGGTGTCGAAGGAGACGTCCTTCAGCGGGTTCTGCTGGCGCTCGCCGACGCTGCGGCGCGCCTCCTCCAGCTTCCGGGTGAGCGATATCTCGGTCTGGCTGCCCGGCGTCGTGCCGTCCAGCCAGGTGAGGAACTCGACCATCGCCGCGCCGTCCTGGAGATGGGCGCGGGCGGAGCCTTCGAGCTCGACGGCGTTCTTGCAGGCGCGCGGCAGGCGGGCCGGATCGGCGGCCTCGACCAGCGCGCCGCCCCCGGCACGGACGATTTCGGCGAGCGCGTAGGGCGCCTGGTCGGGATCGATGAGGATGCGCTTGCCCTCGGCGGCCAGCGCCGCGACCGCCTCGTCGAATCGCGCGGGCGGAACGAGGTCGGCGAGCTGGGTGAGGTAGGCTTCCTGCTCGATGCCGGTCTTGCGCTTGTCGAGGAAGAGCTGCGGGCGGCCCTTCGCCGGGATGATGGCGCGGGCCAGCGGATGGGGCGTGTGCGGCACGTCGCTGCCGCGGATGTTGAAGATCCAGGCGATGGAGGAGGGGTCGGTGACGGCGAGCGCGTCCGCGCCGGCCTTCGCCGTCGCCTCGGCCATCGCCACGAGCTTGTCCCTGGCGAGTTCGCCTGCATGGTCGATGGCCTGGATGGCGACGCGGCCGAGCGGCTCGGCGGGGCGGCCGGTCCAGACCTTGTCGAGCGGATTGTGGGGCGTGAGGACGAGCGCGCCGCCGAGGCCGGCCAGCGCCTTTTCCAGCCGGCGCACCTCCGCGCCGGTATGCAGCCACGGATCGATGCCGAGGCGGAACCCCTTCGGCGCATGGTTCTGCAGCCACAGATGCGGCGGCTCGCCGACAAGGTCGCCGCCGCTATAGACGCCGCCGTCCACCTGCTCGGCAAGCTGCGTGACATAGCGGCCGTCGACGAAGACGATGGCCTTGTCCCGCATGACCAGCGCGACGCCGGCCGAGCCGGTGAAGCCCGTCAGCCAGGACAGGCGCTCGGCCGAGGCCGGCACATATTCGCCCTGATATTCGTCGGCGCGCGGCACGAGGAAGCCGTCGATGCCGAGCGCGTCGAAGGAGGCGCGCAGGGCATCGGCCCGCTCGCGGCCGAACTGGGGCGTGGAGGTGACGTCGAAACTCTGGAACATGGAGGCTTCCGCTGAGGCGATGAATCGTGCCGGCAATCTAGCCCATCGCCGCTGCGCGTCAAAGGCGGGGTGATGGCCTGTGGAACGAGACGGCGCGGCTTTCCCCCTTCTCCCCGGCGGGGAGAAGGGGCCGGCAGGCGGATGAGGGGAGCGCCGGAGGCGCAAGAAGTTGCGCTTTCACCGGGTTACCCCCCTCATCCGACCCTTCGGGCCACCTTCTCCCCGAGGGGAGAAGGGGAAAGCCGCGCCGTCGCATTTTGAGGGGACTTGTCCTCGGAAGGCTGCGGCGAAAGAGGTATTGCATTGGTTATGCGCTCAGCGCATGGCACCCATGCCGCAAAAGGGGCTTTCTCTATTTTTTCTATGGATTATAAGCAGCGCCAACGAAGCGAACTTAAACGCGCTTCAAGCGAAACGAAGCGAAGGTTCCTCCCGTCCTTCGGATCGCATATAGCTAGGTGTTCCGATCAGGCGTCTTGCCGGTCACTCCTCCTCCCTCCTCCGGGAAGGCGCTCGGAACACATAGGCCCGCTTGAGCGCTCCTCCTCCTCAAGCTCGCGGGCAGGTCGGTTCGCCGGCCCATAATAGGCGGTGCCTCCGGCACCGCCTTTTATTTTGCCCGCATTCCGGCAAACGGCCGGTAAGCCGCCGGCGGCTCAGCGCCTGTTGTCGAGATGGATGGTCACCCAGCCCTCGCGCCAGATCGTGCGCACATGGCGAAGGCCCGCGCCGTTATAGGCGGCCAGCACCTTCCAGCGCTGCGAGGCGAGGATGCCCGAAAGGATGACGTCGCCGTTCGGCGCGAGCCGGGCGGCGAGCTGCGGGGCCATGCGCATCAGCGGGCGGGCGAGGATATTGGCGATGACGAGGTCGAACGGGCCGTGGCGGCCGAAGGCGGTGGAGTGGAAGCCCGGCGCGGTCTCCAGCGCGATGCCCGAGGCGATGCCGTTGAGGCGGACGTTCGCGCGCGCGACGCGCGTGGCGACGGGGTCGATGTCGGTGGCGAGCACCCGCACCGGCGCGAGCTTGCGCGCGGCGATCGCCAGCACGCCGCTGCCGGTGCCGAGGTCGAGCACGCGCCTGACCTTGCGCGCGCGCATCACGTTGAAGATGACCTCCAGGCAGCCCGCCGTCGTGCCGTGGTGGCCGGTGCCGAAGGCCTGGCCGGCGTCGATCTCGATGCCGATCTCCCCGGCGCGCGGCGTGCCCCGGTCATGCGAGCCGTGCACCACGAAGCGGCCGGCCCGGACGGGCTTGAGGCCCTCCAGCGACTTGGCGATCCAGTCGATATCGGGAAGCTCCTCGCGCCGGATCTCGATGCCGGGGAAGTCGTTCTCCAGCAGGGCGGCGAAGCGCTCGCGGATTTCCGCCTCGTCCGGGCGGAACATGTAGACGGAGGCTTCCCAGACGTCGTTCTTCTCGTCGATCTCCATGGTCGCGATGGCGTGGCCTTCTTCCTCGAAGGCGTCGGTCATCAGCGAAAGCGCGAGGTCCGCCTTCTTTTCGGTCGTGGAGATGTAGAGGCGGATTTCGCTCACGGATCGGCTTTCTGTTGTTTCAGGTCCGCCTAGCATGTCCGAAAGCCGAAGGCAAAAGACCTTGCGGGCTTATCCCTTGATCAGGTTGGCGAGCTTCTGCTCGGCGACCTCGGGGTTCTCGCCATAGGCGATGGTGCCGGTGAAGCGGCCGTTCGCGTCGAGCAGGAAGACCGAGGCCGTGTGATCCATCGTGTAGTCGCCGTTCGGCTCCTTCTCGTCCAGCGGCACCTTGCGATAGTAGACGCGGAAGCCCTTGACCATCTCCAGCACCTTCGCCGGCTCGCCGGAAATGGCGGTGATGCGCTTGGAGACGTTGCCGACATACTGGCCGACGAGCTCGGGCGTGTCGCGCTCGGGATCGACGGTCACGAAATAGGCCTGGAGCTTGGAGCCGTCGGGATCGACCTTGGCGAGCCAGCCGTCGAGCTCGAACAGCGTCGTCGGGCAGACGTCCGGGCAATGGGTGAAGCCGAAGAAGAGGGCGGTCGGCTTGCCGGTGAAGGCCTTCTCGGTGATCGGCTTGCCGTCCTGCGCGACGAGCGCGAAGGGCACGCCGAACGGGCCGCCCGCGACCTGCTCCTTGGTCCGGGTCATTTCCAGCGTCAGCCAGCCGAGCAGGGCCGCGACGAGCGCGACGGCGATCCAGAGTACGAGGCGCAGGGTCTTCATGGCGATCCTTCGAAGAAACGAAACCGGCAACGTGCCGCCTGCCGGTTTTCATAGTCCCTTGCCGGGGGCCGCGCAAACGCGCCAATTGCCGCAACGGGGGAGAGGGCGAGGGTCTCGCGCGATCGTGATCAGAAGCACCAGGCCATGCCGGATTCGGCAAGGCTGAGGAAGATCGCCGTGCCGTGCTCCAGCCACCCGGCGAAGGCGGCGGTGGCGGCCATGACGCCAAGGCCGAGCGCGATGAGCGCGACGGGCAGAACGGTGTAGCGGCGGGCGATCTTGTCCATCCGCGAAGCATAGCACGGCGCGGCCGGTTCTCAAACCGCCCGGTGGTGGGCCGGCCGGCGAAATCGGCGGGAATCGGGGTTCCGGCGAGGTCTCCTTAGGCTTTGCTTAATCTCTCTTTGCCACTTTGCTGTAACGCGCAATAGGCCCGATGGCTTGAGGACATGATGTCCGCCGCACGCCGATGACGGCGGGCTGCGCATCCCAAACGGTTCGCCCCTACGGGGAAGAGGTCTTGTCCATGTCCAACGCCATCAAGCAGTCCGGCGCCTATCTCGAAATCGTCTCCTTCCATCTCGGAGAGCAGGAATTCTGCATCGACATCATGGCCATCCGCGAAATCCGCGGCTGGGCGCCCGTGACGCCGATGCCGCACACGCCGTCCTACGTGCTCGGCCTCATCAACCTGCGCGGCGCGGTGATCCCGGTCATCGACATGGCCTGCCGCCTCGGCATGAAGATGACGGAGCCGTCCGAGCGCTCCGCCATCATCGTCACCGATATCGCCGGCAAGCTGGTGGGCCTGCTCGTCGAGCAGGTCTCCGACATGATGACCATCAAGAGCGAGGCCCTGCAGCCGGCGCCGGAGATCATTCCGGAAGCCCAGCGCGCCTTCTGCCGCGGCATCGTCGCGCTGGAGAAGTCGATGGTCTGCTTCCTCAACCTCGATACCGTCATCGCCGACGAGCTGGCCCAGGCCGCCTGAGGCGGCACCGCCGAAAGCCCCTATCGCACCCCCGGCAAACCCTTCGCCGGGGGCTTGCAAATATCTTGTTCTTGCCGCAATTGGGCAGGAACCAAACGAAGGGCCTTCCGTTTTCTCCCTGCTTCCCGCACAGCAACAATGGAGAAACACGATGAACAAGACCGTTACAATCGCCCTTGCCTCCCTTCTCGCGGTCTCGCCGGTCGCCGGCATCGCCTATGCGCAGGATGCGACCGCCGACATGAGCGCGGACAGCATGGCGACGGGCTCGATCTCGGCCGACAAGGTGAATGTCGTTCAGATTTCGACCCTGGAGAGCGACGATTCGCAGCGTAACGAATTCGACCGCCTGACCAGCAAGTCCAAGGACCCGGCAGCCGTCGAGCAGGCTCAGGCCGAACTGAAGTCCGACCCGGCCCTGACGGAAATCCTCACCTCCAAGAACGTCGAGCTCAACAACGTGGTGGAAGTGCAGACGGCCGCCGACGGCGGCAAGATCGTCTATGTGAAGTAAGCGCCGTGCGCTTGGGGAGACGCCCCGGTCCGTACCGGGGCGTTTTTCATGGCTTGCCGTTCGTCCAGGTGACGGTCTCGCCGTAGAGCGGGATGGTGGAGATCGACATCTTCGCCGAGCCCTCCGACAATTCGCGCGAATGGGCGAGATAGATCAGCGTGTCGTTCTTGCTGTCGTAGATGCGCGTGACGATCAGCGATTTCCAGATCAGCGACAGGCCGGACTTGAAGACCTCCTCGCCGCCGCGGCCAAGCGCGATGTCGCCGACGGTGATCGGGCCGGTCTGTCGGCAGGAGATCGCGTTGTTCGACGGATCCTCGAACCAGTTGCCCTTCTTCAGCCGGTCGATGACCGAGCGATCGAAATAGGTCACGTGGCACGTCACGCCCGCGACCTTGGGGTCGGTCACGGCCTCGATATAGATGTCGTTGCCGATCCAGTCGACGCCGACTTTGCCGACCGTCTCGGCGGCGGCGGGCAGGGCGGCGAGCGCCGCAAGGCCGGCGGCGGCGAGCGTGCTCAGTCGAAAGACGGAAGGCGTGAGCGGCATGTCGGGTCTCCTTGTTCGGCTGACACGTAAGGTCGATCCCCGGCCGCTTGCAAGACGCCCGTCAGGATTTCGCGGCGGCGATGGTGGTGCGCACGGCGTTCCCGTCGGTCAGCGTCAGCTCGTATTCGCGGTCCTTCTCCGTGCCGCCCATGCCGACATGCGGATTGCGGAAGGCCATGCCGCTCGGCACGGTCTTCAGCGCGGCGAAATGCATCTCGGTCAGGCCCGTCTCGTCGCGGACCTTGCGGATGTTCTCCGCGTCGAGCGCGCCGCAGCCCATGATGACGATGCGGCCGGCCGCCTGCTCGACGGCGCGTTTCAGGATGGCGATGCCCTCGACGGCGGTGTCGCGCTGGCCCGAGGTCAGCACGCGGTCGACGCCGCAGTGGATCAGCGCCTCCAGCGCCTCGCCGGCATCCGCCGTCATGTCGAAGGCGCGATGGCAGGTGACGGACATCGGCCGCGCGGCCTCGACCAGCGCCCTTGTGCGGGCCTCGTCGATTTCGCCGTCCGGCGTCAGGCAGCCGATGACGACGCCGGCGACGCCCTCGTCGCGCAGCGCCGCGATATCTTCGACCATCGTCTCGAACTCGGCCTTGGAATAGAGGAAGTCGCCGCCGCGCGGGCGGATGATGACGTGGACGGGGATGCGCGCGGCCTGCACGGCGGCGCGGATCGTCGCGAGGCTCGGCGTCAGGCCGCCCTCCATCAGGCTGGCGCAGAGCTCCACGCGGTCGGCGCCGGCCTCCTGGGCGGCGAGGAAACCGTCGATGCCTTCGACGCAGAGTTCGATGAGGGGCTTGGTCATGGCGTCTTTCCGTGCGTTGGTCAGGCTTCGCGCCAGACGGTTTTCAGGAGCCGCAGCCAGTTCTCGCGGCAGAGTTTCGCAAGGTCGTCCTCGCCGTAGCCGGCGGCGCGCAGCGCCTCGACCAGCGCCTGGCCGCCGGCCGCATCGCTGATCGCGGCGGGAATGGTCGCGCCGTCGAAATCCGAGCCGAGCGCCACGCAGTCGATGCCCATGCGTTCGACCATGTGGTCGATGTGGCGCACCATGTCGGAGAGCGGCGTGTCGGTATCCTCCAGGCCGTCGGCGCGCAGCATGGTCGTGGCGTAGTTGAGGCCGGCGATGCCCTTGCGCTCGCGGATGGCGTCGAGCTGGCGGTCCGTGAGGTTGCGCGAGATCGGCGTCAGGGCATGGGCGTTGGAATGGGTGGCGACGAGCGGCTGCGTGCTTTCGCGCGCCACGTCCCAGAA
>JBDHSZ010000144.1:0-9710 GCA_039812945.1 Shinella sp.
TCGGGCGGGCTGATCTTCAACCAGCTGAAGCGCCTCGGCGCCTCCTGCGACTGGTCGCGCGAACGCTTCACCATGGACGAGGGCCTGTCCGAGGCGGTGCTGGAAGTCTTCGTCTCGCTCTACAAGGAAGGCCTGATCTACAAGGACAAGCGCCTCGTCAACTGGGACCCGAAGCTCTTGACGGCGATCTCCGACCTCGAGGTCGAGCAGGTCGAGGTCAACGGCAATCTCTGGCACCTGCGCTATCCGCTGGAGCCCGGCGTCACCTACCGGCATCCCGTCGCCTTCGACGAGGACGGCAAGCCGACGGAATTCGAGACGCGCGACTATCTCGTCGTCGCGACCACCCGTCCCGAGACCATGCTCGGCGACACCGGCATCGCGGTGAACCCGGAAGACGAGCGCTACAAGTCCATCGTCGGCAAGCATGTCATCCTGCCGATCGTCGGCCGGAAGATCCCGATCGTCGCGGACGACTATGCCGATCCGGCCGCCGGCACCGGCGCGGTCAAGATGACGCCGGCGCACGACTTCAACGACTTCGAGGTGGGCAGGCGCCACGATCTGCGCCAGGTCAACGTGCTGACTATCGACGGCCGGATCACCATCAAGGAGAACGAGGATTTCCTCGAAGGTCTCGATCACCCCGCCGCGCTGCACGGCGCCTGGGACGAACTGGAAGGCAAGGACCGCTTCGAGGCGCGCAAGATCATCGTCACCATCTTCGAGGAGGCCGGCCTCCTCGACAAGGTCGAGCCGCACAAGCACACCGTTCCGCACGGCGACCGCGGCGGCGTGCCGATCGAGCCGCGCCTGACCGAGCAATGGTATGTCGACGCCAGGACGCTCGCCCAGCCGGCGATCGCCTCGGTGCGCGAGGGCCGCACCAATTTCGTGCCGAAGAACTGGGAGAAGACCTATTACGAATGGATGGAGAACATCCAGCCGTGGTGCGTCTCGCGCCAGCTCTGGTGGGGGCATCAGATTCCGGCCTGGTACGGCCCGGACGGCCAGGTCTTCGTGGAGAAGACCGAGGAGGAGGCGCTGCACGCCGCCATCCAGCACTACATCGCCCATGAAGGTCCGTGGAAGGCCTGGGTCGAGGAGAAGCTGGAGAATTTCGCGCCGGGCGAGATTCTGACACGCGACGAGGATGTGCTGGACACCTGGTTCTCCTCCGCCCTCTGGCCGTTCTCGACGCTCGGCTGGCCGGAACAGACGAAGGAGCTGGAGAAATACTACCAGACCGACGTCCTCGTCACCGGCTTCGACATCATCTTCTTCTGGGTCGCCCGCATGATGATGATGGGCCTGCACTTCATGAAGGACGAGTTCGGCAATCCGGTCGAGCCGTTCCACACCGTCTATGTCCATGCGCTGGTGCGCGACAAGAACGGGCAGAAGATGTCGAAGTCGAAGGGCAACGTCATCGACCCGCTCGAACTGATCGACGAATACGGCGCGGACGCGCTGCGCTTCACGCTGGCCATCATGGCCGCGCAGGGCCGCGACGTGAAGCTCGACCCGGCCCGCATCGCCGGCTACCGCAATTTCGGCACCAAGCTGTGGAACGCCACGCGCTTCGCCGAGATGAACGGCGTGAAGGCGGATCCGAGATTCGTGCCGGAGACGGCGTCGCTGACGATCAACCGCTGGATCCTGACGGAACTCGCCCGCACCGCCCGCGACGTCACCGAGGCGATCGAGACCTACCGCTTCAACGACGCGGCCGGTACGCTCTACCGCTTCATCTGGAACCAGTTCTGCGACTGGTATCTGGAGCTGCTGAAGCCGGTCTTCGGCGGCGAGGACGCGGCCGCCAAGGCGGAATCGCAGGCCTGCGCGGCTTACGTGCTGGAGGAGACCTACAAGCTCCTGCACCCGTTCATGCCCTTCATGACGGAAGAGCTCTGGGCGCACACCGCCGCCGAGGGCACGACGCGCGACAGCATGATCTGCCACGCCGAATGGCCGGCCCCGGCCTATGCGGACGACGCGGCGGCCGACGAGATCAACTGGCTGATCGACCTCGTCTCCGGCATCCGTTCGGTTCGTGCCGAGATGAACGTGCCGCCGGGCGCGACGGCCCCGCTCGTCGCCGTCGGCGCCAACGGGCTGACGAAGGCGCGGCTCGCCACCCACGATCCCGCCATCCGCCGTCTCGCCCGCGTCGAGGCCATCGGCCTTGCGGACGCGGCGCCGAAGGGCGCGGCGCAGATCGTCGTCGGCGAGGCGACCTTCTGCCTGCCGCTCGGCAGCCTGATCGACCTTGCCGCCGAAAGGGCCCGCCTCGAAAAGGCGATCGACAAGGCGAAGGCGGAGGCCGCGCGCATCGAGGGCAAGCTCTCGAACGAGAAGTTCGTCGCCAATGCCAAGCCTGAGGTCGTCGAGGCCGAGCGCGAGCGTATGGCCGAGCTCGAACAGCAGCTCGCCAGCCTTTCGGTGGCGCTCGCCCGCGTCGGCGAGGCGGGCTGATTCTCTTTTTTTGCCTCTGAACGCCCTGAAAACCGCGCCGGAAGCCCCGGCGCGGTTTGCTGTTCGGGGCCGGGACCGCAAAATTCAGGCTGTGTCGGAAATGTGACACGACAATGCCGTAACGAAAAATTCATCTCACGAAACCGCAATATTTCGTGATTTCCGGAATTTTCTTTCTTCTCGCTGAATTGTTGAGGGGCTTCACAAAAAACTTACGTAATTTAGCAACCTGCCCCCGGAAATCACCGGTACAAAGTGGGGTTTGCCAAGAGGGCGCGGGTCTTCGATAGTCATTCCTGGAGTAGGCGGTGGACAGGTGCCGCCAGATGACTTTGGGGGAGTAGGAATGATCAATTCGATCTTCAAGAATGGCATTTTGACGGCGGCGGCTTTCGCGGCCTTTGCAACGGCTGCCCAGGCTGGTGGCTATGCTCGTGGTGAGGCCGACACGGATATTCTGTTCGAAAGCGGCGACTTCATCTTCCGCGCCGGCGCGACCTATGTCTCGCCGCGCCGCAAGTTCAAGACGACGGGTCCGGCCGGCGCCGCGAACAACGATGGCGTTTATACGAACGACTACTGGATCCCGAGCGTCGCCGCCAAGATCGGCGTTTCCGAGAATTTCGCCTGCGCGCTGACCTATACGCAGCCTTTCGGCGCGGATGCCACCTACGGGATGGATGTGCGTCGCGCGCAGTTCTATACCGCCGGCAAGGCTCCCTACGGTGACAAGCGCTTCGTGACGAATGAATACGGCGCGACCTGCGATGTGAAGTTCGATGTCGGTCCGGGCAAGCTGCATATTCTCGGCGGTGTGTTCGTGCAGGATTTCAGCTACACGGCGGTGAACGAAGGCGACACCGTGCCCGGTTACAGTGCTCTTGCTCCGCTCCCCTACGGAACGCTTCGTTTGAAGGATGACAGCGCATTCGGTTACCGGATCGGCGCGGCGTATGAGATCACGGAATATGCGCTTCGCGTGTCCCTGCTTTATCGCTCCGAGGTAAAGCACAAGACCAACGAAGGCTCCTATGATGTCCAGGACCTGGGTGCTATCTACATTCCGTCCTCCGGTTACGGCACGCTTCCCCAGTCGCTGAAGCTCGCGGTCCAGTCGGGTGTTGCGCCCGGCTGGCTGGTTTACGGCTCCGTGAAGTGGACCGACTGGAGTGTGCTGGACTCGTTGAACTACCGGATCGGGCCGAGTGCCGTGCAGAAGGATATCTACAACTGGAAGGACGGCTGGACCATTCAGGCCGGCGTTGCCCATGTCTTCACCGAGAAGCTGACCGGCACGGTCAACGTGACATGGGATAGCGGCGTCAGCACCGGCGCGGACATCCATGAGGACTCGGTCACGCTTGCCGCCGGCGTTCTGGCCAAGCTCGGCCCGGGCGACCTGCGCTTCGGCGCCGGCATCACCCATATGTCGACCGGCACCCAGTCCAGGGCGCAGGGCGCGACGTTCGACGCCACCGGCGGCGGCGGCTGGGCCTATGGCGTGAGCGGCTCCTACAAGATCGCGTTCTGATCCTCGCGGCTTCTTGATCGCTTTGCGGGCCCGGCGTCATCGCCGGGCCCTTTTTCTTGGTTAACGTTTCCTTGCCGCCCGCTCCCTTCCATGGGGAAATCACAGCGACGTCTGAAAATATGTGACGGAATCGCAACACATTTTTTTCCAGAGTTTGCTACACCCATGGGCAAGCGACGAAATGTCCATTTCCCGCCACAAACGGGGCGCAGCGATAGGGGCATGTAATCGCGTGGAAACCGCGCCAAGGAAACGATGAGCCAGCCGATGTCATTGCCGCCGGAACTGCCGGAAGACCGCACGGGCCCCGTGCATTTCCGGTTCGGCGCAGCAAGGAAGGCGAGGCGCGGAATAGTGGAACTGATGCCCAAGTCCGAGTTGATGCCGATGAAAGTACTGGTAATGGGCCTTTGCCTCTCGCTTTCCTCCGGGATGGCGTCGGAGGCCCTCGCATTCGATCCTCAGTCCGGCGTCAGCAAGGAGAGCGGTCCCTTCGACCTCTTCAAGTTCGGTTTCTTCTCCTACAAGGAAGGCCGCAAGCGCGACGCCGTCGAGGCCTATCGCTACGCGGCCGAGAAGGGCCATACCGGCTCGCGCTGGGCGCTCGCCAACATGTATGCCGACGGCGACGGCGTGCCGGAGAACGACCTCGAGGCCTTCAAGATCTACAGCGAGATCGCCCAGGCAGGCGTCGAGCCGGACTCGGCGGACACCGGCTATTTCGCCAATGCGCTGATCGCGCTCGCCAGCTACTATCGCCGCGGCATTCCTGACAGCCCCGTCAAGATCGACCTCGCGCAGGCCCGCCAGCTCTATTTCCAGGCGGCCTCCGCCTTCGGCATTCCGGAAGCGCAGTTCCAGCTCGGCCGCATGATGCTGGCGGGCGAGGGCGGCGCCGCCAGCGTGCACCAGGCCAAGAAGTGGCTCAACCGCGCGCGCAACAACGGCCATGCCGGCGCGATGGGCCTGTTCGGCAACATCCTGTTCCAGGAAGGCGACACGGCGCGCGGGCTCGCCTTCATGACCGCCGCCCTCGACCATTGTCCGCCGAAGGACTGTAACTGGCTCCAGGCCAACCAGGAGGAAGCCTTCTCCATCGCCAGCGAGGACGATCGCCGCAAGGGCGTCGCGCTGGCACAGAGCATCCGCTTCAATCCCGACGAATAGGCCGCCTCAGGCGGAAAAATCGAGCACCGCCACCACCGGAACGTGGTCCGACGGCTTTTCCCAGTTGCGCACGTGCTTCTCGACGCCCGTCGAGACGAGACGGTCCGAGGCCTCGGCCGACAGCATGAGATGGTCGATGCGGATGCCGAAATTCTTCGGCCAGCATCCCCCCTGGTAATCCCAGAACGTATAGAGCGGCGTCGCATCCGAGGAGGCGCGCACCGCATCGGTGAGGCCGAGATTCTCGAGGCGCCGGAAAGCCTGGCGGGTCGGCGGCAGGTAGAGCGCGTCGCGCTCCCACGCCTTCACGTCCCAGCAATCGTGCGGCTCGGGAATGACATTGTAGTCGCCGGCGAGGATCAGCGGCTCCTCCAGCGCCAGCCGCTCCTCGGCGAAGGCGACGAGCCGGTCCATCCAGGCGAGCTTGTAGGGATATTTCACCGGATCGTCCGGCGGATTGCCGTTCGGCAGGTAGAGGCAGCAGAAGCGGATCGCACCGCCCTCGACGGAGAACACGCCCTCGATGAAACGGGACTGCTCGTCGCCGTCGCCGCCGGGCAGGCCGCGGTTCACCTCGTCCGGGCGGATCTTCGAGAGCAGGGCGACGCCGTTGAAACCCTTCTGGCCGTGCGTCTCGACGTGATAGCCGAGCGCCTCGATCTCGGCGCGCGGAAAGCCCTCGTCGACCGTCTTGATTTCCTGCAGCCCGACGATGTCGGGATTGGATTCCTTCAGCCAGGCGACCAGATTGTCGAGGCGCGCCCGCACGCCGTTGATGTTCCAGGTGGCGATCTTGATCGGCATGCGGCTTTCTTTCGGGTGTTTGAGCTTAGATCGAGAAGCTGGTGCCGCAGCCGCAATTGGCGACGGCATTGGGGTTCTTGATCTGGAAGGACTGGCCGAGCAGGTTGTCGACGAAGTCGATCTCCGAGCCGTCCATGTAGACGAGGGAGAGCTGGTCGATCAGCACCTTCGCGTCGTCCTTCTCGAGCACCAGGTCGTCGTCCTGCTGGTCCTCGACGAGGTCGAACTTGTAGGAGAAACCAGAGCAGCCGCCGCCCTCGACGGAGACGCGCAGCGCCTGCTTCTCCGGCGAAGAGCCGAGGATCGACGCGATGCGCCGTGCGGCGGCGTCGGAGATGGTTACGGACTTGTCGGTCATGTCTGCCTCCTGCCGGGGCCGGGACCCGGAGAGAATCGCTTGTCTCATGCGGCGGGCGAACGGGACGCCCGAAGTCCGGCCTCGTTCGAAGCGCCCTTGACAAGGCTATGAAAAGACTTGCCTTTCAGGCGCGGCTTGCGGCCGGACTTGCCGCTATGCACACTATAGGTATGAAGGCATCGAGGCCGCGTCAATGGGCGGCGTGAATGCAGGTGACGAATGACGTTTGACAGACATGCGCTGGGTTTCGGCGCCGGGCAGCGCGCCATCTACGCTTGCGACCCCTGGGCGACCCGCGGGCGGCTCTTCCCGGAGGCCGAAAGCCCGACGCGCTCGGACTTCCAGCGCGACCGCGACCGCATCGTCCACTCCACCGCCTTCCGCCGCCTCAAGCACAAGACGCAGGTCTTCATTGCCGCCGACGGCGACCATTACCGCACGCGCCTCACCCACACGATCGAGGTGGCGCAGATCGCCCGCGCGCTGGCCCGCGCCCTGAAGCTGGACGAGGACCTCGCCGAGGGGGTCGCACTGGTGCACGATTTCGGCCACACGCCCTTCGGCCATACCGGCGAGGATGCGCTGCACGAGGTTCTCGAGCCCTTCGGCGGCTTCGACCACAATGCGCAGTCGCTGCGCATCGTCACCAAGCTGGAGCGGCGCTATGCCGATTTCGACGGGCTGAACCTCACCTGGGAAAGCCTCGAAGGTCTCGTCAAGCACAATGGGCCGCTGATCGGCCCGACCGGCGAATGCACGCATGGCGACGACGTGCCGCGGCCGATCCTCGACTATTGCGCCATGCACGACCTGGAGCTTTCCAGCTTCGCCAGCCTGGAGGCGCAGGTGGCGGCCATCGCCGACGACATCGCCTACAACACCCATGACATCGACGACGGATTGCGCTCCGGCTACCTCGATTTCGAGATGCTGGAGGAGGTGCCGTTCCTCGCCGGGCTGATGAAGGAGGTCCACGACCGCTATCCGGGACTGGAGGCGCCGCGCTTCACCCACGAGATCATGCGCCGGCAGATCACCGCCATGGTCGAGGACGTCATCAGCTATGCGCAGCAGGCGATCCGCGAGGAGCGCCCGGAAAGCGCCGACGACGTGCGCAAGGCCCACCGTTGTCTCGCGACCTTCTCCGAGGAGATGGCGGTGACGGACAGGCAGATCAAGAAACTGCTGTTCTCACGCATCTACCGCCACCCGGACGTCATGCGGGTGAGGGCGAATGCCGCCTCCATCCTCACCGACCTCTACCACGCCTATATGGACGACCCGCAGCTCATGCGGGGCCACTACTGGGTGGACCGCATCGCCACCATGCCGGAATCGGCCCGCGCCCGCCATGTCGGCGATTACCTCGCCGGAATGACCGACAATTACGCGATCGACACGCATCGCCGGCTGTTTGACCATACCCCCGAATTGCGATAGTCACCCGCCCACCTGAACTTCTTCGCAGGAAAGGCCCGGCGCGGGTCGCTGCGCGCGGATGGATGAGATGAACCTTTTTACAGATTTCGACAGCAGAATCAAAACCGTACTCGAAGGACTTGAGATCGTCCGTGAAAAGCGATCCGAACTCGACTTCGGCCGCATCAGCGTCGAGCCGCCGCGCGACCAGAGCCACGGCGATGTCGCGACCAACGCGGCGATGGTTCTCGCCAAGCCCCTCGGCCTCAATCCGCGCGCCCTTGCCGACCTCATCGTCGCCGAGCTGAAGAACGATCCCGAGGTCGCCGAGGTCGGCGTCGCCGGACCGGGCTTCATCAATGTGCGCCTGTCCGTTCCCTACTGGCAAAAGCTGCTCGCCGCCGTCATCGCCGCCGGCCCGGATTACGGCCGCGGCTCGCTCGGCGCCGGGCGCAAGGTCAATGTCGAATATGTCTCCGCCAATCCGACGGGGCCGATGCATGTCGGCCATTGCCGCGGCGCGGTGGTGGGCGATGCGCTCGCCAACCTGCTCGGCTTCGCCGGCTACGACGTGACCAAGGAATATTACATCAACGACGCCGGCTCGCAGATCGACGTGCTCGCCCGCTCCGCCTTCCTGCGCTATCGCGAGGCGCTGGGCGAGACGATCGGCGAGATCCCGTCGGGTCTCTATCCGGGCGATTATCTCGTTCCGGTCGGCGAGGCGCTGGCCGAGGAATTCGGCACGACGCTGCGCGCCATGCCGGAGCATCAGTGGATGCCGATCGTCAAGGAGAAGACGATCGACGCCATGATGGCGATGATCCGCGAGGACCTGGCCGCGCTCAACGTCAAGCACGACGTCTTCTTCTCCGAACGCTCGCTGCATGCCGGCAACGGCGCGCCGATCCGCACCGCGATCAACGACCTCACCTTCAAGGGCCATGTCTACAAGGGCGTGCTGCCGCCGCCGAAGGGGCAACTGCCGGAAGACTGGGAAGACCGCGAGCAGACGCTGTTCCGCTCGACGGAAGTGGGTGACGACATCGACCGCCCGCTGATCAAGTCGGACGGCTCCTATACCTATTTCGCGGCGGACGTCGCCTATTTCAAGGACAAGTTCGACCGCGGCTTCGACGAGATGATCTATGTGCTCGGCGCCGACCACGGCGGCTATGTCAAGCGCCTGGAGGCCGTCGCGCGCGCCGTCTCGGAGGGCCGCTCGAAGCTGACCGTGCTGCTCTGCCAGCTCGTCAAGCTGTACCGCGACGGCGAGCCGGTGAAGATGTCGAAGCGCTCCGGCGATTTCGTCACGCTGCGCGACGTGGTCGACGAGGTGGGCCGTGATCCGGTGCGCTTCATGATGCTCTACCGCAAGAACAGCGAGCCGCTCGACTTCGATTTCGCCAAGGTGACGGAGCAGTCCAAGGACAATCCGGTCTTCTACGTGCAATATGCCCATGCGCGCTGCATGTCGGTGTTCCGCCAGGCCGCCGAGGCCTTCCCGGGCGTCGATATCGCGTCGCTCGACCTTGCCGGCGCCGTCGCCGGCAACATCGCCGATCCGAGCGAGTTGCAGCTTCTGGCCAAGCTGGCAGAATATCCCCGTGTCGTGGAGGCCGCTGCACTGGCGCAGGAGCCGCATCGCATCGCGTTTTATCTCTATGATCTTGCCAGCGCGTTCCACGGACACTGGAACAAGGGTAAAGAACAACCGGAATTACGGTTTGTTAACGATAAAAATAGAGAATTGAGTATCGCCAGACTTGGGCTGGTGCACGCTGTCGCGTCTGTTCTTAAGTCGGGCCTGTCCATTACAGGCACCGCAGCACCGGATGAAATGCGATAACGTCACCATTTACCCACAATAAGCTGGCAATTGCGTCTTTGTAGCTTGTGAGTGGGAAGCAGTATGGCAGACAAGAACTTCGCGCGAAGCGGAACCGCTGACACGGA
>JBDHSZ010000145.1:0-9657 GCA_039812945.1 Shinella sp.
CGAGGATACCGGCCTCGTGGGCGGAGAGCGAGGAGGTCGGCTCGTCGAGGATGAGCACGCGCGGCTTGCGGTAGAGCGCCTTGGCGATCTCCACCATCTGGCGGCGGCCGAGCGCGAGGTCCGCGACCGGCATGTCGGGCGGCTCGGTGAGCCCCACCATGTCGCAGACCTCCCTGACGCCGCGCTGCAGCCCGGCATAGTCGATCAGGCCGAAACGGCGTGGGAAGGCGCCGAGGCCGATGTTCTCGGCGATCGACAGGTCGGCGGTGAGGCTGAGCTCCTGCTGCACCACGGCGATGCCGGCCGCGCGGGCGGCGGCCGGGCTGAAGCGCTCGACCGGCTTGCCGTCGACGACGATGGCGCCGCCATCCGGCTGGAGGGCGCCGGACAGGAGGTTGATCAATGTGGATTTCCCCGCGCCGTTCTCGCCGAGCAGGGCGTGGACCCTGCCCGGACGAAGGGCGATATCGACGCCCTTGAGAACGGGATTGCCGAAGAAACCCTTGAACACCTGCCGGGCTTCCAGCAGGGGCTTTGCATCCTTCATGACGGCACCTCGGGTCGGATTACTGGGCGAGAAGCTTGTCGAAAAGCGCCTGGTCGTAGTCCGAGTAGATGTAGCCGTCGGCCGGGAAATCGCCGGCGCGGGCGAGGTAGGTGTCGAGGTTGCTGTCGTCGATGACCGGCAGCGGCACCTTGACGAAGGCGGGAACGTCCTTGCCTTCCAGCGCCTGCACGGCCGTATAGACCGAGAGCGCGCCGAGCCAGTTCGGCTGCATGGTGGCCCAGCCCTTGAGGCCCTTCTCCTTCCACAGTTCCAGGAACTGGCGGGCGTTCTCGCCGGTAATCGGAACCTGCTCGCGGCCCTGGCGGTCGAAGGCCATCACGGAGCCGGCCGAAAGCGCGCCGCCGAGCGAGAGCACACCGTCGATCTCCGGATTGGCGAAGAGCAGGCTCGTCATGGCCTCCTGCGCCGGGGCGGCGTTGTATTCGGTGTTCGTCTCGGTGATGATCTCGAGGCCCGGATTGGCGTCGAGCACGGGCTGGGCGCCCTTGCGGCGGTCGTCGCTGACCGAAATGCCGGCCGGGCCGTTCATGACGATGATCTTGCCCTTGCCGCCGAGCTGGTCGGAAAGCCACTGGGCGGCGCCCGTGCCCCATTCGCTGGAATCGGTGTTGATCTTCGCCGTCACCTTGTCGGTGTTGACGAGGCTGTCGAAGTTCACGACGGCGATGCCCTTGTCGCAGGCGTCCGAGATGACGCGGTCGAGCGCGTTGGACGAGCCGGCGATGACGACGATGGCGTCGACATTGGCGTCGATCATCGACTGGATGTGCTGGATCTGCGTCTGGGCGTTGCCCTGCGCGTCCGTGATCATCAGGTCCTTGACGAGGCCGGCCTTCTTCAGCTCCTCGACCTCGGCGGCGATGGTGCCCTCGGTCTGCTTCATCCAGGTCGGCACGGAGTAGATGTTCGCCCAGCCGACCGTATAGGGCGCCTTGCGGTCGCCCTTGATGCAGTTGGCGGCGGCCGACGCGGTGCCGGCGGAAAGAGCGAGAAGCGCGGCAGCGGCGGCGGCGCCGGCCAGAAGCCGGCCGCGCAGGGCGGCGGACGAGCGGTTGTCGAGAGTCTTCATGGTGTTCCCCTTTTTGCGGCCAGCGGGCACGGGCTTGCCATCCGTCATTGTCCGGTATAATGTACATATGATCTAAATATCGGACGAAGCGATCTTATGCCGATTTTTCCGCCTCGCAAGAGGGAACCGGAAATTTCCTCCGGCAGGCGCGGGCAGGCGGATTGACAGACGGAACGGCTGGCGTGAGAAGCTTCGCCGAGGACAACCAGAGGCCGACATGATGGATGCAATCGCCGAGGAAGCAGGGGGCAAGCGCGCCCGCGGGCTCGACCGCGCCTTCGAGATCCTCGATTTCCTGCGGCAGAAGCGCCAGGCGCTGAAGCCGAACGAGATCGCCGCGCAGATCGGCGCGCCGCGCTCGTCGGTCTACGAGCTGGTGAACCTGATGCTGCGCAACGGCATCCTGGAATTCACCGGCGGCGACGGGCGCGTCTATCTCGGCCGCAAGCTCTATTTCCTCGGCGCGGCCTTCGAGCACCATTTCGACTTCACCCGCGAATGCGAGGCGGCGCTGGAGAAGCTGGCCGGCGAGACGCGCGAGACCGCGCAGTTCTGCATGCTCGACGGCAACAAGTATACGGTCGTGCGCATGCGCGAGGGCGCGCGGCCCTTCCGCATCTCGACGGATATCGGCCAGTCCGTGCCGCTGCCGTGGACGGCCTCCGGCCGCCTGCTCGTCGCGCATATGTCGGACGCGGAGATCCTGCACTTCATCCCGCCGGAGGATTTTCGCCTGCCGAACGGCGAATGGCTCGATCCCAAGACCTTCCTTGCCGAGGTGCGCCAGGCCGGGCGCGAGGGCTCGTTCACCTTCAACAGCATCGTCGACAGCTTCACGCATTGCTTCGCCGTACCGGTGATCGACGACGGCCGGGCCGCGGCCACGCTCTGCCTCGTCACCCCGCGCGACGACGGGGTCACCAACCGCGCGCGCTATCTCGATTGCCTCAAGGCGGCGGCGGCCGGCCTCAGCCATGCGCCGCGACGCGGCTGAGCTATCCGCATAGCCGGCTATCGATGCCTTCGGCGGCGGCGCGGCCCGTCGCGAAGCAGGCGGTCAGCAGGTAGCCGCCGGTCGGCGCTTCCCAGTCCAGCATCTCGCCGGCCACGAAGACGCCCGGCAGCGCCTTCAGCATATAGGCGTCGTCGACGGCATCGAGGCGGATGCCGCCGGCCGAGGAGATCGCCTCGGCAATCGGCCGCGGCCGGACGAGGCGGAGCGCGAGCGCCTTGATCGCCGCGGCGAGGGCCTGCGGCCCAAGGCCGGGGGCCTCGGGCAGGCATTCGCGCAGCAGCGCCGCCTTGACACCGTCGAGCCCGGCCCCCTTGCGCAGCCGCGTCGAGAAACTCGCCTTGCCGCCCTGCCGCGCCAGGTCCCCGGAAAGCCGCTCCACCGTTCGTCCCGGCGCGAGATCGAGCACGAGGCTGGCGGTGCCGGCCTCTTCCAGCGCATCGCGCAGCGTGGCGGCATGGGCATAGACGAGGCTGCCCTCGATGCCGGTTCGCGAGATCACGAATTCGCCTTGTATCGTGCCGGCGGCCGACCGCGCGGTGACGCCCTTGACCGGCGCGCCCGCGAACCGTTCCGCGAGGAAGGCCGACCAGTCCACGTCGAAGCCGCAATTGGCGGGCCGGAAGGGCGCGATCCCGACGCCTCTTTCCGCCAGCCGTCCGACCCATGCGGCATCCGAGCCGAGCCGCGGCCAGCTCGCCCCGCCGAGCGCAAGCAGCACCGCGTCGAAGGCCATCGTCGTCTCACCCTCCGGCGTCTCGATGAGAAGGCCGTCCTGCGCGAACCCCTTCCAGCGATGGCGCACGCGGATATCGACGCCCTGCCCTTCCAGCCGCGCCCGCCAGGCGCGCAGCAGGGGCGAGGCCTTCATGACCATGGGGAAGACCCGGCCGGAAGTGCCGACGAAGGTCTGCGTGCCGAGCCCCGAAGCCCAGCGGCGAACGTCTTCCGGCGTGAAGGCGTCGAGCGCCGCGCGCAGCCGGCCGTTCGCCGCGCCGAAGCGGGTGGCGAAGCGCTCATGGGGTTCCGAATGGGTGATGTTGAGGCCGGACTTGCCGGCAAGCAGGAACTTGCGGCCGACGGTCGGCATCGCCTCCAGCACCGTCACGGCATGGCCGCGCGCGGCAAGAACCTCCGCCGCCATCAGCCCGGCCGGCCCGCCGCCGACAATCCCGATCCGCCTCGTCATCCGCTTCCGCCTTGAAACCCGTCGCCGTCCTCATAAATCGTCTGCGGCGGCTTCGCCAGCGGTGTATGGTCATCGCAAGGAACAGGAGACGGACATGGACATCAAGCGCAACGGCAGCAGCCCCTCGACAGCGGGCCCGGCGGACTATTTCACCGGAACGGTCCGCCTCGACACGCCCTTCAAGGCCGAGCCGCCGGGCCGGACGGGCGGGGCCATCGTCACTTTCGAGCCCGGCGCGCGCACCGCCTGGCACACCCACCCGCTCGGCCAGACCGTCATCGTCACCGCCGGCCTCGGCTGGGCGCAGCGCGAGGGCGGCCCGATCGAGGAGATCCGCCCCGGCGACGTCGTCTGGTTCGCGCCCGGCGAAAAGCACTGGCACGGCGCGACCGACAGGACGGCCATGACCCATGTGGCGATCGCCGAATCGCAGGACGGATTGCCCGTGACCTGGCTGGAGCAGGTGACGGACGCGCAATATCGCGCAAGGGGCTGATCTCAGGCGATACCCGCTCGAAATGCGAAGCCGTGACGGTCAGCCGTGCAGCCCCGGCGCCTCATGGCCGCTCTGGGCGACATATTCGGTGTAGCCGCCGGGATATTGGTGCACGTCCTCGCCGTTGAGCTCCAGCACGCGGTTCGACAGCGCGCCGAGGAAATGGCGGTCGTGCGAGACGAAGAGCATGGTGCCCTCGTAGTCGGCAAGCGCCTTGATCAGCATCTCCTTGGTGTCGAGGTCGAGATGGTTGGTCGGCTCGTCGAGGATCAGGAAATTCGGCGGATCGAACAGCATGGCCGCCATGACCAGCCGCGCCTTCTCGCCGCCCGAGAGCACCCGGCACTTCTTCTCGACATCGTCGCCGGAAAAGCCGAAGCAGCCGGCGAGCGTGCGCAGCGGCCCCTGCCCGGCGCGCGGGAACTCCTGCTCCAGCCATTGGAAGACCGTGAGATCGCCGTCGAGCAGGTCCATCGCATGCTGTGCGAAATAGCCGACCCTGACGCTCGCCCCGATGGTGACGCTGCCTTCGTCCGGGTTCGCCGCGCCGGCGACGAGCTTGAGCAGCGTCGATTTGCCCGCGCCGTTGACGCCCATCACGCACCAGCGCTCCCGGCGGCGGATCAGGAAGCTGAAATCCCTGTAGATCGACCGGCTGCCATAGGCCTTGTCGACATTCTTCAGGCTGACGACATCCTCGCCCGAGCGCGGCGCCGGCTGGAACTCGAACATTACCGTCTGGCGCCGGCGCGGCGGCTCGACGCGCTCGATCTTGTCGAGCTTCTTCACCCGGCTCTGCACCTGCGCGGCGTGGGAGGCGCGCGCCTTGAAGCGCTCGATAAACTTGATCTCCTTGGCGAGCATCGCCTGCTGGCGCTCGAACTGCGCCTGCTGCTGCTTCTCGTTCAGCGCGCGCTGCTGCTCGTAGAAGCCGTAGTCGCCGGAAAAGGTGGTGAGCGAGCCGCCGTCGATCTCGATGATCTTGTTGACGATGCGGTTCATGAACTCGCGGTCGTGCGAGGTCATCAAAAGCGCTCCGTCATAGGTCTTGAGGAACTGCTCCAGCCAGATCAGGCTTTCCAGATCGAGATGGTTGCTCGGCTCGTCGAGCAGCATGACATCGGGCCGCATCAGCAGGATGCGGGCGAGCGCCACGCGCATCTTCCAGCCGCCCGAGAGCTTGCCGACGTCGCCGTCCATCATCTCCTCGCTGAAGCTGAGGCCCGCCAGCACCTCGCGCGCCCGGCTCTCCAGCCCGTAGCCGTCGAGCTCCTCGTAGCGCGCCTGCACCTCGCCGTAGCGCTCGATGATCGCATCCATCTCGTCCAGCCGGTCGGGATCGACCATCGCCGCCTCGAGCGCCCGCAGCTCCGCCGCGACCGTGCTCACCGGCCCCGCCCCGTCCATCACCTCGGTGACGGCGCTGCGCCCCGCCATCTCGCCGACATCCTGGCTGAAATAGCCGACGGAGACGTTCTTCTCGACCGAGACCTGCCCCTCGTCCGGCTGCTCCTGCCCGGTGATCATGCGGAAAAGGGTCGTCTTGCCCGCGCCGTTCGGCCCGACGAGGCCGATCTTCTCGCCGCGGTTCAAGGCGGCCGAGGCCTCGATATAGAGGATGCGGTGGCTGTTGGACTTGCTGATGTTCTCGATGCGGATCATGGAAGGCGGCCTCGTCGTGTCCCGCGCCCTATGCCACGGCGCCGTGTCGGGAGTCTATCGCCAACGCAGCCTGTTCGAACGGCTATCGAAAAACGAAACTTTGAGTTTTCGAGAAGGGGAGATACAACCGCAACATCAAATGAATGCCCGCCCGCGCAATGAATAGCTGAGGCACCTGCCATGGCAAAACTCACCTATCTCCCCCATCCCGCCGCCGATCAGGACCAATCGACCTTCATCCGCAAAACCCGGACCATCTGCATCTACAACGCCGATCGGCCGGGAATCTATGCGAAGAGCCTCGTGCGGATCGTCGCCTCCTGCGCCGTCAGCGGCAACCGTATCGAGGGCGTCTTCTGCGTGAACGCCGTCGGCTCAAAAAAGGGATGCCTGATCGGCCACGCCTCCCAATTCAAGGGCTTCGCCGAAGGCGCGGAGATCGATGTCGACATTCTTCCCGCCACACCGGACGACTGCGTGGAATGGCTCGAAGGAAACGAGGACCCGGAGCGCAAGGCGCTGTCGCACATCCTGAACGTCGCCCTGGAGGGCGCGAAGGGAACCAGGCAGCTCGCGGCCCTTTCCGAGGAGAACTTCCAGGCCGCGAAGAACGACCGCCTCGCCGCCGCCCAGGACAAGAAGAAAGGCATCCTCTACGGCCTCGCCGGCTTCATCGGCGGCATCATCTTCGACGTCGGCATGCTCGAGGAAAAGCTCGGCTTCAAAATTCCGCTGGAAATCGTCCTCGGTCTGTTCGGCCTGACGATCCTCGTAATCCTCACGGCCCTGATATTCCCCCGGAAAAAGCCAGCAGCCGAGTCTTAACGAAGCAATTGAATTTTCGTGGAAATGGCGGAGAGGGTGGGATTCTCGCTCAGCCACCCTCAAACACCTGAGAAACCAAGGTTTTTGAGTCGCCAAACTGGTGCTATGTGTACCAATCTTGTGGCCCCTTTTTAGCGGGCGAATACGATCGGTGTCAACGGGCTATACGGCAAAATCATACCCGATCGGAGGCTTTCAGAACTCACTTGTCTCTCAGAGAGGGAACGATACTCCCTTCCAAATTTGATCAAGCGCGTGCATATTGGAATGATGACGGAACTACTCGAACATGCCATTGAACGCCTCCGCTCCCTCCCCCCAGAGGCGCAGGACGACTTCGCCCTCATCCTCCTCCGTTTGGCGGGAGACGATGGCGTTGCCTATCGCCTTACCGCTGAGGAAGAGGCGGACCTTGATGCCGCCGATGCGGAAGCAGGACGAGGTGACTTCGCCACGGATGCCGACGTAAACGCTGTGTTCTCGAAATATCGGCTGTGAAGCTACGCTATACCAAGACCGCGCTCCGTCAAATCGACGGTGTGCTTGAGCATGTCCAGATGCATTCTCCGCAAGGTGCGGCGAGACTACGCTCTCGCATTCTCGCTTCCATTTCGCTTGTCTGCGAGCATCCCAATGCTGGACAGATCACAAACCGTCCTGAACTGCGGCGTGTGGTCCTGACACCATATCCTTACGTACTGTTCTATCGGATCGGCAAAGATGAAATCATCATCATGCGCCTCCGTCATACCGCACGCAAGCCGCTGCCATCTACCTGAGTGACGACATGTCAGCGAATTACAAGACCGAGATGACCTTCAACCTGGCTTCAAGCGGATCGTACTCGTAGCCCGTAATTGTCTGATCTCTCACCCTCTCCACAACCTCATCAATGACATGAAGCGGAACGAGATACCATTCCTTCGGCTTGACTGGGTTTCCGAACCGATCCTGAATGGTCAGGTCCAGCCGCGCCGAGGCAAGCACACGGTGAAGGACATTTTCCAGCCGAACCCGATTGATATTAAACAGCTTATAAGTGGCGATCACCTCGACATCGGCCAGAAGATAAGTTGCATCGTGCGCAGCATGCGCGATCCTTGTCTCGACGGTGCCACCCGTAACGCCGATTTTATGTATCAAGTCCCGATGGGCGATAATTTCGGGATGATCGGATTTGCTACGAAGAACATAGATTATCCCGCTTTCGAGGTCTTCCGCTTCCGCCTCGCGACCGAACAACGGGCCGGCACCCGGATCGGTAATCCGACGTCCAGCTTCGTCCTTGTAGAGCGCACGCTGGAATGACCTGAGAAGGAGATCACTTTCCGTACCGTTGTCGAAGATGACGCGAAGGCGCCGATCTGGGCGACCGTAATCCGTTCGGAATTCTTCCCCCATGTCGGCAATATAGGCCAGTTGTCCGCCAACGATAAAGAACTCGCTTTGCCTGACATCGGCATCTTCACCAAAACGTCGCGTCTCTCTGATTGCCCTGTCGAGGTCTTCCTTTACGCGGTTGAACAACGGCTTGAACGTGCTGAAATCCACACAAGGCGTTCGATTGGCGACTTCCTCGGAAGCTCGCACCTCTGACCGTGGCTTGACGTGCGTAAGTTCCGTAAGGCCCACCTCTACTGGCTCAACGCCGAGTTCGGCGAGAAGTGTGTCGTCATCGAGGTCTTCGGCATCGTCACCCGAAACCTGTGCCGTGGTGAGTAGACTGTAGCGGTCAAATTCCAGGAGAAGAGCACGGCAATCCTCCTGCGCGCGTAGCCTATCCAGCCGCACCGCATACAGCCGCTCAAAGATGTCACGGCCCTCTCCATGTTGTGGCGCGCGGCCATGCTCTTCATGGAAACGAACGATATCTTCAAATCCTGCAATGATGCGCTCTTCGCGTGGAGTCCGGGCAGCCTGCTTTTTAGCCTCTGGTGTCGCTCCAAGTTCGGCAAGGAGCTCTTCGTCGGAAATATCAGCCATTCTTTTGTTGCTCGACGTATCGTTTCAATGCGGCAACTCCCTCCGCCAGCCGCTTTTCCCAGGCATCAGCTGATGTGATCTCTGGTGCCCGACCACGTTCCAGCATGAATTTTCGCGCCCGAAGAGCGAGGTCGCGTGCTTCCTCATACGGGATGCTGACCTTTTTACCAGCAATTACCGCGGCAACCTGTTTCAGGGTTTGCTCGCTCATGGACTTCGCGAGGACCGAATAGGCAGCTTCGAATGGATTGATCCTGTCGATCATGTCGATGTCGAGGTTGCGAACATCCATGGCAAACTTGTGTACGCCATCAATCAGTCCCGATCCGCCTTTCAATTGCCCAGTGTCCTCCAGTTCGGAGGCAATGGCCTTCGCCTTCTGGGTTAGATTTAGGGCGGCAATTGCGTGCTGACGCACGGCTTCCTGGTCAATGTCGCTGAGTTCTGGATACCGCTCCTTGACGATTTTACCCATCCGAACCTGTGTGAGTTCCTGCGGCACCGTCTCATCGTCGAAGAGGCCCTTTTCAAGGGCTGGTTTATCTTGGACGAATGCGGTGATGACCTCGTTCAAATCTTCCTGGCAGATGCGTTTCGCCTCGTTGCTCTGAGGAGAGACAAGCCCGTTGATCTCGAAATGGAATTGCCCGATTGTTTCATTGAAGCCGACATTCGACTTTTCTGGATCATAGCCTTCGTCACCGTAGTCAAAACCGTCCAGCGGACCATTCTCTGGGTTCTTCGGCGTGAAATTGAAACGTGGTGCAAGAACCTGTTTGAGAGCGGCGGTGCAAAAGTCGGCCACGGTAGCGGCGGCATAATGCTGCTGCGGGCGGAGTAAAATCCGGCCACC
>JBDHSZ010000146.1:0-9609 GCA_039812945.1 Shinella sp.
GAGGTCGGCGGCGTCGATCTCGGTGATCATGTCGGCGAGCTTGAAGGAGACGCCCTGGTTCGCGCCGATCGGCTTGCCGAACTGTTTGCGTTCGGCGGCGTAGTTGAGGGCGTAGTCGAAGGCGCGGCGGGCCCGGCCGACGGAGGTGGCGGCGACGGTGAGGCGCGTCGCATAGAGCCAGTCGTTGGCGATGTCGAAGCCCTTGTGCACCTCGCCGAGGATCTGCGCGGAGGGCAGGCGGCATTCGTCGAAATTGAGGATGCAGTTCTTGTAGCCGCGATGGGAGACGGAGCTGTAGCCCTCGCGGATCTCGAAGCCCGGCGTGCCGCGGTCGACGAGGAAGCAGGTGATGAGCTTCTTCCTGCCGCGCGGCGTCTCCTCCTCGCCCGTCGCGATGAAGACGATGACGAAATCGGCGATATCGGCATGGCTGATGAAATGCTTGGTGCCGTTGACGACCCAGTCGTCGCCGTCCTGCCTCGCGAAGCATTTCATGCCGCGCACGTCGGAGCCGGCGTCCGGCTCGGTCATGGCGAGGGCGTCGAACTTCTCGCCGCTGACGGCCGGCAGCAGGTAGCGCTCGCGCTGCTCGTCGTTGCAGGCCATCAGGATGCCCGAGGGGCGGCCGAAGAAGACCGTCAGCGCCATGGAGCCGCGGCCGAGCTCGCGCTCGACCAGCGTGAAGGAGGTATGGTCGAGGCCCGCGCCGCCGACCTCCTCGGGCATGTTGCAGGCGAAGAAGCCGAGCTCCTTGCACTTGCGGGCGATCTCGCGGCCGAGTTCCGGCGGTACATTGCCGGTGCGCTCGACCTCGTTCTCATGCGGATAGATTTCCGTCTCGACGAAGGCGCGGACCGTGTCCACGATCATCTGCTGTTCGTCGGTCAGTGCGAAGTTCATGGAAAAGTCCTCCCGGTATTTCTCTTGCGGGAGGTGCGCGTGGCTACCCCCCTCTGCCCTGCCGGGCATCTCCCCCTCAAGGGGGGAGATCGAATCGTGGCACCGCCTTGCCCCAGCCGATCTCCCCCCTTGAGGGGGAGATGCCCGGCAGGGCAGAGGGGGGTAGAGGCTTGCGCCTTACGTCTTCTTCTGCCCGACGCTGCGGCCCGCGCCCTCCGGCGTCGGCAGCTTCGCATGCGCCTCGGCGATCGGTGCGATCCTCGCCAGCACCTCCGCCGGGGCCTCGACGCTCTTGCCGGCCTTCGAGTCGACATGGACCATCATCTGCTCGGCCGTCGCGATGACGTCGCCGCTCGCCGCGTCGTGGATGCGGGTGAAGTAGTGCAGCCGCTTGGCGTCCGAGGAGAGGAGCTGGAGCGTCGTGTAGAGCGCCTGGCCGAGCTTGGCCTCGCCGAGATGGCGGATATGGGTCTCCACCGTGTAGTAGCTGTGGCCGGCCTCGACATAGGCGAAATCGACGCCGATCAGGCGCAGCAGCGCGTCGGACGTGTCGCCGAAGAGCTGGAGGTAACGGTGCTCCGTCATGTGGCCGTTATAGTCGACCCAGGCGGCGTTGACCCTGGTGTCGACGAGGCGCAGCGGCTCGCTTTCGGAGACCTCGACTTTCGCCTTGCCGGCTTTGGCCCAGAGGTGCGCCTCGAATTCGGCGAGCAGCTTGCCCGAGCCCCAGCCGCGACCCTCGTCGCCGGCCTTCAGCGCATGCATGATGCCGACGAGGTTCTGGTCGCGGATGCGCTCCAGCTCGCGGATGCCGCGCGCGCCGGACTGGGCGTCGGACTGGCCGGCGATCTTCTCGACCAGCGCGTCGTCGAGATCGACGACGTCGGTGAGCTTCGTCCAGGGCCAGGAGAGGCAGGGGCCGAACTGGGCGAGGAAGTGGCGCATGCCGGCCTCGCCGCCGGCGATGCGGTAGGTCTCGAACATGCCCATCTGCGCCCAGCGCATGCCGAAGGAATAGCGGATCACGTCGTCCAGCGTTTCCGTGTCGCAGATGTCGTCCTTGATGAGCCAGAGGCCCTCGCGCCAGACGGCTTCCAAGAGGCGGTCGCCGACGAAGGCCTCGATCTCCTTGTTGATGATCACGCCCTTCATGCCGATGGGGGCGAGCTTGGCCCTGGCGTCCTCCAGCACGGCGCGGGAGGTTTTTTGCCCGCCGACCAGCTCGGCGAGCGGCAGCAGGTAGACGGGATTGTAGGGATGGGCCACGAACAGCCGCTCGGGGTGCTTCATGTCACGCTGGAGATCGGTCGGCATGAGGCCGGAGGTGGAGGAGCCGATCAGGGCGTCGGGCCGTGCGGCGGCGTCGATCTTCGTCAGCACGCCGCGCTTCAGCTCCAGCCGCTCGGGAACGCTTTCCTGAATCCAGTCAGCGTCTTCGACGGCTTCCTCAAGGCTCTTGCAGAAGGTGATCTTCCCCTTCGGCGGCAGCGGGGCCATGGTGAGCATGCCATAGGCGCGCTCGGCATTGGCCATGACCTCGCCGATGATGCGCTCGGCCTCCGGATGCGGGTCGAAGATCTTCACGTCGATGCCGGCGAGCGCGAAGCGCGCGACCCATGCCCCGCCGATGACGCCGCCGCCGACGCAGGCTGCCTTGTTGATGGTGGTCGTGCTCATGCGTTCCCTCATGTTCTTCTCGTTGCGGGGCGTTCCCCCTCATCCGCCTGCCGGCACCTTCTCCCCGAGGGGAGAAGGGGATTGCGGCAAAGCCCCGACCTGCCTCACCTTCTCCCCGGCGGGGAGAAGGTGCCCGAAGGGCGGATGAGGGGGCTTGCGCTTCGTGTCCGGTCAGCCGCGCGGCGCGCGCTTGGTCAGCTTCAGCTTCTCGCGCACCTCGGCCGGGCCGATGACCCGCGCGCCCATGCTCTCGATGATGGTGACGGCCTTGTCGACGAGCTGCGCATTGGTGGCGAGCTGGCCCTTGCCGACATAGAGGTTGTCCTCCAGCCCGACGCGGACATTGCCGCCGGCCAGCACGGCCGCGGCCGGATAGGCCATGGCGTTGCGGCCGATCGAGAAGGCCGAGAAGGTCCAGTTGGAAGGAACGTTGTTGACCATCGCCATATAGGTGTTGAGGTCGTCCGGCGCGCCCCACGGAATGCCCATGCAGAGCTGGATGAGGACGGGATCCTCGATCAGGCCTTCCTCGACGAGCTGCTTGGCGAACCAGAGATGGCCGGTGTCGAAGGCCTCGATCTCCGGGCGCACGCCGAGGTCCGTCATCATCTTCGCCATGGCGCGCAGCATGGACGGCGTGTTGGTCATCACATAGTCGCCGAGCGAGAAGTTCATCGTGCCGCAGTCGAGCGTGCAGATTTCCGGCAGGCATTCGGCGACATGGGAGACGCGCTCCGTGGCGCCGGCCATGTCCGTGCCGTTCGGGTTGAGGGGAAGCGGCTGTTCGGTGTTGCCGAAGATCATGTCGCCGCCCATGCCGGCGGTGAGGTTGAGCACCACGTCGACCTCGGCGTCGCGGATGCGCTCTGTCACCTCGCGATAGAGGTTGTTGCGCCGGCTCGGCGCGCCGGTTTCCGGGTCGCGCACATGGCAGTGCACGACGGCCGCGCCGGCCTTGGCGGCCTCGATGGCCGATTCGGCGATCTCTCTGGGCGAGCGCGGGACATGGGGGGATTTGCCGGCGGTGTCGCCGGAGCCGGTGACGGCGCAGGTGATGAAGACATCGCGGTTCATGGCTAGGGGCATCGTCGTTCTCCCGGTATTCTCGTTGGGGTCCATTACGAGCCAAGAAGAGACGCGGTGCTTGTCCTTTTCAGCGGCGATCTTGACAATTAAAGCGCTGCGCGGACATGTTGCCGCATGTTCGATCCCTCTTCCGAAACGCTCGACATCGATATCCTCGTCCTGCCGGAGACGAACCTCATCCTCGTCGCCTCGGTCATCGAGCCGCTGCGCGCGGCAAACCGCATTTCCGGCCAGGACCTCTATCGCTGGCGCATCTTCTCGCCGGACGGCGAGGCGGTCGAGACGCGCAGCCGCATCCCCGTGCCGGTCGACGGGCCGTTCCGGCCGGAGCGGGAGAGCGCGCCGCTCTTCGTGCTGTCCAGCTATCAATGGCGGATGAGCGCGACGGCGCTCATCCGCCGGCAGCTCTCGCAGACGGCGCGCCATCGCGTGGCGATGGCGGGCATCGAATCGGGAAGCTGGCTGCTTGCCGAGGCGAGCCTGCTCGACGGCCATACGGTGACGATCCATTGGGAGGACATGGAGGAATTCGCCTCGCGCTATCCGCAGATCGCCGTGATGCGCGAGCGCTACGTCATCGACGGCAAGCGCATCACCACGGGCGGCTCGCTGCCGACGCTCGACCTGATGCTGGAGATCATCCGCCGCCGGCAGGGCTATTCGCTGGCGCTGGAGGTCTCGCGGCTGTTCATCTACGAGCACGAGCGCAGCGCCGGCCTGCTGCAGGTGCCGGCGCTCGGCAATATGCGCGTCGCCGACCAGCGCGTCGGCCAGGCGGTGCGGCTGATGGAGGAGACGGTGGACGCGCCGCTGACTTTGGCAAAGCTTGCCCGGCGCGTCGGCGTCAGCGCGCGCCATCTCCAGGACCTGTTTCAGGAATCGATGGGCGTCGCGCCGCACCGGCACTATCTGGCGCTGCGCCTCAACGCCGCCCGGCGCAAGGTGATCGAGACCCGGGAGGAATTCGCCGACATCGCCGCGCTCACCGGCTTCAACTCCTCCTCCGCCTTCTCGCGCAGCTACCGCGCGCACTATCACGAAAGCCCGACGGAGACCCGCAGGCGGCTGCGGGCAGGGGCGAAGGCTTGAGGCGGCGGGGCTAAGTGTCTGAAATGCCACGCCGGGCCGTAAAGATTGTATTTAACATTTCGCGGTAATCTTCCGTTAGCAATTCCGTCCCTCGGGGCGGGGCTTCGGTTTGTCTTGCGTGCGAGTGCCCATGCGTCTTTCGGTCCTTACAGCGATCCTCCTCGGCTGCGCCTCCCTGGCCGGCTGCGCGTCGAGCTCGACCCCGGAAACGGTGTTGGCGGTCAAGCCGTCGCGCGAGACGACGAGTTCCGTCACCAAGGGCGGCGGTCCCGTTCCGGAAGTCGCCGTCGGCGAAGGCAGGGTGAAGGCGGAGGGCGCGGAAATGCTCGCCTGGGCCGGGCCGGTGCCGGACGCCAATGTCTTCGAGACGATGGCGAAGAAGTCCGCGATCCCCGCCGAGCGCCCGGCGGAGTCCGTCACGGCGGAGGAGATGCCGACCCAGCGCCTCGGCAAGCGCTCGCGCGTCTACAGCCAGCAGTTCCGCGACGCCAAGCCGATCAATTTCGGCAAGCGCGCGCCGAAGCACTACCAGGTGCACGGCGTCGACGTCTCGCGCTGGCAGGGCGAGATCGACTGGATGAAGCTGCGCACGCAGGGCGCCAACTTCGCCTTCATCAAGGCGACCGACGGCGGCGACCATCTCGACCCGATGTTCCAGACCAACTGGCGCCGGGCCAAGGAGGCGGGCATCCGGCGCGGCGCCTATCACTTCTTCTACTGGTGCCGCGTCGCCAGCTCGCAGGCCGAGTGGTTCATCCGCAACGTGCCGAAGGACCCCGACGCGCTGCCGCCGGTCATCGATGCCGAGTACAACGGTGAATCGAGCTGCAAGAAGCGCCTGACGCGCGCGCAATATGTCGAGAAGATCCGGGTCTTCGGCGAGATGCTGGAGCGGCACTACGGCAAGCGGCCGATCATCTACACCGCGCCGGACTTCTACGCCGACAACCTTTCCGGCGAGCTCAAGGAATATCCGTTCTGGCTGCGCTCGGTCGCGGCGCATCCGTCCGTGCGCTATCCCAACCGGCGCTGGCTGTTCTGGCAATATTCGGGCTCGGGCCTGTCGCACGGCGTCGAGGGCAAGATCGACCTCAACGTCTTCTCCGGCAGCGTGAACGACTGGCACAACTGGCTCGCCGGCCAGTCGAGCTGACCGCCGTCGTGGCAGGACGGCAACGGTGCCTGCGGCAGCGTTGTGCGGTGCCGAAGATGTGATGGGCCCGCGCCTTGCCAGGAGGCGGGCCGGTTGGATAGCCATCCTGCATTCATCCGGGTTTGCAGGAGTTGTTTTCAAGAATGTCTGAGATCGGTGTCTTGTCGCGCAGGAGCCTCCTTCTGGGGGCCGCCGCGACGCTTGCGGGATGCGCGACGACGGAAGGCGGCGTCAGCAATGCCCCCGTCCCGCAAAGGGTCAGCTATCCCATCGTGCCGGCGACGGACGAGGAGCTGGTGACGCGCTATGCCGCCGTCGAGGACGGCGGCCATCTCATCCCGGCCGTCCCCTATCGGGAGATCGACCCGAGATACTACCGCCAGCGCGTGAAGGACCCGACCGGCGAGCCGGCGGGCACGGTGGTCGTCGATACGGCGGCGCGCTTCCTCTATGTCGTCGAGCCGGGCGGCACGGCGATGCGCTACGGCGTCGGCATCGGCCGCGACGGCTTTGCCTGGGAAGGCGAGGGCGTGATCCAGTGGCGCCAGCCCTGGCCGCGCTGGAAGGTGCCCGACGAGATGATCAAGCGCCAGCCGCATCTGGCGAAATACTCCGTCGCCAACGGCGGCATGGAGCCGGGCATCAAGAACCCGCTCGGCGCGCGGGCGCTCTACATCTTCCAGAACGGCCAGGACACGCTCTACCGCCTGCACGGCTCGCCGGAATGGAAATCGATCGGCAAGGCGACCTCCTCGGGCTGCGTGCGGCTCGTCAACCAGGATGTGCTCGATCTCTACAAGCGCGTGCCCTACCATGCGCGCATTGTCGTGCATCAGGGCGGGCTCGCGTCGGTCTGAGGGCGGTCGCTAGGCCGACTTGAAGCGCGCCATCAGCTCGGCGCGCGCCGGGTCGGTGAGCGTCACGGCGGCGCCGAATTCGAGCGGGGTCAGCGCGGCCTCGTCGGGATAGACGATCCTGTTGCCGGTGATCTCCTCCGGCAGCAGGGAGATGACGCGGCTGTCGGTGCTCGGCGCGCCGTTGGCGATGTGCTCCTTCACCGCGTTCTGCGGGTCCATCAGGAAGTCGAGCAGGGCATAGCCGGCCGGCTTGTTGGCGGCGCTCGCCGGCACGGCGTAGAAATCCGACCAGATCTCGCCGCCGTCCGAGCCGAGCGTGAACTGGATCTCCGGGATATCGCGGTTGAGCTGCGCGCCGTCGTTCGTCCAGCACATGGTCATCCAGGCGTCGGTGGCGCGCATCGAGGGCTGGTAGTCGCTGTTGATGGCGTAGAGATGCGGCTTCACCGCGAGGAGCAGCGCCTCCGCCGCGGCGAGCTCGGCGGGCTTGATCGAGTTGAAGGAGAAGCCGAGCGAGACGAGCGCGTTGCCGATGGTGGTGAGCTGGTAGTCGTGCACCATGGCGCGGCCGTCCGCCTCGGTCATGGCGACCTCGAAGAATTCCTTCCAGCTCGTGACCTTCGGCCTCACCCTGTCGGAATTGACGGCGATGCCCGTCGTGCCCCAGTTCTTCGGCAGCGCATAGACCTTGCCGCCGACCGTGCCCTCGTTGGTGAAGCGCGGATTCTGCGTCCCGGGATCGAGGTTCGGCAGCCTGGCGAGGTCGAGCGGCTCGATCAGGCCGAGGCCGGCATAGGTGGAGATCGTGTAGTTGGTGGGCACGAACAGGTCCCAGCCGGCGCCGCCGGCCTGGAGCCTGGCCAGCATCTCCTCGTTCGAGCCGAAGACGTTGACCTCGACGGCGACGCCCGTGGCGGCGGTGAAGGCCTCGAAGCTGTCGGGGTCGTGATAGTTCGGCCAGGTGGCGAGCGACATGGTCGAGCCGAGGTCTTCCTGCGCCGCGGCCGTGGAATTGAACAGGCCCGGCTGGCGGGCAAGCACGGCGGCGGCAAGGCCGAGGCCGGTGACGGCGAGGAAATGGCGGCGGGTGATCGAGCCGCGCTTCAGGCGCATGAACTGCGCTGTCAGGTCATGGGCGCTGACCGGTGCATTTTCTCTGAACCATTTCGACATCACGCTTCCCTTGTTGCCCGGGCCGTTCCCCCGCGGGCCGGAAGATAGGCGCCGTACCGGGATCGAGGCTTGCCGCCCGCTTGCCCGTTCCGGCCGATGTCGTTCGTCGGGGCGGAAGGCCGGTATAGTCCCCGAAAGAGGTGTCTTATCGGTAAACCGGCTGTCCCGAAAAGGCGAAAGCCCGGCAGCGGTGCCGGGCTTCCAGAGTCTTTTCAACGCTTTGCCGCCTTGTCCTGGCGAATCGATTCCGGTCGTTGAGAGACCGGTTCAGCCGGCCGGCACGAGTGCGACCCTTGCCCGCGCGTCGAGGATCTGGCGGGCGGCCTCGGCGGCTTCCCTGCCCTTGACGACGAAGTGGTCGCGGAAGAAGGCGATATGGGCTTCCGATTCCTGGAAATGGTGCGGCGTCAGCACGGCGGAGAGGACCGGCACGTCGGTATCGAGGCCGACGCGCACGATGGCGTCGACCACCGTGCCGGCGACGAAGTCGTGGCGGTAGATGCCGCCGTCGACGACGAGGGCGACGCCGAGGATGGCGGCGTAGCGGCCGGTGCGGGCGAGGAGCTGCGCCTGCAGCGGGATTTCGAGGGCGCCGGGCACGTCGATCACGTCGACCTCCTCGGCGCCGCCGCCGAGCGCCTGCCATTCGGCGATGAAGGACGTCACCGCCTGGTCGACGATGCCGGCGTGCCAGCGGGCGCGGATGACGGCGATACGGGCGGAGGGGGTGGCATTGGCATTCATGTCGAGGCCTTTCAAGGGTTGAGCCATCTTTCAACGGGTCCCTTGGGCGAACACGCACGAGATCGTTCCATCACGGAACGGCCTCCTGCTTGCTCTCTTCCATCCGGACTGTGACCGTCGGCTCCGGCATCGCACCGGATCTGCTGACCCTTCCATTCGCGAAAGGCGCTCGCGGGCTCCGGGCACTCGCCCGATACCGCCGGTGGGGAGTTCCGCCCCGCCCTGAGAACGATGGGAGAGTAGACGGCGAACGCCCGCGGATCAAATCCGCGGGCGACGTGGAAGGCGCGATTCACGACAGATTTCCCGCGAAAGGTTCAGTCGCGGATGACGAGGAGGTCGCCGGCCGTGAAGCGCAGCGTGACCTTCTCGCCGACGGCCGGCGGCACGAGGCCGGGGCTGTTGAACATGTCGAAGGAGATGACGCTGCCGCCGACATTCATGCGGGTGCGGATGACCGAGCCGAGGAAGTTGGAGGAGATGACCTCGCCGGTCAGCGCCGTGTCGCCCTTGGCGTCGGGGGAAATGGAGCCGGCCTCGGGGCGCAGGGCGAGCGAGATCGTATCGCCCGCCTTGGCGTTGCCGAGGGATTCGCGCAGCGTCACGCCCTGGTCGCCGATCGTCACGCGGTTCGCGGCGGCATCGACCACTTTGGCCTCGATGAGGTTCAGCGTGCCGACGAAGCCGGCGACGAAGCGGGTGGCGGGGCGGTTGTAGATGTCGGCGGGCGTGCCGATCTGGTCGGCCTTGCCGGCATTCATGACGACGATGCGGTCGGAGATCGACAGCGCCTCCTCCTGGTCGTGCGTGACGAAGACCGTGGTGATGCCGAGCTGCTGCTGGATCATGCGGATTTCTTCGCGCAGCGACACGCGGATCTTGGCGTCGAGGGCCGAGAGCGGCTCGTCGAGCAGCAGGACCTGCGGCTTT
>JBDHSZ010000147.1:0-9439 GCA_039812945.1 Shinella sp.
CGACGTGCTGGACATGACGGTGGAGGAAGGCGTGGAGTTCTTTGCCGCCGTCCCCGCCGTGCGCGACAAGCTGACGACGCTGAACCAGGTGGGCCTCGGCTATATCAAGGTCGGCCAGCAGGCCAACACCCTGTCGGGCGGCGAGGCGCAGCGCGTCAAGCTCGCCAAGGAGCTGTCGAAGCGCTCGACCGGCCGCACGCTCTATATCCTCGACGAGCCGACGACGGGCCTGCACTTCCATGACGTGGCCAAGCTGCTGGAAGTGCTGCACGAGCTGGTCAACCAGGGCAATTCGGTCGTGGTGATCGAGCACAATCTGGAGGTGATCAAGACCGCCGACTGGATCATCGACTTCGGCCCGGAGGGCGGCGACGGCGGCGGCGAGGTGATCGCCGAAGGCACGCCCGAGGACGTCGTCAAGGTCGAGCGCTCCTATACCGGCCAGTTCCTGCGCGAGCTTCTCGAGCGGCGGCCGATGCGGAAGGCGGCGGCCGAATGACGGGCGGGCGGGAAATCGCCGTCCGGCAGGCGGTCGAGCGGCTGGGCGCGCGGCTCTTCGCGCGGGACCGCGCCATCGCCGAGGAATTCGCGACGGATGCCGTGCTCGTCGGATCGGAGGCGGGCGAGCGGGCCGACGGCAAGGCCGCCATCGCCGCGCTGTTCGCCAGCCTGATGGAGAAGCCGCGAACGGTCCGGCTGGTCTGGGACAGCCTCGATGTCACGGTGGCCGGCGACCTCGCCTGGATCTTCGCGGAAGGAAACGCCCTCCTCGCCCAGGATGGCGAGGAACGCGCCTTTCCCTACCGGCTTTCGGGCGTCCTGAGTTTTCAGGGCGGGGCGTGGACGTGGCGCCTGTTCCACGGCTCCGAGCCGGCAGGTTGACAGTATTGGAACGGAGGAGAGCATGACCCAATCCGGCATCATCCGCACCGGCATCGGCGGCTGGACCTTCGAGCCCTGGGAGGGAACCTTCTATCCCGAGAAGCTGCCGAAGAAGCGGCAGCTCGAATTCGCCAGCCGCGAACTGTCGGCCATCGAGGTCAACGGCACCTATTACGGCTCGCAGAAGCCGGAGACCTTCGCCAAATGGGCCTCCGAAGTGCCTGAAAACTTCATCTTCTCGCTGAAGGCCAGCCGCTTCACGACGAACCGCAAGGTGCTTTCCGACGGTGGCGAATCCGTCGAACGGTTCCTGACGCAGGGCCTCACCGAGCTCGGCGACCATCTCGGCCCGATCCTCTGGCAGTTTCCGCCGACCAAGAAATTCGAGCCCGACGATTTCGAGGGTTTTCTGAAGCTGCTGCCGGAAAAGCAGGACGGCCTTGCGCTGAAACATGCGCTGGAAGTGCGCAACGACACGTTCATGACGCCGGAATTTACGGCGCTCGCCCGAAAGTACAACATGGCCGTCGTCTATGCGCAGCATGAGGACTATCCCGAGATCGCCGACGTGACGGCGGATTTCGTCTATGCCCGCCTGCAAAAAGGGTCCGACGACATCGAGACCTGCTATCCGCCGAAGGCTCTCGACGAATGGGCCGGGCGGCTGAAGGACTGGGCCGGCGGCCGCGAGCCGTCCGACCTGCCGAAGATCGACCCGGACACCAGGCCGGCCGGCAAGGCGCGCGACGTCTTCGCCTTCTTCATCACCTCCGGCAAGGTGAACGCCCCGAACGGCGCGCGCGAATTGAAGAAGCGGACGGGGTGAGGCGGAAGCGCCGGCATCAGACGATGCCGTGCTTTTCCAGCAGCGCCTGCTCGTCGCCCGAGACCCAGCCGAAGACCTTCGGCGCGCCGTCCAGCACCTGGACGAGATAGTGCACGTCGAAATCGATGGAGATGTCCGGCCGGTCCTTGCGCTGATAGGTCGCCGTCCAGGCGACATGCGCCAGGCAATGGCGGTCGTCGATCGGCGACAGGCGGATATCACGCAGGCGCATGGCCTTTGTCCCGATCGCCCGGTAGCGCGCATAGCCCTCGGTCATGGCCTGCCGGAAATGGTCGTCGTTGCTTCCCGACGCCACGCCGGCCGGCGTGGCCGCGATGAAGGCGGGCGCATAAAGGTCCGCGACCTCGTCCATGTCCGCGTCATCGCCGAGCGCGCGGTTGAAGAGCCTTTCGTATCGCTCGAAGAACGACCTTATACCGGCTTGCACGGAAATCCTCCTGCGGCTGTCCTATCCCGGCCAGGGGGGAATGGCCGCCGGCAGGTCTTCCGCCGTCAGCCCCTCGCCCGCGATGCGCCCGGCCTCGCCGTGCCGCCAGACGGCGGCGGCGGCGGCCTCGAAGGCCGGCATGCCCTGCGCCAGATGCGCGCCGACGATGCCGGCGAGCACGTCGCCGGAGCCGGCGGTGGCGAGCCAGGGCGGCGCGTTCTCGTTGATGAGCACTCGGCCGTCCGGCGCGGCGATCACGGTATCGGCGCCCTTGAGGATGACGACGCCGTTGCTGCGGGCGGCGGCCTTTTGCGCGCGCTCGATCTTCGACAGCGCCGCGTCGCCGGCAAGATCGGGGAAGAGCCGGGCGAATTCGCCGTCATGCGGCGTCAGCACCAGCCGCGGCTGCCCGCCGGCAAAGCATGCGAAGAGCGCGTCGGGAGAATCGCGAAAGGCGCTGATGCCGTCGGCGTCGAGCACGAGGCCGCCGCCGCCGGCCGCGAGCAGGGGGACGTAACGCCGGGCCTTGTCCGCATCGCCGAAGCCGGGGCCGAGGACGAAGGTCTTCAGGCGCTCGTCCTCGAGCAGCGCGGCAAGGTCCTCCTCGCCGTCGACGGCCTTCAGCATCACCCCCGTCAGATGGCCGGCATTGACCGGCAGCGCCTCGGCCGGGGACAGCAGGGTGACGAGGCCCGCGCCGGCGCGAAGGCCCGCCTCGGCGGAAAGCCGCGCCGCCCCCGTGGCGGTCGCGGGGCCGGAGAAGACGGCGAGATGTCCGCGCAGATATTTGTGCGTCGCGCCCGTCTCAGCCGGCAGCGCCGGACGCCAGACGGCGGGCGTGTTGACCCGCATATGGCCGGCATGCCCGGCGAGAATGCGCGCGGGGATGCCGATGTCGAAGACCTCCACCTCGCCCGCCATGGCCCGTCCCGGCAGGAGCAGGTGGCCCGGCTTGCGGCACATGAAGGTGACGGTCGCGCTCGCCTCGAAGGCCGCGCCCCTCACCTCACCTGTGCGCCCGTCGATGCCGGAGGGCAGGTCCACCGCAAGCACCGCGAGCGCCTGGCGGCGAACGGCCTCGATGACGCCGACCACGACCTCCGGCAGGTCACGCGCCAGCCCCGCGCCGAACAGCGCGTCGATAACGGTGTCGCCCGGCCGGGGCCGGTAATCCGCGAGCGGCGCGGCCTCGCCGCCGAAAGCCGCGAAGGCCGTGGCGGCGTCGCCCGTCAGCAGCGCCGGATCACCGAGCGCGTGGACCGCGACATCGGCCCCCGCCGCCAGCAGGGCGCGCGCGGCGACATAGCCGTCGCCGCCATTGTTGCCCGGCCCGCAGAGCACGGCGAAGCGTTGCGTGGCCGGAAAGCGCCGCAGCGCGGCGGCCGCCACCGCCTGCCCCGCCCGCTCCATCAAGCCGTAGCTGGACAGGCCGGAGGCCGCGGCCGCCCGGTCGATGCGGCCCATGTCCTCGGGCGTGACGATCAGCGTATCGATTTCCTTGTGCATGCCCGAGGATGCCCGCAAAGACGGCGCGGAGACAAGCCCTCATGCGCCCGAAAGGCAGATGACGCCGGCGATCAGCACGCCGCAGCCGAAAAGCCGCCACGGCCCGACCTCCTCGCGCAGGATCAGCATGCCCATCAGCGCGCCGACCATCATCGACATCTCGCGCATCGGCGCGACCAGGCTGAGCGGCGCGCCCGAGGTCAGCGCCGCCAGCACCAGGATATAGGACAGCGGCGAGAGCAGCCCGACCCCGACCGCCAGCCACCAGCGGCCGCGCATGACGGCAAGGGCGCGGCGCGGGGCCACCAGCACCAGCGGGGCGAGCAGGAAGAAGCGCAGCACGTTGGAGAACCAGTCCAGCACGACCGGCGCGATGCCGAGCGCCTTGACGGCATAGGCGTCGACGACCGTATAGGACGCGATCAGGCCGCCCGTCGCCGTGCCCCAGCGCACCCCCGCCTGCCCGCCCGGACGCCGGAAGGCGGCAAGGTCGCCCTGCGTGGCGATCAGGCCGATCCCGGCGACCACGAGGAGGAGGCCGAGCACGCCCTGCCCGGACGGCGTCTCGCCGAGGATCGCGAAGGCGCCGAGCGTCGAGAGCATCGGCCCGGTCCCCCGCGCGACGGGATAGACCACCGAAAGGTCGGCCACCTGATAGCCCCTCTGCAGGCAGAGGCTGTAGGCAAGGTGGATCAGCCCGCTGACGAGGACGAAGCCGACGCCCGCCCGCGTCCATGCGACGCCCTCGCCCTGCATCAGCAGGTAGAGGACCCATGGTGCATAGGCGATGCAGGCGATGAGGTTATAGGCGAAGACGAAGACCGGGCCGACCGACGCGGCCCGCTTGGCGAGCAGGTTCCAGCTCGCATGGATGAAGGAAGCGAGAATGATAAGCAGCAGCGAGGCGAACGCCATCGAGACCTCCTGAAGCGCCGGACAGGCGCTGGTTGATCTCGACGTCTCCGCCTCTGGGATTTTGTCCCTCGGGTGCAGCCGTGGAACGCCCACGGTTTCTGCAACGCTCGGTCCAGCGACGGCAGGCCGTCCGGAACCCTAGTTGCCACTCGGTCGATGCCGCAAGGGTAGTCGATCGGGGCGGCCGCGATCAAGCCTCGCCGGAAAATTTCCCGCAACGGCCGCCGAAAGCCTGTTTTTTGTGCAGATGCATGCCCGGCATGCTCAAATCCGCGGCTTTGCGCGGCGGTTGCCGGGCCCTGCCCTGCGCCCCCCTCGCATCCGGGCGGGAGGGGATGCATTTTTAGGCAGATTCCGCTGGCCCTTTTGCCCGGAAAGCAGCATCATCGCCCGCGTGAGGACGGGCGGATGCGTGAGGGAAAGGATTTAATTTCCACCTGGCACGCATCCTGCTTCGACTTGGCATGCCACGTGCATTGGAAGTGCGTAGCGGGCGCGGCCCGCGCGAACAGGAGAAGCGGAGAGACATCTTCTCATGAAAAAGATCGAAGCGATCATCAAGCCCTTCAAGCTCGACGAGGTGAAGGAGGCCCTTCAGGAAGTCGGCCTGCAGGGCATCACCGTCACCGAGGCGAAGGGCTTCGGACGCCAGAAGGGGCATACGGAGCTTTACCGTGGCGCCGAATATGTCGTCGACTTCCTGCCCAAGGTGAAGGTCGAGGTCGTGCTGGCGGACGAGAACGCGGAGGCCGTCATCGAGGCGATCCGCAACGCGGCCCAGACCGGCCGCATCGGCGACGGCAAGATCTTTGTCTCCAACGTCGAAGAAGTCATCCGCATCCGCACCGGCGAAACCGGCGTCGACGCCATCTGATCCCGGCCGTCCGGCCCAGCTTTTACTCGTCATCACATACAGGAACCTCATTCATGACGACTGCCAACGACATCCTCAAGCAAATCAAGGAAAACGACGTAAAGTTCGTCGATCTGCGCTACACTGACCCGCGCGGCAAGCTGCACCACATCACGATGGACGCCGACATCGTCGACGAGGACATGTTCGCCGACGGCGTCATGTTCGACGGCTCCTCGATCGGCGGCTGGAAGGCCATCAACGAATCCGACATGGTGATGATGCCCGACCCGGAAACGGTCCATATGGACCCGTTCTTCGCCCAGTCCACCATGGTCATCCTGTGCGACATCCTCGAGCCCGTCTCGGGCGAGGCCTATAACCGCGACCCGCGCGGCACGGCCAAGAAGGCCGAAGCCTTCCTCAAGGCCTCGGGCATCGGCGACACCGTCTATGCCGGCCCGGAACCGGAATTCTTCATCTTCGACGACGTCAAGTACAAGGCGGACCCCTACAATACCGGCTTCCGGCTGGACAGCTCGGAGCTGCCCTCCAACGACGACACCAGCTACGAGACCGGCAACCTCGGCCATCGCCCGCGCGTCAAGGGCGGCTACCTGCCGGTTCCCCCGGTCGATAGCTGCCAGGACATGCGCTCGGAAATGCTGACCGTGCTGAAGGAGATGGGCGTCACGGTCGAGAAGCAGCACCATGAGGTCGCCGCCGCCCAGCACGAGCTCGGCGTCAAGTTCGACACGCTGGTGCGCAGCGCCGACAAGGTGCAGATTTACAAGTACGGCGTCCACCAGGTCGCCCATGCCTATGGCAAGACGGCGACCTTCATGCCGAAGCCGATCTTCGGCGACAACGGCTCGGGCATGCACGTGCACCTGTCGATCTGGAAGGATTCCAAGCCGACCTTCGCCGGCGACGAATATGCCGGCCTGTCGGAAAGCTGCCTCTACTTCATCGGCGGCATCATCAAGCACGCCAAGTCGATCAACGCCTTCACCAACCCGACGACGAACTCCTACAAGCGTCTCGTCCCGGGCTACGAGGCGCCGGTGCTGCTCGCCTATTCGGCCCGCAACCGCTCGGCCTCCTGCCGCATCCCGTTCGGCACGGGTCCGAAGTCCAAGCGCGTCGAGATCCGCTTCCCCGACCCGCTCGGCAACCCCTATCTCGGCTTCGCCGCCATGCTGATGGCCGGCCTCGACGGCATCAAGAACAAGATCCATCCCGGCAAGGCCATGGACAAGGACCTCTACGACCTGCCGCCGAAGGAGCTGAAGAAGATCCCGACCGTCTGCGGCTCGCTGCGCGAGGCCCTGGAAAGCCTCGACAAGGACCGCAAGTACCTGACGGCCGGCGGCGTGTTCGACGACGACCAGATCGATTCCTACATCGAGCTGAAGATGGCGGAGGTCATGCGCTTCGAGATGACCCCGCACCCGGTCGAGTTCGACATGTACTACTCGGCCTGATCGGCGCGGCATCCCTCCCGTCCCCGGACGGGAGGCCTCCAGAACGGAAAACCCGGCCATTGGCCGGGTTTTTCATTGCCTTGTGAAAGGGTTACTGCTGCAGCCGCTGCTTGAGCAGGTTGAGGTATTCCTCGTTCGAATCGTCCGCCCCGCCGGAAGCGCTGCCTGCCGCCGGCTTGCAGGCCGGCTTGTAGTCGAGGGCCATGCCGGCCTTGACGCAGACGCCCACCTGCCATCCCGGCGGCAGGGCGGAAAGGTCGACCGTCTTCCATTTCGGATGCCCGGTCGTCTTCAGCCTGTCGAGCCCACCGATGATGAGGCTGGAGAAATCCGCCACCGTCCTGCAGCTATCGCGGTGATAGGCGTTGCGCTTCGTATCGTAGTCGTAGGTCATCATCACCGCCTTCACGGCGACGAGATCGACCGGCTGGTCCTGGAAGGAATAGGTGCCGGCCTCGATGCGCGACGGCGTGTAGGTCGCCAGCAGCGGCGCCTCGGTGATCGGCAGGAGATGGAACTTCGCCTTGTCGATCGCATTGCCGCTAAACAGCGGGGCGGGCGCGCCGGCCACGTAGAAGAAGGCGTCGATCTCGCCGGAGACGAGCTTCGGCAGCGCCTCGTCCGGATTGATGTCCAGCCGCTCGCCGGCCTTCACCTGCAGGATGTCCATGATCAGCGTCGCCGTCAGGAACGTGCCGCTGTCCTTCTTGCCGACGGCGACCTTCCGGCCGGCGAGATCCTTCAGGCCGGAAATGTCCCTGCGCGCCAGAACATGAATCTCCTCGTTGTAGAGCGGGAACATGATGCGCACGCCCTTCACCGCCTTCTGCACCTCCGGGTCGTTGGCCTCGAAGGTCTTGAGATATTCCAGCACGTCGCTCTGCACGATGCCGAACTGCGTGTTGCGCCGGTTGCGCACGCCGACGAAATTCTCCAGCGATCCGGCGCTCTCCACGACATTGAGCTTGAGGCCGCAGGCCGCGCCGAGCGCGGCGATGTCCCGGCCGATCTGGATATAGGTGCCCTGCGGGCCGCCGGTCATGATGTTGCGCTCGAATTCCTGCGCCGGGGCGCTACCCGCCGTAAGCGCAAGGCCGAGTACGGCCGCCAGAACGGATCGCTTCATCGAAATCTCCTTCCCTTGATACCGGCGGCGGGCCGCCGGCGGAACTAGCAGTCGCTGTCGAGGTCGCGCATCAAGTTGCGCAGCGTCAGGACCGGCACGCGCTTGAAGACGCCGCCCAGCGCATTGGTGACGCATTCGCCGGACAGCAGCATGCGTTCGAGCTGGTCGCGCTCGCCGCTCGCCAGGCGGTCGAGGCCGGGCGTTCGCCGCATCGCCTCGGCCACCAGCGCGCCGTTGCGCGGGCTGCGGCCCTCGGCGGGCCGCGCATTGCCGAGCGCCGGCTTGGCGCCGTTGCCGTCCTGCCCGGTCGGCTGCCGGGCGGACCGCTCGGCGGCTTCGAGCGCGGCGTTGCGGGCATTGAGCCCGGAAATCTCCTGATCCTTGCGGGCGATTTCCTCGCGCAGCGCCGGCAGGTCCTTCGTGCGGAGCGTCTCCGCGGCGCGCTGCGCTTCCTGCAATTGCTGGCGCAGCGTATCGGCCTCCGCCTCCAGGCGCTCGGTCTCGGCGCTCTGGGCCGTGGACCGCTCGCCGTGCGCCTGATCCAGCGCCTTCTCCAGCCGCCCGATCTGGTCGGCCCTGAGGGAGAGCTGGCGCTCGCGATCGCGCACCGCCTCCTCGGCCCGCTTCCTCAGCGCCTCGGCATCGGCAACGCGCTGGGAGGCGAGCTCCAGCGCGTTCCGCAGCCCCGGCACCACGTCCTGCGTCAGCCGGGCGTTTTCCGCGATGGCAACCGAGGAATCCGGCGCGCCGGCCTCGCTGGACAGGGTTTCGACCTGTCGCCTGAGGGTGCTGTTCTCCTCCGTCAGCGCCGCGGCCTTCCGGCTGCCCTCCTCGGCCTGCGCCACGCGGGCGTCGAGTTCGCGCGCGAGGTCCGCGATGCGCTGGTCGCGCTGCTCGATCTCGCCGGAGGGGACCGCGCCGCTGTCCATCAGCCGGAAGGCGCCATAGCCGCCGGCCGCGCCGAGCGCCAGGCTCACCACCGAGGCGAACAGGATGCCGCCGATGCCGGAGCCGCCGCCCGCCGCTGGTCCGTTGCCGCTCCTGCCCCACTGATTGTTCATGCCACCGACCTATCAGACTTCCAGCTTCGAGGTACGCCGAAACGCCGGGAGGCGCAAGCGCCGCTCCCCCGCGCAAAGAACGGATGAACGAGGGGAACTATTGATGTTTCAGCGCAATTACCCAAATATAAGCGGAAAGGTAGGTACGCCATGAAGATGCGTGACGCAAAATTTGCCATCGGCGACGTGGTCCGCCACCGGGTCTTCCCGTTCCGCGGCGTGATCTTCGACGTCGATCCCGAATTCGCCAATACCGAAGAATGGTGGAATTCCATTCCGGCCGAGATAAGGCCCTCGAAGGATCAGCCCTTCTACCATCTCTTCGCGGAGAACGAGGA
>JBDHSZ010000148.1:0-9399 GCA_039812945.1 Shinella sp.
CCGGCCATGGCCGCGGGCGTCAGGTGCTCGCCGAGGATCGCCCCGCTGGTGGTGGCGACCAGCAGCGGCGCGGCGCCGCGCATCAGCGGATAGACGAGGCCGATGTCGCCCGCCCGGTAGGCGGCGGCCATGAACTGGAAATAGGCGAACTGGCAGACGGCGGACGCCAGGATGAACGGCCAGGCCTCCGGCAGCGGCAGCGGCACGAAGGGCAGGAAGGCGAGGCCCACCACGCCGCCGCCCAGCGAAACCATCGAGGCGTCGAGCGACTTGTCGGTGCCGGATTTGACGAGGGCATTCCAGGTCGCGTGCAACGCCGCGCCGAACAGCACGAGAAAGAGGACGTCTAGCGGCAATCTGGAACCTCGGCGGGGCAGGCATGCGGATGGGGAGGCCCTTCATCTGCCCAAAGCGAGCGATTTGCAATCGGCAAATTCAGCCGCCGCGGCCGGTACGAGGCCAAAAACGCGCAATCTGTCCGGGATTGGCACAGAACCGGCCGGCAGGCCAGCGCGCATGCGGTCGTCTTGTTCAGGGTTTCGGTTTAGACTGCGCGCCGGAAAACGCATGCAGGACGGCCGCGACGGCCGGAGGAGGCAGCGATGAACCACGATCATTATCCTGAAAGCTACATCCGCGATATCCTGAAATCCGTGCGCACGATCGCCGTGCTCGGCGCCTCGCCGAACGACGGGCGGCCGAGCCATGGCGTGATGGGCTTCCTGCTCGGCAAGGGATACCGCGTCATCCCGGTCAATCCGGGCCATGCCGGCCGGACGATCCTCGGCCAGACCGTGCATGCCCGCCTTGCCGATATCCCCGAGCCGATCGACATGGTCGACGTCTTCCGCGCCGCGAGCCAGCTCCACGCCGTCGTCGACGAGGTCCTGGCGCTCCGGCCCTTGCCCTCCGTGCTCTGGGGACAGTTCACCGTGCGCGACGACGCGGCCGCCGCGCGGGCGGAGGCCGCCGGCATCCGGGTCGTCATGGATCGCTGCCCCGTCACGGAATATCCGGTGATGATGCTCAGGGCATCGTGACGCCCGCATATTGACTTCACCTAGCGTTACCCCAATTCTCCGCGCAGAAACGGGGCAGCGCCATGAATCACGACACCTATCCGGACTACTACATCGCCGACATCCTCCGCTCGACGAAGGTGATCGCGCTCGTCGGCGCCTCGCCGAACCCGGAACGCCCGAGCCACCGGGTCATGGCCTTCCTGCTGCGCAAGGGCTATCGCGTCATCCCGGTCAATCCCGGCCAGGCCGGCAAGGAGATCCTCGGCCAGCCCGTCGTCGCCCGCCTTGCCGACATCGCCGAGCCGATCGACATGGTCGACGTCTTTCGCGCGGCCGATGCGCTGCCGTCGGTGGTCGAGGAGGCGCTGGCGCTCTCCCCGCCGCCCAAGGCGATCTGGGGCCAGCTCTCGGTGCGCCACGACGGGGCCGCCGCGGTGGCGGAGGCGGCCGGCGTCAAGGTGGTGATGGATCGTTGCCCGGCGATCGAGTATCCGCGCCTCATCGCCTGAGGCCCGCCGGCAAGGCTCTTCGCCGAACCTGCCCGCGCACGGAAAATCTTTCTTTGACCGGCGTTTAACTCTCTGAAATAGTCGCCCCGAATTCAATTTGGGAGGCCATTTCATGACCAAGAACAAGCCCGGTTTCGCAACGCTCGCCATCCATGCCGGCGCCCAGCCCGACCCGACGACGGGCGCGCGCGCGACGCCGATCTACCAGACCACCAGCTTCGTCTTCAACGACACGGATCACGCCGCCTCGCTCTTCGGCCTGCAGGCCTTCGGCAATATCTACACCCGCATCATGAACCCGACGCAGGCCGTGCTGGAAGAGCGCGTGGCGGCGCTCGAGGGCGGCACGGCGGCGCTCGCCGTCGCCTCGGGCCATTCCGCCCAGCTTCTCGTCTTCCACACGATCATGCGCCCCGGCGACAACTTCATCGCCGCGCGCCGGCTCTACGGCGGCTCGATCAACCAGTTCGGCCATGCCTTCAAGAGCTTCGACTGGCATGTGCGCTGGGCCGATACCGCCGACCTTTCGAGCTTCGAGAGCCAGATCGACGACCGGACGAAGGCGATCTTCATCGAGAGCCTGGCCAATCCCGGCGGCACCTTCGTCGATATCGCCGGCATCGCCGAGATCGCTCATCGCCACGACCTGCCGCTCATCGTCGACAACACCATGGCGACGCCCTATCTGCTGCGCCCGCTGGAGCACGGCGCGGACATCGTCGTGCACTCGCTGACCAAGTTCATGGGCGGCCACGGCAATTCCATGGGCGGCGTCATCGTCGACGGCGGCACCTTCGACTGGTCGGCCTCGGGCAAATACCCGGCGCTCTCCGAGCCGCGGCCGGAATATGGCGGCGTCGTGCTGCATGCGACCTTCGGCAACTTCGCCTTCGCCATCGCCTGCCGCGTCATCGGCCTGCGCGATTTCGGCCCGGCCATCTCGCCGTTCAACGCCTTCCAGATCCTCAACGGCATCGAGACGCTGCCGCTGCGCATGCAGCGCCATTGCGACAATGCGCTCGCCGTCGCCAAATGGCTGAAGGCGCAGGACAAGATCTCCTGGGTCAACTATGCCGGCCTTGAGGACGACCCGAACCACACCCTCCAGCAGCGCTATTCGCCGAAGGGCGCCGGCGCCGTCTTCACCTTCGGCCTCAAGGGCGGCTACGAGGCGGGCAAGCGCTTCGTCGAGGGGCTGGAGATGGTCTCGCACCTCGCCAATATCGGCGATACGCGCTCGCTCGTCATCCACCCGGCCTCCACCACCCATCGCCAGCTCACCGAGGAGCAGCAGGTCGCCGCCGGCGCCGGCCCCGACGTCGTGCGCCTGTCGATCGGCATCGAGGACGTGGCCGACATCATCGCCGATATCGAGCAGGCGCTCGCCAAGGCCTGACGCGATCCGGGCGGCCCGGACGGGCCGCCCTTTTCATTTCAAGGGAGCGGCCAAGGGAGCGGACTAGGCATGAGCAAGGCGCGACGCTTCGACATTTCCGGCGTGGAGCCGGAGGAGGGCCGTCCGGCCGCCGACCGGCTGATCGCCGGCGACCCGGTCTTCACGACCTGGAACATCGAGGAGGCCGAGGGCGGCGTCCATGCCGGCATCTGGCAGGCGACGCCCGGCAAATGGCGCATCCACTACGACGAGTGGGAATATTTCCACATCCTCGAAGGCCGTTCCATCGTCACCGCCGACGACGGCGAGACCTTCGACCTCAGGGCGGGCGACCGCCTGATCCTCAAGCCCGGCTTCAAGGGAAGCTGGGAAGTCGTTGAAACGACTCGCAAGGACTACGTCATCCGCCTCTAGTCACCATTCCAGCTCCAGCGCCTCCAGCCCGTGGAAGTGATAGACGTCCTTCACCACGGGCGGCCTGGCGATCCGCAGCCCCGGCAGGCGCTGGAAGAGGATCGGCAGGGCGATGTTCAGCTCCAGCCGGGCGAGCGGCGCGCCGATGCAGAAATGGATGCCCGCGCCGAAGGAGAGGTTCGCGCCCTCGTCGCGATCCGGCCTGAAGGCAAGCGGGTCGCTGAACTTGCGCGGATCGAGATTGGCGGCGGCGAGGATCATCGCCACCTTGTCGCCGCGGCGGAACTGGATGCCGTCGAGCTCGACATCCTCGAGCGCATAGCGCTGGAAGATATGCACGGGCGCGGAGATGCGCAGGCACTCCTCCACGGTGCGCTCGGTGGCCTTGGCGTCGGAGAACAGCACGGCCGGATCGGCGTCGTTCTCCAGGATGGTGCGCACGGCATTGCCGATCTGGTGCACCGTCGCCTCGTGGCCGGCATTGAGCAGCACGATGGTCGTCGAGATCAGCTCGTCCTCGGTGAGGAGCTGGCCCTTGTGCTCGGTGTGGACCATGTGCGAGAGCAGGTCGTCGCGCGGCTCGGCCCGGCGCTCGGCGATCACGCCGCGCACATAATCGGCGAATTCCTGCGCCGCCCTGTCGGCGGCGAGCTCGTCCTCGCGGGTGCGGCCGAACATGTACATGCGCACATAGGCGTGCGACCATTTCAGGAGCTGCGGCCCCATCTCGTCGGGAATGCCGATCATCCGGGCGATCATCGTCACCGGCAGGATATCGGCGAAGGCGGCGAGCAGCTCGACGCGCCCGTCCTTCTCGAAGCGGTCGATGGCCCGGTGGCAGAGCGCGGCGATCTCCGGCGTCAGCTTCTCGATCGTGCGCGAGACGAAGGTGCGGTTGACGAGGGTGCGCAGCCGCGTGTGCTCCGGCGGCTCCAGCTCCAGCAGCGACCAAGCCTCGGCCGCGTCGAAATGCCGGACGTGATCCTGCGGCGGCGGCAGCCCGAGCTCCTCGCGCGTCGCCACATGCAGGATCTGCCGGCCGAAGCGGCGGTCGCGCAGGAGGCCGTTCACATGGTCGTAGCCGGTGAAATACCACTGCTTCTGCTCTTCCCACCAGAAGGTGGGGCAATGCGCATGCAGCGCCGCATAGACCGGATTGGGATCGCGGTAGAAATCGGGATTGCGGCCGTCGAGCGAGACGCGGCGGCTGGCGGGGTCGATGGAGAGGAAGGGGAGGTGCGTGTTCATACGGTCGGCCTAGCGGATTTTCGGCGATGGTGGAAGCCCGGAACGCCACCTTCGATGGCGGGGGGCGAAGTTCCACCGGCAGGCGGGATGCCCCGGCGGATTCATCCTTTCTTGACCCTGCCTGCGCCCCGGTTGTGGAAATCCCCGCGCGATGCCCCGCGAGTTAACCGCATTCTGGCATAGAGCGCCCGCAAAACGAGAGGCCGTCTTGAAGTCGGATGCCCTCACACTCTATGTAGGGGTGACGAAACTTGCTGATTCCCAACGCTTGGCGAGGGTTTCAGGGCCACTTGAGATGAAGGATTGACATGAGAAATCCCGTAGATACCGCCATGGCTCTGGTGCCGATGGTCGTCGAGCAGACCAACCGCGGCGAGCGTTCCTACGACATCTATTCGCGTCTCCTCAAGGAGCGCATCATCTTCCTGACGGGTCCCGTCGAGGATCATATCGCCACGCTCGTCTGCGCGCAGCTTCTCTTCCTCGAGGCCGAGAACCCGAAGAAGGAGATCGCGCTCTACATCAATTCGCCGGGCGGCGTCGTGACCTCGGGCATGGCGATCTACGATACGATGCAGTTCATCAAGCCGGCCGTCTCGACGCTGTGCATCGGCCAGGCCGCGTCCATGGGCTCGCTGCTGCTCGCCGCCGGCCACAAGGACATGCGCTTCGCCACGCCGAACGCCCGCATCATGGTGCACCAGCCCTCCGGCGGCTTCTCCGGCCAGGCCTCCGACATCGAGCGCCACGCCAAGGACATCCTCAAGATGAAGCGCAAGCTCAACGAGGTCTATGTCAAGCATTGCGGCCGCACCTACGAGGAAGTGGAACAGACGCTCGACCGCGACCATTTCATGAGCGCGGACGAGGCCAAGGAGTGGGGCCTGGTCGACCAGGTCATCTCCAGCCGCCTCGAGGCCGAGGGCGGCGAGGGCGCGTGACGCCATGGTTTTGCCGCGGATGAAGCTATTGTGACGCAATTGTAATCGTCACGGGGCTTTATCCGCACGGTAAACCCGTTAATATCGGCCGTTAATGCTATGTTGATCTGTGGTGACCTAGCATGCGGTATTTCGGTGGGGGATTCGTTGCCACCGGCTCGGGCGTGAGCCCGCCGGTCAGTACCCCCGGAGCCTTCGAGGGACGCGCGCGTCCGGCGAGGGTGGATTGAGTGGTCCGGCCATCCTCATAGGGGATGGACGGCGTGCTGGAAGGAAAACGACATGAGCAAGGTCAGCGGCAGCAACGGCGGCGACTCCAAGAATACCCTCTACTGCTCCTTCTGCGGCAAGAGCCAGCACGAGGTCCGCAAGCTGATTGCCGGACCGACGGTGTTCATCTGCGATGAATGCGTCGAACTGTGCATGGACATCATCCGCGAGGAGAACAAGACCTCGATGGTGAAATCCCGTGACGGCGTTCCCACGCCCCAGGATATCATCAAGGTCCTCGACGAATATGTCATCGGCCAGCAGCAGGCCAAGCGCATCCTGTCGGTCGCGGTGCACAACCACTACAAGCGCCTGGCGCATGCCGCCAAGGGCTCGGACGTGGAACTGGCGAAGTCGAACATCATGCTGGTCGGCCCGACGGGCTGCGGCAAGACCTATCTCGCCCAGACGCTCGCCCGCATCATCGACGTGCCCTTCACCATGGCCGACGCCACGACGCTGACCGAGGCCGGCTATGTCGGCGAGGACGTCGAGAACATCATCCTCAAGCTCCTGCAGGCGGCCGACTATAACGTCGAGCGCGCGCAGCGCGGCATCGTCTATATCGACGAGGTCGACAAGATCTCGCGCAAGTCCGACAACCCGTCCATCACCCGGGACGTGTCGGGCGAGGGCGTGCAGCAGGCGCTGCTGAAGATCATGGAAGGCACGGTCGCTTCCGTCCCGCCGCAGGGCGGCCGCAAGCATCCGCAGCAGGAATTCCTGCAGGTCGACACGACGAACATCCTGTTCATCTGCGGCGGCGCCTTCGCCGGCCTCGACAAGATCATCTCCGCCCGCGGCGAGAAGACCTCCATCGGCTTCGGCGCGACGGTGCGCTCGCCGGAAGACCGCCGCGTCGGCGAGGTCCTGCGCGACCTCGAGCCGGAAGACCTGGTGAAGTTCGGCCTCATCCCGGAATTCATCGGTCGTCTGCCGGTCCTGGCGACGCTGGAGGATCTCGACGAGGATGCGCTGATCCAGATCCTGTCCGAGCCGAAGAACGCGCTGATCAAGCAGTACCAGCGCCTGTTCGAGATGGAAGACGTGGAACTGACCTTCCACGAGGACGCGCTGCGCGAGATCGCCCGCAAGGCGATCGTCCGCAAGACCGGCGCGCGCGGCCTGCGCTCGATCATGGAGAACATCCTGCTCGATACCATGTTCGAGCTGCCGACGCTGGAAGGCGTCCGCGAGGTCGTCATCTCCGACGAGGTGGTCAAGGGTTCGGCCCGTCCGCTCTACATCTATTCGGAGCGCACCGACGAGAAGGCCAACGTCTCGGCCTGAGAAAAAAGCCCTCCCCGGAAGGGGAGGGCCCGACCGCCGGCCATAGGCGAGACAGGCTCTCGCCCGGCCTCATTCCACGACGGTCATGCGGTCCACGTCGAAATCGGTTTCCTTGACGCGGTGGGTGTCGACCTCGCCCTCCAGCCTGACGCGGGTGGTTTCCGAGACCGGCCGGGCGGGAAAGTCCTCGTCGTCGATCTCGACCCCGATCTCGCCCGTATCGTCGGCGAAGATGTATTTCTCGTCCCCCACCTTGCGGACGATCCGCCCTTCCAGCGTCACCTTCATGTCGTCCTTGCCTTCGGCCTTGATGGCCGCCACCGTCGAGGCCGGATATTTCGTGTTTCCGGTCTCCCCGACATCGGAAGGGCCGGTGAACTGCGCGCCGGCGGTGCCGGCGGAAAGGGCGAGAAGGGCGGCGACGGCAAGGGCGGGTTTCGACATTTGCGGCTCCTGGATTGCTGGCAAGAGGGCATAATGCGCGACCCGTCGATCCGGTTCCATACCCTGAACGGCCGCCGCATATCGCCCGTTGCGTAACGGCGCGGGCCGCGCGAATATGGAAGACTTCGATTCTGTTCTGCGTAAGCTCCGGCGATGATGGCCGGGGGAAGGCCGCAAGTTCCGCGACAGCGCGGAAGACTAGACTTCCCTTGTTGGTTCGTCTGGTTCGGCGCGGGGTGGGGCACCCCGGCGCCGGGCTTGAAAAAGCATTGACCGAACGCCACTTGTGGATGGAAAAGATCGCCGGCCCGGTGTCCCAAGCGCCGATTGGACCGGTTCCCGGAAACGGGACGTTTGAAAGGAAATGACATGACGAAGAAGACGTCTGCGCCGCACGACTCCATGGCCTTCCCGGTCCTGCCCCTGCGCGACATCGTGGTGTTCCCGCACATGATCGTGCCGCTGTTCGTCGGTCGCGAGAAGTCGATCCGCGCGCTGGAGGAGGTGATGGGCACCGACAAGCAGATCATGCTTGCCACCCAGATCAACGCCTCCGACGACGATCCGGAGACCGACGCCATCTACCGCATCGGCACCGTCGCCAACGTGCTGCAGCTGCTGAAACTGCCCGACGGCACCGTCAAGGTGCTGGTCGAGGGCCGCGCCCGCGCGGAGATTGACGGCTATACCGATCGCGAAGAGTTCTACGAGGCGATGGCGCATGTGCTGCCCGAGCCGGAAGAGGACCCGGTCGAGATCGAGGCGCTGTCGCGCTCGGTGGTCTCCGAGTTCGAGAACTATGTGAAGCTCAACAAGAAGATCTCGCCCGAGGTCGTCGGCGCCGCCAGCCAGATCGAGGACTATTCGAAGCTCGCCGACACGGTCGCCTCGCACCTTTCCATCAAGATCGTCGAGAAGCAGGAGATGCTGGAGACGACGAGCGTCAAGCTGCGCCTCGAAAAGGCGCTCGGCTTCATGGAGGGCGAGATCTCGGTTCTTCAGGTCGAGAAACGCATCCGTTCGCGTGTAAAACGCCAGATGGAGAAGACCCAGCGCGAATACTATCTCAACGAACAGATGAAGGCGATCCAGAAGGAGCTCGGCGACGGCGAGGACGGCCGCGACGAGATGGCCGAGCTGGAAGAGAAGATCGCCAAGGTCAAGCTCTCCAAGGAGGCCCGCGAGAAGGCGGACGCCGAATTGAAGAAGCTGCGCCAGATGAGCCCGATGTCGGCGGAAGCCACCGTCGTGCGCAACTATCTCGACTGGCTGACGGGCATTCCGTGGGGCAAGAAGTCGAAGATCAAGACCGATCTCAACGCCGCCGAGAAGATCCTCGACGAGGATCATTTCGGCCTCGACAAGGTCAAGGAGCGCATCGTCGAATATCTCGCCGTGCAGGCCCGCTCGACCAAGATCAAGGGTCCGATCCTGTGCCTCGTCGGTCCTCCCGGCGTCGGCAAGACCTCGCTCGCGAAATCGATCGCCAAGGCGACCGGCCGCGAATATATCCGCATGGCGCTCGGCGGCGTGCGCGACGAGGCCGAGATCCGCGGCCACCGCCGCACCTATATCGGCTCGATGCCCGGCAAGGTCATCCAGTCGATGAAGAAGGCGAAGAAGTCCAACCCGCTCTTCCTGCTCGACGAGATCGACAAGATGGGCATGGACTTCCGCGGCGACCCGTCCTCGGCGCTGCTGGAGGTGCTGGACCCGGAACAGAACTCGACCTTCATGGACCACTACCTGGAAGTCGAATACGACCTGTCCAACGTCATGTTCGTGACGACGGCGAACACGCTGAACATTCCCGCGCCCCTGATGGACCGCATGGAAGTGATCCGCATCGCCGGCTACACGGAAGA